>NZ_JAHPTU010000030.1:0-1269 GCF_025514355.1 Acinetobacter sp. WU_MDCI_Abxe161
CCTAAAGTGTCAGATGAAGTGCTCAACCAGATTAAAGGCTTAAACCTCAAAGCCAACTTTGATGTGTTTGTATCGCTAAGCTGTCATAACTGTCCGGATGTAGTACAGGCGCTTAACCTGATTGCCATTTATAACCCGAACACAACGGCAACCATGATTGACGGTTCCTTCTTCCAAGACGAAGTCGAACAACGCAAAATCATGGCTGTACCGATGGTATTCCAAGACAACCAACACATTGGTCAAGGTCGTATGACCCTTGAAGAGATTGTGGCGAAACTTGACACCAACTCTGCTGAAAAAGATGCAGCAGCACTCAATGCTAAAGATGCCTTTGATGTATTGGTGATTGGTGGTGGGCCTGCGGGTGCAACAGCTGCGATCTATGCGGCACGTAAAGGCATTAACACCGGTATCGTAGCTGAACGTTTTGGTGGTCAGGTCATGGATACCATGGACATTGAAAACTTCACATCTGTGCAAAAGACACAAGGTCCTAAGTTTGCTGCCGAGATGGAAACCCATGTCCGTGAATATGATGTTGACATCATGAACCTGCAACGCGTGAGCAAAATCACGGGTGCCAACCAAACTGCAAATGGCTTGGTTGAAGTTGAACTTGAAAACGGTGCGAAACTTGAATCGAAAACCGTGATCCTTTCTACAGGCGCACGTTGGAGAGAAATGAATGTACCGGGTGAGCAAGAATACCGTACCCGTGGTGTCGCGTACTGCCCACACTGTGATGGTCCATTGTTCAAAGGCAAACGTGTTGCCGTGATTGGTGGCGGTAACTCAGGCGTTGAAGCTGCGATTGACCTTGCAGGGATTGTTGAGCATGTGACTCTGGTTGAATTCGATACCAAACTTCGTGCGGATCAAGTGTTGCAAAACAAATTGCATAGCTTGCCAAACACCACTGTGATTATGAATGCGTTAAGTACAGAAGTGATGGGTGATGGCTCACAAGTGACTGGTCTTAAATATAAAGACCGTGCCACTGATGAAGAGCATGTGGTAGAACTTGCAGGGATCTTTGTACAGATTGGTTTATTGCCAAACACCGACTTCTTGAAAGACAGTGAAGTTGAGTTAACCAACCGTGGCGAGATCATTGTCAATGACCGCAACGAAACCAATGTTCAAGGTGTGTTTGCTGCAGGTGACTGTACGACAGTACCTTACAAGCAAATCATTATTGCCACAGGTGAAGGCGCCAAAGCATCACTCTCTGCGTTTGATTACATCATCCGTTCTGGGCAGTAAAAT
>NZ_JAHPTU010000031.1:0-1179 GCF_025514355.1 Acinetobacter sp. WU_MDCI_Abxe161
TTATGCAGTTACTTTCGCAACAACACCAGCACCTACAGTACGACCACCTTCACGGATCGCAAAACGTAGACCTGGGTCCATTGCGATTGGGTGGATTAATTCTACTGACATTTCAACGTTGTCGCCTGGCATAACCATTTCAACGCCGTCTTGTAATTGGATTGCACCAGTTACGTCAGTTGTACGGAAGTAGAACTGTGGACGGTAACCATTTAAGAATGGAGTGTGACGACCACCTTCTTCTTTAGAAAGTACGTATACTTCTGCGTCGAATTTAGTGTGCGGCTTGATTGTACCTGGTTTAGCAAGTACTTGACCACGTTGTACGTCTTCACGCTTAGTACCACGAAGTAAGATACCACAGTTCTCACCTGCACGGCCTTCGTCAAGAAGTTTACGGAACATTTCTACGCCAGTTACAGTTGTTTTAACTGTATCTTTAATACCAACGATCTCTACTTCTTCACCAACTTTAACGATACCAGCTTCTACACGGCCTGTTACTACAGTACCACGACCAGAAATTGAGAATACGTCTTCGATTGGCATTAAGAATGCTTTGTCGATAGCACGTTCTGGTTCTGGGATGTAAGAGTCAAGCGCTTCAACAAGAGCAAGAACTGAAGGCTCGCCATATTGACCAGCATCACCTTCCAACGCTTTAAGCGCAGAACCACGGATAACTGGAGTGTCATCACCTGGGAAGTCATAAGTAGAAAGAAGTTCACGAACTTCCATTTCTACTAATTCAAGTAATTCTTCATCATCAACAAGGTCACACTTGTTCAAGAATACGATGATGTAAGGTACACCAACCTGACGAGAAAGAAGGATGTGTTCACGAGTTTGTGGCATTGGACCGTCAGTCGCAGCACACACAAGGATCGCGCCGTCCATCTGAGCAGCACCAGTAATCATGTTTTTAACGTAATCGGCGTGGCCCGGGCAGTCAACGTGCGCGTAGTGACGAATTGGAGAATCGTATTCTACGTGTGAAGTATTAATTGTAATACCACGTGCTTTTTCTTCAGGTGCTGAGTCGATTTGTGAGTAATCTTTCGCTTCACCGCCGTAAGTTTTTGCACAAATAGTTGCAATCGCAGCAGTTAAAGTTGTTTTACCATGGTCAACGTGACCGATTGTGCCCACGTTTACGTGTGGCTTATTACGTTCAAACTT
>NZ_JAHPTU010000032.1:0-1050 GCF_025514355.1 Acinetobacter sp. WU_MDCI_Abxe161
TGAAAGCGCATAGTGGTCACATGGCGACAGCAGACTTTGTAGCTCAGGCAATTGAACGCGCCGTAGAAAAATCAAATATGCCTAAAGGTGTATTTAACATGATCTATGGGAATGGTGTGGGTGAGCCACTGGTTAAGCATCCTTTAATACAAGCAGTTGGATTTACTGGTTCACTGCGTGGTGGACGTGCTTTATGTGACATGGCTGCAGCCCGTCCACAACCGATTCCAGTCTTTGCTGAAATGAGCAGTATTAACCCGATGCTGATGTTGCCGGAAGCCTTAAAAAACCGTGGTGAAAAAATTGCACAGGACTTGGCCGACTCAGTTGTTTTAGGCTGTGGTCAGTTCTGTACCAATCCGGGTTTAATTTTGGGTATTAAATCAGCTGAATTTAGCCAGCTCATTAACAACCTAACTGAAATTATGGGTGGCAAACCTGCACAGACTATGCTGAATGCCGGAACCTTAAAAAGCTATACCGCTGGTCTTGAGCATTTAACCGAGCACCAAGGTATTAAACACTTGGCAGGTCAAACCCAGCAAGGCAATCAAGCACAGCCACAATTGTTTAAAGCTGATGTGGAGCTGTTATTGGCAGGTGATCAGCTTTTACAAGAAGAAATCTTTGGGCCAGCGACTGTCATCATTGAGGTTGAAGATAAAGCCCAGCTCCTTCAGGCGCTACAAAGTATGAATGGACAGCTGACAGCAACTTTGATTGCCGATGAAGCAGACTTAACCGAATTTGCAGATGTGGTTCCAGTGCTAGAAGAAAAAGCAGGCCGATTACTTATAAATGGTTATCCAACGGGTGTTGAGGTGTGCGATGCCATGGTGCACGGCGGACCATACCCAGCAACCTCAGATGCAAGAGGTACTTCAGTTGGAACTTTGGCCATTGACCGTTATTTACGCCCAGTCTGTTACCAGAACTACCCGCAAAGTTTGTTGCCGGAAGCCTTAAAAGACAGCAACCCATTGCAGATTTTAAGACTGGTCAATGGTGAGATGACCAAAGCAGCGATCTAAAAATGAAAAAGAGACCACT
>NZ_JAHPTU010000033.1:0-525 GCF_025514355.1 Acinetobacter sp. WU_MDCI_Abxe161
TGCATTTAAGATACCGTCGCCATTTAAGTCTTCAGGAATCGTGATCGCACCGATCAGGTCTGCAGGTACGGTATCAATAGTAAGCGTCGCTGTATCTGTAGCTGTATTTCCAGCTGGATCAGTTGCAGTTACAGTCACTGTATGTGGGCCGTCTGTTAATGCAGGCAGTGTATTGTCTGCAAGCGTCCAAGTACCATCGCCATTGTTTGTCGCTGGATAGTCCACACCATCCACAGTCACAACCACGGTTGCTGTTGGGTCATTAATCGCCCCTGTTAAAGCAGGAGTCGTATCATTAGTAACCACATCATCTAAAGATACTACTGGAACGCTAGTATCAATGGTCACCACTGCAGTATCTGTACCTGCATTGCCTGCTGCATCTGTTGCAGTCACGGTAATGGTGTGCGGACCGTCCGCGAGTGTTGGCAAGCTATTGTCTGCAAGGGTCCAGGTGCCATCACCATTGTTCACTGCCGGATAGTCAACACCATCTACAGTCACCACCACAGTTGCTGATGGATC
>NZ_JAHPTU010000003.1:0-340374 GCF_025514355.1 Acinetobacter sp. WU_MDCI_Abxe161
GATGCACGTGGATGTTCATCGGTATCAATCACAACAGCATCCCCCTTACGCTGAGGGATTTCAACTGCTACGATTTCTTTAGAAAAAAAGCCTTTGGCTTGCGCGCTTGCGGTGCGTTGTTGGCTCACCAAGGCAAACTGGTCCTGATCTGCACGATTGACGTTAAACTGTTCAGCCACGTTTTCGGCAGTCTGGGGCATGGTGTCTACACCATACAATTCTTTAAGTTTCGGATTAATGAAACGCCAGCCCATGGTGGTATCTTCGATCTTCTGGTTACGGCCAAAAGCGCTGTCAGACTTACCCATCACATAGGGTGCACGGCTCATGCTTTCCACACCACCTGCAATCACCAAGTTCGCTTCACCTGCTTTAATGGCACGGGCAGCAATGGCAATGGCATCGAGTGAGGAACCACAGAGACGGTTAATAGTCGTTGCAGGCACCTGATACGGTAAACCTGCAAGCAGTGCTGACATACGGCCGACATTACGGTTATCTTCACCGGCTTGGTTCGCACAGCCATAGATCACATCATCGACCTGTTCCCAATCTACATTTGGGTTACGCTGCATAAGTGCTTTAATCGGCACAGCGCCAAGGTCATCGGCACGGACAGGAGCAAGGCCACCGGCATAACGGCCGAATGGAGTACGGATGGCATCGATGATATAAGCGTTTTTTAATGTCATTTGCCTACTTCCTTACCCTTGAGTGGCATCAATCAAAGTTGCACCAGTTAAAGCCTGCAACTCATCAAAGCTTAGACCTTCAACTTTCTCAAGCACCTTTAAACCATCTTTAGTCACATCAATCACACACAGGTCGGTGTATATACGATCCACACATTGCTTACCCGTTACTGGATAAGTGAGCTCAGCCACAATCTTTGGCTCACCTTGTTTGGTCACATGGTCTGTAGTGATAAATACTTTTTTAGCACCTACAGCCAAATCCATCGCACCACCTACCGCAGGAATCGCATCCGGTGCACCCGTGTGCCAGTTCGCCAAATCACCATTCGCTGCAACCTGAAAGGCGCCAAGCACCGCAATATCAAGGTGACCACCACGCATCATCGCAAATGAATCGCCATGATGAAAAAAGCTGCCGCCTTCAAGCATGGTCACAAACTCTTTACCCGCATTAATCAGTTCAGGGTCTTCTTCACCTGCCGCCGGTGGTGGGCCAAAGGCTAACAAGCCATTTTCGGAATGAAGGAAAATATCTTTGTCATTCGGTAGGTAGCTTGCAATCTTGGTCGGTAAGCCAATACCTAAGTTCACATAGGCGCCATCTGGAATATCTTGTGCCACACGTTTTGCAATCTGGTCACGGCTGAGTTTCTGGTAGCTCATGTTATTTCTCCTTATTGCTTACTGTGCAGGCGCGACTTGTACAACATGCTGTACGAAGATACCTGGGGTGATGATATGTTCCGGATCTAATCCACCTAGCTCAACCACCTCAGACACCTGAGCAATGGTGACATCAGCAGCCATCGCCATGATCGGGCCAAAGTTACGTGCAGATTTACGGTAAACCAGATTGCCCCAGCGGTCGCCCTTGTAAGCTTTAATCAAGGCAAAGTCAGCCTTGATCGGATATTCAAGTACATAATCTTTGCCATCAATCTGGCGGGTTTCTTTGCCTTCAGCCAATAGTGTTCCAAAGCCTGTTGGGGTAAACACAGCTCCAAGTCCCATACCGGCTGCCTGAATACGGCAAGCCAGATTGCCTTGCGGCACCACTTCAAGTTCGACCTTTCCGGCACGGTACAGTTCATCAAACACATAAGAATCGGACTGACGTGGGAAAGAACAAATCACTTTTTTAACTGAACCGGCTTTAAGCAGTTTCGCCAGACCGTAATCACCGTTACCGGCATTGTTGCTGACAATGGTTAAATCTTTGACACCCAGTTCAATCAGTCCGTCAATGAGTTCAGCGGGTTGTCCTGCAGTACCAAAACCACCAATCAGAATGGTTGCACCATCCTTAATCTGCGATAGTGCCTCGCTTAGTGAGGACTTACTTTTGTCAATCATTAGACAACTCCATTGTGCTCATTGAAGAAGAGATAGGTAAGAGAGGTAGGCACACTGAAGCGAGAAGAATAGATAAATATTTCACTCAATCCCGAGTGTTTCCCTTAGATTTCCCTTTCTAAACATTCTTGATAATTTTTATAATTTGATCTAGTTATCAGACTATAGTTTTGTTCGGTATAAATGTTTTTTGTTCGATGATCGAACATTATCTAAAGTACTCGTATCATCCTGCTAGATGGTGGGACTGATCAATGTAAAAGAATATGAGATCTTATAAAGAGATATGTAGATGGATTTGCTTAGATATTTTCTCTTCTAAGCAAATACAAAAAGAGGCAACTAAGATTGAGACTGAAGAATTAAACGTGCAAGCTCTAAGTCATCGGGATAGGTAATTTTTATATTATCCGAACGCCCCATTACGACCTGTACAGTTTCACCCATATACTCAAGTGCACTTGCCTCATCGGTAATAGTGACGTTATTTTCTAAAGCATGTTCAATTGCTTTTTTTAGTTTACCGATTTTAGTAATTTGAGGAGTTTGAGCTTGCCATAAGAAATCACGGCTAACTGTTTTATCAATTTGATTGCCTGACTTAACCTGCTTTAACGTGTCACGAACGGGAATCGCTAAAATAGCACTATGATTTGACTCAACTGCTGTTTGAACAAGGGTATTTAAACAGTCAATTGTTACACAAGGACGTGCGGCATCATGAACAAGTACCCAATCATTTTCATCGGCAAAAGTTAAAAGATGATTTAAAGCGTTTAATACCGAATGAACTCGTTCCGCCCCACCCGTACAAAATTGCGCCTTATCTATATTTTGAAATGCAAGAGTTGGGGCAAAGGTATCTTGGGCACCGATTGCCAAAATATAACCATCTAATGGAAGTTGACTTATACGCCGAACAGTATGCTCTAAAACAGTCGTATTCTGAATATATTGATACTGCTTCAATTCAGTTTTAGAAAATCGACTTCCTGATCCTGCAGCGGGAATAACTGCCCATAATTTAGTCTGGGATATCTGGGGATGCAGGTGTCTCATTCGTTTCCAAATCAACTTTAGCGTTCGGGTCAATATAAATAGGCTTGTAATGGGTACTAATTGTACTCATTTGAACAAATGTCTCATGTGGTTTAACTAAACCTAGATCAAGGCGTGCATGTTCTTCTATTGCTTCTGTACCATTTTTCAGGTCAAAAACCTCTGCTGCCAAAATACGGTTTCGTTCTTTAAGCTCTTCATTAACTTCAGCTTGTTGCTGAATTTGTTGCATGAGAGCCTGATGAGGGAGATAGCCACCCTCACCTAACCAAAATTGATATTGCAGTATAGCTACTAAAACAATAACAAGTAGCAATATCAGTTTGCTTGAAGTGGATCGAAATACTTCTAACATATCATTAAGAGTTTTAATTAAAAACTTTGATTAAGCTTTTGTATTGTATAACAATTTAAAAAGAGCATGCAAAATTCCTGCAAAATCAGTGCAAAACTATTAATGCACATGTTACTTTAAATTGACCATTGTGACATGTTTCATTTTGTCAAAAATGAATGGAATTTGAAAGGGAAATCATATTTATAAGTACAACTGCTTATAAATCACTCTATGTATATAAAAGCTATTCTGCGTATCAAGAAATTATGTTGAATAAATAGAGAAAAGTCCTCCCAAGAGGACTTTTCAATAGAGATTTAAATGAGCCCGTAATTAAAAGTTATAACGAACACTCACCGTTGCATTTCGTGGTGTGCCCCAATTCATTGAGTTGTCACCAATACCTTCATAATATTTCTCATCAAAAATATTATCGATGTTGAATTGAAGTTTAATATTTTTATCTACCTGATAGCCAAGCATCGCACTTGCTAAAACATACGCATCTTGCTCAATACGAGAGCTTCCACTACCCGTATAGTATTTACTCTTATAATTTAAACCTAGTCCTGCACTCCATTGATCAAGTTTGTACTTAACAAATAGATTCGAGGTTGTTCGAGAGTTTGTCGTATTAACCTTTGTGCCTTGTGCATCTTTTGCTTCAAAATTAGCAATACCAAAGTTAATACCCCAATTGT
Source organism: Acinetobacter sp. WU_MDCI_Abxe161 (assembly GCF_025514355.1). Lineage (NCBI taxonomy): Bacteria > Pseudomonadati > Pseudomonadota > Gammaproteobacteria > Moraxellales > Moraxellaceae > Acinetobacter > Acinetobacter sp. WU_MDCI_Abxe161. Next base: position 4,146 of record NZ_JAHPTU010000003.1, read on the forward strand.
CATTAATCTCGCCATCAACTTCAAACTCAAAACCTTTACTTTTAACCCCATCTACAGCGCGATAGGCCTGCTCTGTAGTTTGTGTACCATTGCGGACAATAAATACTCCCGGGATCAACTCAGCAAAATTAGATTGTTCTATTCGGAATACTGACAATGCCGTATTTAACCGCCCTCCAAACCATTCACTCTTTAAACCGGCCTCATAACTCTTACCTGTAATCGGATCAATATATTGATCACTTACATCTTTACGTTCTTGAGGTTTGAAAATTTCTGTATAACTCGCATACACAGAATGATCTTGGGCAAAATCATAAATAGCGCCAACATATGGTGCTAATTCATTGTTAAATTCACGGTTACCTTTATCATTCTCAGACTTATATTTCCAGTTAGATAAACGTGCCCCAGCAATAACTTTTAAAGGATCCAGAATCTGAAATTTACCAGCAACATAAGCAGCAGTTTGTGTGGTTTCATTCAGCGCATTTTTACCGTTTAAAACAACAGGCTGAAGCAACTCTTGAGCCATATCATTATAGTTAAGTGGTCCACCTAAATACTTTTCAATGTCTTGGTTTGTGTTAGATCCACCAAAAATATCCTTTGTTTTCTCATTTTTATTCCAAGATCCACCAATAATGATTTCTTGCGGACGATTAAAAAGCGTAAATGGTGCATTGATAAAAATATCAATATTGTTTTCTTCATTTGCAGCTTTTGCGCCATATACTGAGACATTATCCTTGTCCTCTTCATTTTTTAATGGACTGGTATTGGTTGCCTTGTCTACTTTTCCAGCAGTATACAACAACATAGAAGCTGTATCTTCTTTACGGAAGGTATAAGTAACATTCAAATTAACGTCATTAAATAAATTCTGTTTTAAGTTTGCAAATACTGCTGTTGTATTTACATCCCAATATGTCCAAGGTGCACTTACTGTTAAGCTTCTAGAAAAATTGGTACGAGTCCCATCAGTATAAAAAGCAGGTGTTCCGCCCCAACGGATACCGTCACGATGTAACTCTTGATAAGTTGCCCCAAGCGACATACTAGTTTTATCGCTCAGATCATAATCAAGGGCACCATAAAATACATTGCGTTCTTTCTCATAAAAATCCATAAATGATTTTTCATCAGAATGTTTTACAAACATGCGGCCACGCAATGATCCATCTGCATTAAATGGCGTGGAAACATCTGCTGAGCTACTCCAAGAGTTCCATGAACCTAATGATGTACTGACATTTCCAGTAAGTTCTTTAGCATTAGCATGCTTACGAATCATATTGAGGGCCATTGCGGGGTTTCCCGCACCTGTAGTTAAGCCACTAGCCCCCTTAACGACTTCGACACGATCATAAATATCTAGATCAAGATCACCTATACTTAAGTTGGTTGTACTCGGCATTCCATCCAGCAAATAATAATCCACCTCAAAACCACGTGCATAAGCTTTTTGGCGCTCATCGGTACGTGAAGTTGAAACACCCGTAATATTGTTCATTAAATCTTGAAAAGAATCGATTTTTCGATCATCTAAATATTCACGAGTTAAAACTTTGACCGATTGAGGTGTTTCACGAAGTGATAAATTTAATTTTGTAGAAGTATTTGCGCTTTTAGCTGTGTAACTGCCCGAACCTTCGGTAACAGCGGAATTTTCTTGTTCTGCTTGTACTTTTATCGTTTCTAAAGTGGCTGTACCATTTTTCTCATCTGCATAAACAAATGAAGGAACAGTTAAAGCCATAGCAAATGCTAAAGGATGAGCTCTAAATACTTTTCCAAAGGGCGAAGTGTACATAAGAAAATTCCATAATAACGAGTGTGCTGTGCGAGATCCCTAGTCTTTTACTGCTTTTTGTAGGTTACATAACAGCAAAAGTTCGGCACAAAAACTAACACGAATGATAATTGTTATCAACAATATATTAATAATTATTCCTATTTGTTTAGAACGAATTATCAATAGTTCTAATTATTTATATCCCTCATTCCCTACCAATCTTGCTTAATTATCAGATCTTTTAAATTTATTACTCCTCAGATTAATGAATACAATGTTAAGAACAGTCTTAGGACTAACTCAAAAATAACAAACTAAACAGTATTTTCTTTTATATTTTATTATTCTTCTCAAATCTCATAAAAGAGAATAAAGGTATAAGTTGTAGTGTATAAAGTTTTAGTATTTTCTTTAGTAAGCATAGGTTTAAGCGCTTGTAATAATCCTACAGATGATAGTCCATCAAAAATAATTTATATGGAGGATATTCAAAAGCAATATAAACCAATTAACACCTATATATATGAATATAATGATATTATTTATAAATTAGGTACTAAACAAGACCAAGCCACAGCTCATTTAAAATTAAAAACTTTATTAAAAAAGATGCCATCTAGTGATGACAACTTAAATATTTTAAAAACTAAACGTAAAATACTTGTACATTTAGGTTGTCTAAATGAAGCTTATATCGTCACAGAAAAAATACTCGCTAAAACAGAAAGTTCAAAACTACAAGAGATGCAATGTATTTTCTTGAGTAAAATGAAAAAAGATGCACATGAAATAAAAGCATGTTATGAAAAAACCGCTAATAGTTACTTAAATGAGATAAATTTAATCCCCAAAGCTGCTTTGAGATATCAATATGCTTTATGGGGCCACTACGCAGCAATGTTCCATGCTGGACATATAGAGTATAAAGATAAACTCCAAGAAATTATCGATTATCACAACATAGAAGACCACAAAAAAACATATCAGCAAATGTATAAAAACGTTATGAACTCTTCTATTTTTCAGACACGTTTAGACGCGATCCCTTATACCTCTGATTGTCATTAATCTATCTTCTTATTCTTATGATCTACCATATTTATAGCTTGCACCGTTATTCCGCTTAATTTATTTAACAATAAGTAAGCACGCTTTGGAATATAGTTTCTAATGCGCCTCCCACTCTATTGCAAATATTATCTCGCACAACTTTACAGCCTCCTTCATAATTTTTTAAACGTGAGATTCATACAAAATCACATATATTTCTAATTTTTAACTAATAACTACTTAAAATGTATATTTTTTTATTTTTTACTTTGGTAAAAATTTTACAAGGATTTCTTCTAACTATTTTAATAAGGAGAAAAAAATGGATTTTTTTAATATTTTCATCGGCGATACGACTTGGAAGTTTGTTTTAGAAATTTTAGTTCGCTGTTTTGTGATGTTTATTATTATTATCAGTTTTTTAAGGTTATCGGGTAAAAGAGGAATTCGTCAGCTTTCACTTTTTGAACTTGCCATTATTTTATGTTTAGGTTCAGCCGCTGGTGACCCGATGTTCACTAAGGACTTACCTATTGCCCATGCTTTAGTAGCTTTTATGGCTATTCTTTTTCTATACCGACTTGTAACCTGGGCCATGGTGAAGAATAAAAAAATTGAGGATTTACTGGAAGGGAAAGCTTTATGTGTAGTTAAAGAAGGTCTTTTAGTCTACAAAGATTTCCAGAAACAAACATATTCACATGATGAATTTTTCTCGGAAATGCGTCAGCAAAATGTTGAACATCTTGGGCAAGTGAGAACAGCTTTGTTGGAATCCGACGGCATTTTGAGTTTACTTTATTATGAGGATGAAGATGTCAGATGGGGCCTGCCATTATTCCCTGATGCCTACTGTAAAGCCGATGTACTTAAACTTAATACTTTTTATTCATGTATGAAATGTGGTGAAACTAAAATTTTAAATAAGATTGATCAAGAATGTACCCGCTGCAAGCATCATAGTTGGGCTGAATCTTTGAAAACACGCCGATTAGGATAATAAAAAAGGTGCTATTCCCTATTAAAAACAGAAAAAAGCACCTTAAAATGTTAAAAAATTAATTTTAACTTTTTATTTAAAGATTAGTTTAAACCTTTAAACTCAGCTTTACCGCGGTAAGCAGCTTTAGTCAATTCTTCAATACGAAGTAATTGGTTGTACTTAGAAACACGGTCAGAACGGCAAAGTGAACCAGTCTTGATTTGACCAGCTGCTGTACCTACTGCTAAGTCAGCAATAGTAGAATCTTCTGTTTCACCAGAACGGTGAGAAATAACAGTCGAATAACCATTTGCTTTAGCAAGATAGATCGCATCTAAAGTTTCAGTTAAAGTACCGATCTGGTTGTATTTAATTAAGATTGAGTTACCAACCTTCTCATCAATACCACGTTGTAAAATCTTAGGATTAGTTACGAACAAGTCATCACCAACCAATTGGATTTTATCGCCAAGGATTGAAGTCAAGTAGCTCCAGCCTTCCCAATCAGATTCATCCAAACCATCTTCGATCGAGATAATTGGATATTGATTTACAAGACCAGCTAAGTAATCTGCAAACTGATGGCTTGTAAATGCACGATTACCTTCACCTTCTAAAACGTATTGACCGTTTTTGTAGAATTCTGAAGATGCGCAGTCTAATGCAAGCATCATATCTGAACCAGCTTTATAACCAGTCAATTCAATTGCTTGTAAAATGATTTGAATTGCTTCTTCGTTAGAACGCAAGTTAGGAGCAAAACCACCTTCATCACCTACAGCAGTATTCAAACCTTGTTTCTTTAAAACTGATTTTAAAGAATGGAATACTTCAGCACCCGCACGTAAAGCTTCAGCAAATGAAGTAAAACCTACAGGCTCGATCATGAACTCTTGAATATCAACAGTGTTGTCCGCATGCTCACCACCATTTAAGATGTTCATCATCGGTACAGGCATTGTCAAAATTGTTTGACCGCGAAGATCTGCGATGTATTGGAAAAGAGGAAGTTTCTTTTCTTCAGCAGCAGCACGCGCCGCAGCCAATGAAACAGCCAAAGTTGCGTTAGCACCTAATTTTTCTTTGTTTTCAGTACCGTCAAGCGCAATCATTGTGTTATCAATGTCTTTTTGCTCAAAAACTGATTTACCCAACAAAGCATCACGAATCAATGTGTTTACATTGTTAACTGCTGTACGAACGCCTTTACCTAAGTAACGTGATTTATCACCGTCACGAAGTTCTAAAGCTTCACGAGAACCAGTTGAAGCACCAGATGGTGCACATGCACGACCAACAACCCCAGATTCTAAAATTACGTCTGCTTCGATGGTTGGGTTACCACGAGAGTCCAAAATTTCACGTGCACGAATGTCAACGATTTGGCTCATGAACAATTCCTCTTTGAATGAATATGAGCTGCGGTTAAAGCAGCGTAAGGGTTATAAAACAACTCAATGGGTGTCTAACTTTTTGAATCCTTTAACTAAAGTATCCAATTCTTTTATTTGTGCCAAGAATGGTTCAAGTTGCGACATACGTAATGCACAAGGTCCATCGCATTTTGCATGTTCTGGGTCTGGATGAGCTTCCAAGAACAATCCAGCCAAACCAGTTGCCATTCCTGCGCGTGCTAAAGTTGTAATTTGAGCACGACGACCACCTGCTGAGTCAGAACGACCACCAGGGGTTTGTAACGCATGTGTCACGTCAAAGAAAACTGGCACATTCATTTCTTTCATGGTGTCAAAGCCGAGCATATCTACAACAAGATTGTTATACCCGAATGCCGAACCACGTTCACAAAGAATAAGTTTGTCGTTTCCTGCTTCTAAACATTTATGCAGGATATGACGCATTTCATGAGGTGCTAAAAACTGGGCTTTCTTAATGTTAATAATAGCCTGTGTTTTCGCCATCGCTTCAACAAGATCAGTTTGACGACTTAAGAATGCGGGTAACTGAATAATATCGGCTACTTCTGCAACAGGTGCAGCTTGATATGGCTCATGCACATCAGTAATGATAGGAACATTAAAATGTTTTTTAATATCACCTAACCATTCGATACCTTTTTCAAGTCCAGGACCACGGAATGAATGCAGACTAGAACGATTTGCTTTATCGAAACTCGCTTTAAATACATAAGGAATATCTAAGCGTTTGCAAATATCAACATAAGTTTCTGCAATTTCAAAAGCTAAATCTTTTGATTCAAGTACGTTCATTCCGCCAAATAATACAAATGGCAAATGATTTGCCATTTGTATATCGCCTAAACGTACAACTTCTTGTGGTTTTAATTGTGACATTTAAACTTTCCCAGTTTATTTAAAATCGCATTATTTACTTTTTTGATGCTGTGTTTTTGCAGCGTCAATAAAACTAGCAAATAATGGATGTCCATCACGTGGTGAACTTGTAAATTCCGGGTGGAATTGTACAGCAATAAACCAAGGATGTTCAGGAATTTCTACAGTTTCAACTAAATGTTGTGCTGAAGAGTAACCTGAAATCTTCATACCAGCTTGTTCAATCGACTCGATGAAACGGTTATTCATTTCATAACGGTGACGATGACGCTCAGTAATTTCAGCTTTACCGTAGACTTCACGTGTTTTTGTGCCTTCAACCAATTCTGATTTTTGTGCACCTAAACGCATTGTTCCACCTAAGTCAGACTCAAGGCTACGTTGTTGTAATTCACCGCGCTCATCTAACCATTCAGTAATTAAACCAATCAATGGATATTTTGTAGAACGGTTGAACTCAGTAGAAGATGCTTCTGGCATAGCAGCAACATGACGGGCATATTCGATTACAGCCAATTGCATACCTAAACAAATACCCAAAAATGGGATTTTGTTTTCACGTGCGTATTGAATAGCTTTCATTTTGCCTTCAGTACCACGTTCACCAAAGCCACCTGGGACTAAGATTGCGTCAGCTGTTTGCAAAATAGAAACATCTTGGCTTTCAAGCTCTTCAGCATTGACATAGTCAATCTGTACTTTCACACGATTTTTGATACCAGCATGTAATAATGCTTCATTCACAGATTTATAAGCATCTGGTAATTCAACATATTTACCAACCATTGCTACACGTACCGTGAATTCTGGATTAAGTAATGCTTCTACTACATTATCCCAATCAGTTAGGTCAGCTTCTGGTAAATCATTGAAACCAAAACGTTCACAAATGAGGTCATCTACATTTTGCTCATAGAAACCACGTGGAATTTGATAGATGGTTTTCGCATCTTTACATACCACAACAGCACGTGCTTCTACGTTAGTGAATAGAGCAATTTTACGTTTCGTGTCTGCATCAACATCATATTCAGTACGGCAGATAAGAATATCTGGCTGAATACCAATTGAAAGCAACTCTTTTACAGAGTGTTGAGTTGGTTTTGTCTTAAGCTCTGCTGCAGATTTGATATATGGCAACAAAGTTAAATGCATAAGCATGGTTCTTTTATGACCAAGCTCAACCATTAACTGACGAACTGATTCCATAAACGGTAATGATTCGATATCACCTACCGTACCGCCAATTTCTACGATAGCAACATCGTAGCCTTCACCTGCGCGAAGTACGCGTTCTTTAATGTTGTCAGTAATATGTGGAATAACTTGAACTGTACCACCAAGATAGTCACCACGACGTTCTTTGTTTAAAACGTCCTGATATACACGACCACTGGTAAAGTTATTAAGTTTGGTCATTTTCGCACGACGTAAGAAACGTTCGTAATAACCCAAGTCTAGATCAGTTTCGGCACCATCCTCTGTGACAAAAACTTCACCATGTTGGAAAGGGCTCATTGTCCCTGGATCGACATTAATGTAGGGATCCATTTTAACCATTGTGACTTTTAAGCCACGGGCTTCCAAAAGTGCAGCAACTGAAGCAGCAGAAATACCTTTACCTAGCGATGAAACTACACCACCAGTGACAAAAATAAAATGGGTCATTAAGTTTCTCGTACAATCAAGCCGAAATCGGCCTACAATGTTTGGCAATTTTACTGTACTCTGCCCCTATAAAGCAAAGTCAAACCGCATCAATTCAAAGATCATTAAACAACTGGCTATTCTATCAGCATTTTTAATAAAAAATTAGGTCAATCTCACATGATTTTTTCATTCTCTTTTGCTGTTATAATGCCAGCTCCTCAATTAAATGTTGTTTAGGACAATGGCAAATAAAAAACTTTTAATCTGTGCTGCAATTGCTGCTGGACTATTGTTAACCGCATGTGTCAAAAAAGAAACACCTAAAGAAGAAGAGCAAGAAAAGGTTGAAACTGCTGTTTCAGAACCTAAACCTGCTGAACCTGCAAAATTTGAGTCTTTAGAAAGTGTGCAAACTGAAGAAGCTCAAACTCAGGAACCACCGCAAGTTGAAGTTCACCGTGAAGAAACAGCGAATACGACAACTGAAATTCGCCGTGAAACTCGCCCTGCCCAACCTGATCAAGGTTCACAAACAACAGTTTCTGAGCAACCTAAAGCAGAACCTAAAGTAGAGCCGAAACCAAAACCTGAACCTAAGCCTGAGCCAAAAGCAGAGCCAAAACCTGAAAAGGTTCAGTCAAAACCAGCTAAGCCTGCTGAACCATCTCAAACTGAAGATGATGCTGTTGCCGCTGCAATTGCTGCTGCTACTCCAGCGCTTAAAAACTAAGTTCTTACTCGAATATGCCCAAATTGAACCATCGGTTTGGGCTTTTTAATTATTATTCAAATTATCAATTCAGTAATAAGTTTTAATTTTTCTTACTATTTATCTTTAAAGTTTCCTTAGATATCAATTAAGGACAATCTATTTTTTCTACCTAAAAAAGCATTGACGATAGATATAGAGCGATGTAGTTTTTTATCAAGTTCCTTTTTGGAACTCTAATTAAAAGAAGATTGGAGCTTAAAATGAATACTGTATTAAACCGTGTGCCTGCCTCATTTCCGGTCCGTCGTATGGACTATAATTTTGAAAATACACCTCGTTACTGGTGTAACAACGAACCAACTTTCACCCACTATTTTACGGGCTTATCTACGTTGTTTCCTGAAGGTGAATCATATTTCGTTCGCTCTGTTCGAGCTTTACGCGCAAAAGCAAAGTCGAATGAAATTTTAGATCGTGAAATCAGTGCTTTTATTGGCCAAGAAGCTATGCACTCTAAAGAACATCATGCTTTTCATGTAAGTGCACAGCAATATGGCTTAGATCCTCAATCTTTAGAAAAAGTAACTGGCATCGTTTTAAAAACGATTGAAAAAGTTTTTAGTAAAAAATGGAATTTGCTTGTAACCGTAGGTCTAGAACACTACACAGCAGTACTCGTGGTTAGCATGATGGAATCTGTTAATGAGTTAATGACAGACTCAACTATACGTAATTTGTGGCTATGGCACAGTATTGAAGAAACAGAACATAAAGCTGTTGCCTTTGATCTCTATCAACATTTATATGGAAGCGGCTTAAGCGCCTACCTTCCGCGCATTACAGTTTTTACTTTAAGTCTATTTTTAATTACGGCCTTTTCAACAATTTATCAATTTATTTTAATGAAGCGAGATCATCAACTTCTCAATTTTAAATCTTGGCGTAAGTTCTTTAGTTTTGCTAATAAACAATATAGAGCATTGACCCCTAAATTTTTTGATTATTATCGCTTTGATTTTCATCCCAACCAGACAGACGAAAAAGACCTTGTTGCCAGCACGAAAATCAAAATTGGACTAAAAGATCCCAATTTACTTTTATCTTGACCAAATAAAATCATAAAGCCCATCTGTTGAATGGGCTTTATTTAACTTATTGCAAATTTACCGTTATTGCTTATGTTCGACCATAAAATAATTTGAGATTAATTTGGCAGCCCAGGAGGTGCTTTTCCAACCTTCATAGAAGCCACAATGACTTCCTTTTTTTGTAGTGATTACCGCAATATTACTCATTTGCTGAATCGTTTCTTTATAAGGTTCCAAATTTTTAATAGAACAGACAGGATCATCCTCAGCATTAAGAATCATCAATGGAATTTTGACATTCTCAAATACATAAATTGGATTAATAGCTTGGCAATAACTTTGATAATCCTCAAAGCCAGCCATTTCAAAATATTCTTTTTCAAATTCTTCTAGACTTGTGGTCGCTAGAACTTTCTCTATAGAAGAAAGTTGGTTCCATGTAGTTTGATAAGGATGAATAAAATATTTAAATAACTTTTTGGTCATCATTTTGCTATAAAACGGATGAACATTCTTAAAGCCAATCTCCGTGTTGTAGCCTGGACACATTGCAAAAGCAGCTTTAAATGGTGTATCTGCGCCTTGCTCACCCAAATAACGAACCAATAACCCTGTTCCCGCAGAGGAACCTACGGCGTATAAATCTGATTTTGGAAACAGGTTTTGGATATGTGCAAGTTGCTCTTTAAGATCGCTCGTTGACCCAAAAAGAGAGATCTGTGGTACAGGCATAGGTAAACCAGCATGCCCACGGCGTAAGCATAACGCTATTCTCCAACCCGTATAATGATGTATATCTTTCACAAGTTCACGCATACTTTCAGGTGTTCCTGTAATGGTATGCATAATAACAACTGTTGGAGTATCTGCAGGGAGATCATACCCATACCACGCGATGGCAGTTACGCCACCATCTTTCATGGTGAGCTGATCAATTCGATCATATTCAAGTTTAATGGTTTTTTTTCTAATAATATCAAAGTACAAAAGATGAACATGATTATTGCTTAACCACGGTGTAGGACGATATTTTTGCTTGAGCTGGGGCAATTTATCTAGAATATCTTTTATTTTCCCATTTGGGTCATAATAGATTTTTGGTTGTTCAGCACCTAATACTGAATCAAACAATTCCGAACCGAAAGCTTTAATTTTATTTAAAGTAGATATGCCCATTTCCAATCACGACCTCTGATTATGAGTTAAATGATTGCCGCACTAATGCTGCAACCTGCTGTCCCCAAATTGCATAAATTTCTTTACTCGGATGAAAGCCATCACTTGCCATAGGCAAATTCATCGCTTGAAAACTCTCAATATCATATTTAATGAATCTAAATTGGTTTTGTGATTCTAACCATTTATCTAGTGTCTGATTCATTTTTTCCGCATATTTTCCAAACAACCAAGCCAATGGATTGGGTAAAGCTGGAAAATGTTGCATTGGCGGAACACCAGACACAATAATGAGTTTAGGCTGAAAACGTGCCTGTATATATTGAAATAATTGTTTTTGTTGTTTTATCCATGAACTTGCTGAAGTTAGTTTTGTGACATCATTAACCCCTATCGACGTAACAACCACATCGTAACTTTGTTGCTCTAAATGCTGTACCGCTTGGAAAACTTGCTTGGTTGTATTACCTGTTTTTGCATGCAGTTTCCAGCGTATTGAATATTGATTTTGCAATTCAGAAATAATCGCACCAGATAAAGCATCTTTTTGGGTTTCAACTCCAACACCTGCAGCAGCAGAATCTCCCAAAATAAGTAATGATAAGGGTTTACCCTTACCCACTATGCCTTCTCTTTCGCCACTGGCTTCTAGCAAGCGTGGTGTATTCTTACGAACCTTTGTTCCCTGCACAAAAAGGACAGGCAACAATGCAACAGTTGAAAGCTTTAACCACATTTTATTGATCTCTATATTACTTAGGCTATTTACTAAAATTATTGGGGTTGAAACTTGGCAATTCTTATACCCATTTGTTCAGCCAATGCTGCTAAGCCACTCATTGGACGGATCATTACTTCAAAATCAATAATCTTGCCCTCGTTATTAAAACGGATCATATCAATACCTTTTAATGATTTACCACTGACATTGGCACTAAACTCAAGTACTACATTTTCACCATCTTCTGTATAGAACTCCCGATGATAGGTAAAGTTTTCGAACACTTGAATAACATTGGTAAGAATGAAGAAAACAACCTGTTTTCCTTCATAAGGTTTGTAAGCAACTGGTGAGCGAAAAACTACCTCATCTGCCAGCAAATCATTTAGATCTGACAAATTACCGGCTTGAACCATTTGATGCCATTTTTCTAAAGACTGTTTTGTAGTTTCAAGTGTCATTGTATTTCTATCCTATAATTTGACGAGTGAATTAATGGACATTTCTCTTTAAAAGAAATGCCCATTTAAAATTTAGAGTACTGCTGCTAATTCAGCGCCTTGGCGTATTGCACGTTTTGCATCTAGCTCTCCTGCCTCTTTAGCACCACCAATTAAATGAACATTTTTTCCATCTGTTTTTAATTGATCATACATTGCAGTAAATGACTCTTGCCCCGCACAAATCACAACATGATCGACCTCAAGTACACTTGGTTGCCCGTCTATCGTTATATGTAAACCTTGGTCATCTACTTTGTCATATTGCACACCAGCAAACATTTTGACCTGACGGTTTTTAAGTCCTGTGCGATGAATCCAACCTGTTGTTTTACCTAAACCAGCACCTACAGCAGCAGTTTTACGTTGCAGTAAATAAATTTCTCTTTCAGATGCCTCAACATTTGGCTGCTTTAAGCCACCCCCATGTTCATATTGAGTATCGATTCCCCACTCTTCATAGAACTTTTCTGGATTTAAACTGCCACTTTCACCTTCGTGAGTAAGATATTCAGCTGTGTCGAAACCAATACCACCTGCGCCAATAATGGCAACACGTTGTCCTACTGGCACACGCTCTTTTAAAACTTGTAAATAGCTCAGCACTTTAGGATGATCAATTCCCTCGAATTGTAATTGACGAGGCGTCACGCCTGTTGCAACTACAATTTCATCAAAATTTGCTTGGCTTAATTCGTCATAAGTCGCTTGATGATTTAGTACAAGTTCAATGTTTGGTCGCAATTCAATTTGACGGCTAAAGTAGCGTAAAGTTTCGTAGAATTCTTCTTTTCCAGGAACTGTTTTTGCGATATTAAATTGACCACCAATTTGATGACTTGCTTCAAAAACTTTAACTTGATGCCCGCGATCGGCTGCATATACTGCAAAACTTAAGCCCGCAGGCCCCGCACCAATCACAGCGATATTCTTTTTAACCTGAGCTTCTTTAAAAATCAGTTCAGTTTCATAACACGCGCGAGGGTTGACTAAACAGGTTGCGATTTTCATTGAGAAAATATGATCTAAACAAGCTTGGTTGCACCCAATACAAGTATTAATTTCATCACTACGGCCTTCACTTGCTTTCAAAACAAACTCAGCATCAGCTAGCATTGGTCGTGCCATAGACACCATATCAGCATGACCCGATGCCAATACATGCTCAGCCATTTCAGGCGTATTGATTCGGTTAGAAGTAATTAAAGGAATAGAAACTTCACCTTTAAGCTTTTCAGTCACCCAAGTAAATGCAGCACGTGGCACTTTAGTCGCAATAGTTGGAATACGCGCCTCATGCCAACCAATACCAGTATTGATAATTGTTGCACCAGCTTTTTCAATTTCTTTTGCCAGCTGAATCACTTCATCAAAACTTGAGCCGCCTTCAACTAAATCAAGCATAGATAGACGATAAATGATGATAAAGTTTTCACCTACTAATTCACGGGTACGCTTTACAATTTCGATAGGAAAGCGAATACGATTTTCGTAACTACCGCCCCATTCATCATCACGATGATTCGTACGAGCTGCAATAAACTCATTAATTAAATAACCTTCAGAGCCCATGATTTCTACACCATCATAGCCCGCATACTGAGCAAGTTTGGCACAGTTGGCAAAGTCATCAATTGTTTGTTGTACTTCGGCAGAACTTAAAGCTTTAGGTTTAATCGGATTAATCGGTGCTTGAATTGCTGAAGGAGCAACATTGTTTGGCTGATAAGAATAACGACCTGTATGTAAAATCTGCATAGCAATTTTGCCCCCAGCCTCGTGGACAGCTTGGGTAATCACTTTATGTTTTTCAGCTTCTTCAACTGTATCTAGTTTGGTCCCGTGGCTAAACACAACACCATCATCATTTGGAGAAACACCGCCAGTTACAATTAAACCCACATCACCTTTTGCACGCTCAGCATAAAACGCAGCCATGCGCTCATATCCTTGCGGTGCTTCCTCTAACCCAATATGCATAGACCCCATAAGCACACGGTTTTTTAAAGTCGTAAAGCCTAAATCAAGTGGCTTTAATAAATGTGGATAAGCTGACATATTTTCTCCTATGGCTAGCAATAAGCTTGCTAATGCAACTTGTTGCATAAATTTATAATCAAATTTTGACTTTTATGCAACATGTTGCATAATCTCATGAGTCACACTTTACTTTTGCTTACAAACTGGATTGCCATGTCACTTCCTCATGTTTTATTGACCAGCTTGCTTGAACGTCCAAGTACAGGGTTTGAACTCGCCCGCCGCTTTGACCGCTCAATGGGCTTTTTCTGGAATGCCACTCACCAGCAAATTTATCGTGAACTCAATAACATGCTTAAAAAAGGCTGGGTTTCCACTTTAGAAAATGAAATGGACAATGGCCGAAAAAAAACCTATCAGGTTGAACAACTGGGACGTATCGAACTGGCTTCATGGATGACTCAACAAAGTGAACCTGCCCAGCTTCGTGATGATTTAATGGTTAGATTGCGTGCTGAAGCACAATTGAGCAATAATCAGATATTACCTGAACTGTTAAGGCACCTTGGTTTACATCAAGAGAAGCTCAAACTTTATCAAAGTATTTATGATAAAGATTTTAAAGACAGTGATGATCTAAATGACCGTGTGTTATACATCCACAAAATGATCTTAGAACTTGGGATTACGATGGAAAGTGAATGGATCAAATGGTTGGAACAAGTCATTCCTCAATTAAAACGCTTTGCCCAAGATAACACATCTGGAGAATAGCCATGCCGTATTACACCATGCCCGATCGGGAAAATTTATTTGTACGCCGTGTTGGTCGTGGTGAGCCTGTTTTGGTTTTATCTGGCCTTGGCATGCAAAGTTGGCAGTGGCTACCTTTTATTTATGCAAACCGCAAAGAATATGAATTTATTATTCCAGACTGGCGCGGATTCGGTGGTTCAAAAAATTGTGCAATTCCCCAGCAAGATGCAATTTCTAGCCATTGGCAAGACGTTGCTCATTTAATAGATCAATTAAAACTTAATAACTTTATCTTGATGGGTTATTCAATGGGCGCGACAACTGCCATGCATGGCATGAAGCACGCTCAACTGGCTCAGCAGTTAAAAGCCTATTTACATATTGACCAGACACCAAAGATATCAGTAGATTCAACTTGGGAATATGGTTTATTCGGCCCACTTCACACTCAGTTCAAACAATTATTAAATGATATCTATCAATTATTAGCAAAGCATAAAAATGCCAAATATCTTTATGAGCTATCGCTTCCAGATCGGCAAGAACTGGTCCGTCTTTGGGTAGATTTTATTGAGCTACAAAGTAGTAACCCATTTAGTCCTTTAGTTTTTAAAACAGCTTTAAAACAGCCTTTTCTACAAAAATATTTATTACCCATTCAACGTTTAGATTACTTGTTTTGGTATGTGGAAAATTATCTTTATCACAATGAAGATTATCGCGAAGCGATTCAGCAATTAGCATGTCCAACCACCTTTTTTATTGGTCGCAATTCGACACTTTATTCAGAAACTGGGCAAACGCTGATTGCTCATAGTATTGAACATGCAAAAGCAATATATTTTGAACGCTCAGGCCATACACCTCTATTAACCGAGCCTAAAAAGTTTGGACATGAAATCACTACATTCTTATCCGAACTCAAGCATGCTTCTTAAAAAAAATAAAGGGATCTACTTACAGATCCCTTTTTTACATCAATAAATAATTAAGCGGAATGGGCTAATACTTTCGCTTTTAATTGCTCTGATACATTTAACAAAAGTTGCTCTGTTTTTTCCCACCCTAAGCAACCATCGGTTACTGACTGGCCATAAGTCATATCACAAGAAATCTTTTGATTACCATCAACCAAATGACTTTCAATCATGACCCCTCTAACTTGTGTTTTCAAACGTTCAGCAACGATTTGCTGTAATACTTCCGGCTGACGCAACGGATCTTTGCCACTATTACCATGACTACAATCTATCACCAGTGCAGGTAGATTTTGTTTGTACTTTTCGCGTATCGCCTGAATTGAAGCTAAATCATAATTTGGCCCATGATTTGCTCCACGCAAGATCAAGTGCGGTAATGGGTTGCCAGCACTCTGAATCACCGAAGGCAAACCTTGTTGGTTCATACCTAAAAATTGATGTTCATTTTGTGCTGACTGAATCGCATCTAATGCAATCTGAATAGAACCATCAGTACCATTCTTAAAACCAATACTGTATGGCATATGACTTGAGATCTCACGGTGAATCTGAGACTCGCTGGTACGAGCACCAATTGCCCCCCAAGCCAATAAATCATCAAAATAGCCAGTTGCCATTGGGCTTAAAATTTCACTCGCAATTGGCAAGCCCTTTTCAATAATTTGTAGGTACAGTTCACGAGACTTTTCTAAACCAAGTTGTAAATTTGATGAACCATCTAAATTTGGATCATACATGAAGCCCTTCCAGCCCACAGTTGTGCGTGGCTTTTCAATGTATGTGCGCATTACAATAAAAATTTGATCTTTTATTTTTTCTTGTAGTTTTTGCAGTTTTTCAGCGTATTCAAGTACTGCAACCGGATCATGAATTGAACAAGGCCCTGTAATTACCATTAGACGATGATCTTTGCCGTTAAGAATATTTTGAATATTTTGGCGATGTTCGGCAATTTGACGTGCGAAAGTGTGTGCAAGCGGATATTTCGCTTTTAACTGAATAGGTAAACTAACTGGTGTTTCTTTTGTATTGGTTTGAGTCAGTAAAGTATTTAGGGCATTCATTGGTTTTTCCTTGGGACTGCAATCTACTCAGTCCGATCATTTATTTGAGCGTTTTGGATCTATTCGTTGGTAAAGGTAAGCAAAAGTAAAACCAATAAAAGTTGCTAAAGTACGAATAAGTCATGTTGTTCATTTTAAGTTCCTCGATTCAAAAAAGATAAAGCATAAAAAAACCTGATCGGGGTTGCCGATCAGGTATTAACTGTGATGGGCAACTTTCTCATGCCCGAATACGCTCAGGCAACTATCTAAATTGCCAAAAGTAATAGTAAGCGTTAGTGTTCACAGATAGATTTAACATCTTTATCTCAAATATTAAAAAATGTTCCTTGAATCTAAAATACGCATTGTTGATGAGTTTGACAAGTCTTTTTTTTGAAAAAACTTCTTATTTTCTCGCTTAAGGTTTGATTCAATTACCTATTAACGAATCAACCCTTGAGGCTGCAAAATAATTAGGCTCGCTCCACAAAGCACAATTAGACCACCTAATAGATCCCATCTGGTTAATCCAACCTGATCAACAAAGCGTAACCACATGAGCGCAGTAAAAATATAGATACCGCCATATGCAGCATAAATACGCCCAGAAGCTGCTGGATGTAGGGTCAGCAGCCATACGAAGATAGCTAGACTTAAGGCTGTAGGTATCCACAACCAAGCTGACTTACCTTCTTTTAAAATCAGATAAGGAAAATAACAACCCAGAATTTCAGCAATTGCTGTGATAATAAATAACCCGAATACACTGAGTATTCGGGTTATAGCAAGACTATCAATTAACATAAGTTACGCTGGTTCTGCCGTATGATGATCTTCAAACACTTCAAGTTTCAAGCCGACAGCTTTGCCATCTTCTTTTTTCACTGATACAGCCACATTACCACCATGATCTGCAAGTTCACCAAACAGAATCATTTCAGCGAGTGGTTTTTTCAAATGTTCTTGAATGAGACGTTGCATTGGACGAGCACCCATCAAACGATCATAACCGTTTGTTGCTAACCAATCTCGTGCACTTTGATCGACATCAAGAACAACTTGTTTTTCATCCAATTGTGCTTGCAATTCTGTTAAGAATTTGTCGACTACAGACTCAATCACAGTAGTTGGTAATGCTTTGAATTGAATAACGCCATCTAGACGGTTACGGAACTCTGGTGAGAAAGCACGTTTCATCGCTTCTTGGTTATCAGAACTATGATCTTGTTCTGTAAAACCAATGCTCGCACGTGAAATACTTTCCGCACCAATATTCGTAGTCAAAACAATAATCACATTTCTAAAGTCTGACTTGCGTCCATTGTTATCCGTCAACGCACCATGGTCCATGATTTGTAGCAAGAGATTAAACACATCTGGATGTGCTTTCTCAATTTCATCAAGCAACAAGACGCAATGCGGATTTTTATGAATCGCATCAGTGAGCAAACCACCTTGGTCATAACCCACATACCCCGGAGGTGCACCAATTAAACGTGAAACTGCATGACGTTCCATATATTCAGACATATCGAAACGTACAAGCTCCACACCTAACAATTTCGCCAGCTGTTTAGTAACCTCGGTTTTACCCACCCCAGTTGGGCCAGCAAAAACAAAACTACCCACTGGTTTATCTGGTGATTTCAATCCAGCGCGAGATAATTTGATCGCTGAACCTAATGCAGTGATTGCTTCATCTTGACCAAACACCACACGTTTCAAATCACGCTCAAGATTTTCAAGCACTGACTTATCATCTTTAGATACAGTTTTTGGCGGAATACGAGCGATCTTAGAAACGATATCCTCGATATTCTCTACCGTAATCAAGCTATCATCACTTTCAGCTTTCAGACGACGCTGAGCACCTGCTTCATCAATGACATCAATCGCTTTATCGGGCAAGAAACGATCATTAATAAATTTAGCAGAAAGTTCTACAGCTGATACCAAGGCCTTATCGTCATATTGTACATGGTGGAAATCTTCAAACTTAGTTTTCAATCCACGTAAAATATCAATCGTTTCCGAAATACTTGGCTCATTAACGTCAATTTTTTGGAAACGACGTGATAACGCATGGTCTTTTTCAAAAACCTGACGATATTCTTGGAAAGTCGTTGAACCAATACAACGTAAAGTACCATTAGCTAAAGCTGGCTTAATGAGATTTGAAGCATCCATTGTGCTGCCCATACTTGAGCCTGCACCAATGATCATATGAATCTCATCAATGAATAAAATCGCATTTGGATTTTTCTTCAATGCATTAAGCAGTTGTTTTAAACGTTTTTCAAAGTCACCACGATATTTCGTTCCAGCAACCAATGCACCAATGTCCAGACTATAGATTTCAGCCTGACTTAAAGGTTTTGGTGCTTTACCATTCACAATTAACCATGCCAGACCTTCAGCAATCGAGGTTTTACCAACACCCGGATCACCTACAAGTAATGGGTTATTTTTGCGACGGCGGCACAAAATTTGTGCTGTACGCTCAATTTCTTTTTCACGACCAATCAGTGGGTCAGTTTTGCCTTTTTGCGCTTCAACATTTAAGTTCAGCGTATAAAGCTCTAATGGCCCTGCATTGCCTGCGCTGGTTTCACCTTCAATATCTTCAACTTCTTCTTCAACCTGCACTTCGTCTTTACGTGTCCCATGAGACAAGTATTGAGTTAATGTCAAGCGATTGATCTGATGACGTTTAAGTAAATACACAGCAAAAGAATCACGCTCTGAGTACATTGCGACCAAAACATCCGCACCTTCAACAGTACGATCGCCGCCACTTGATTGCACGTGGAAAATAGCACGTTGCAAAATGCGGTCGAAACTTTCTGTTGGATGTGGAGCTTGCTCGCTATTTTCGCCAAGCTTAGGAGTATGTTGTTCTACATATTCTTCTAATTCTTTACGCAAAGAAACTATATCAGCCCCACATGCTTTGAGTGCATTCACGGCTGAATCGTTGTCGAGTAATGCTAATAATAAGTGTTCGACTGTAAGAAACTCATGTCTCTTTTGACGAGCCATGCTAACAGCCAAACGTAATGATACTTCTAATTGACGACTGAGCATGTAACCCCCTTATGCTTTAGGCTCAATCTGGCAAAGTAATGGATGACCTTGCGATCGAGCGTAATTATTAACAAGGTTTGCCTTAGTTTCCGCGATGTCTCTTGGATATACTCCGGCAATACCTTTACCTTCATAGTGTACTGTTAGCATTACTTGAGTTGCTTGGTCAAGATTCATTGCAAAGTATTGTTGTAAAATTTCAATTACAAAGTCCATTGGGGTGTAATCGTCATTCATTAATACAACTGCATATAATGGGGGACGCTTGAGTTCTGGAGGGGCTGTTTGTACAACAACCTCTCCGTCATGATCTTCGTTTTGCGAATCACTTAAGCGTGGATGGAAGTGCCAATCGACATAGCCAGACTGCTGAAAAGAAGCCTTGATATCTTTTAAGTTTGTTTGACGCTTATTTGTTCGCATAGGATGTTACTATTGTGAATTTGCTTCAGCTTGAGGAATTTCTGCTACAAAAGCAGAAGATGTTTCGACAGGTTTACCACGCTGCCAACTAAAACGTTTAATAACTGGTGTTTCAGAGCCGCCTGTTAAACGCACTTCAATAAATTGAGGCGTAAAACCTTTAGGCATCGTCCAACGACCTGTTAAACGTTCAAAGTCAGTAAAGTTAAAGTTCTTCGCTTCAAGTGGTACCACTAAAACTTCAGTATCTTTGATCAATCTTATTTCAACCGATCCTAGAGCACGGCGCTTACTTGGACTTACTTGCACTAAATCTAGCTGATATTCATAAGCATTTTCAGGTAAAGGCTTAATGGCCAGATTTTGAATCGTTAAGCTTAAACCACCACGCTGTCTCAAAATCTCACGGTAGATATTACTCATACCTTCTTGCTGAGTTTTATCGGCGTTCGCTTGATTAAGCGCTTCAAACAGATCATTTGCATTGGTCACAGCCACATCACGCTCTTGCACTGCCGCGTTTAAGCTTTTGTTAACTGCATCTAAAGCTGTTTTTTGCTTTTGCACTACTTCAACCAATTGCTCTGCATCTGCATCGTAACCAACAACAGTTAAACCTTGACGGTGCCCAATTGTATAGCCGAGCGCAAAACAACCACTCATTAAAATGGCAGCACCAATAAATAAAGGCTTATTGGTGTTTAAAAAATTTTTCTTTTGCAACGAACTTTCTGCCGAAGTCGTCTGTCCAGAGTTTTGCATCGTCATCTCAGTGTTCAAGATCAGAGTCAAGACACACATTTAAATCGAAATTTAAATGTGTGTGAAGCAAAAAAGAGTTTTTTATGGTAATAAACCAATCCCTTGTAAGCCTTCCTCTTCACTAAAGCCAAACATAAGGTTCATATTTTGTACAGCCTGACCAGATGCGCCTTTTACAAGGTTATCTTGAGCAGCCAAAATAATCAGTTTATTTGGTTGTGGTTTATACAAAGCAATACGAAGCTCATTTGCACCGCGTACACTACGTGTTTCAGGTGAACTATTCGCAGGCATGACATCTACGAATTTTTCATTAGCATAGAAGTTTTCATATAAAGCTTGTAAGTCTGTCTGCTTACCCGCTTCCGTTAAGTCTACATAAATTGTACTCAACATACCGCGAATCATCGGTACTAAATGCGGAACAAACAAGAGTCCTTCAAACCCACCTTTTTGTCCCGCAATATTTTCTAGTGCTTCTACAATTTCCGGATGATGACGATGGCCTGCAACACCATATGCTTTAAAGTTATCTGCATTTTCACTATAAATCATGCCTAAGCTTGCTTTACGGCCAGCACCAGAAACACCAGATTTCGCATCAATGATAATATTTTTAGTTTCAATCAGTGCTTGTGCTGATTTTAACAGTGGCGCTAAACCTAATTGAACAGTCGTCGGATAGCAACCCGGGTTACCAATAACTTGAGCTTGTTTAATTTTTTCACGGTTTAACTCAGTTAGACCATATACAGATTCTTTTAATACATCTGGGCAAGCATGCTCCATACCATACCATTTTTCAAACTGTTCAAGATTTTGTAAGCGAAAGTCTGCTGCTAAATCAATAACTTTAGTTCCAGCTGCAATCAACTCTTTGGCATGCTGCATCGCAACGCCATGTGGAGTTGCAAAAAATACAACATCACATTCTTTTAATGCATTAATGCTTAAATCTGAAAATTGAAGATCAGTATGTCCACGTAAATTAGGGAACATATCTGCAACTGGTTTGCCCGCTTCTGTACGTGAAGTAAGAACTCGAACCTGCGCTTTAGGATGTCGTAATAAAATACGTAATAGTTCAACGCCTGTATAACCCGTTCCACCAACAATTCCGACAGAAATCACGTGCATTACCTCAATTTTTGAATCTATACTTGGGCAGTAGTATGACAGGATGTCCAAGCTTACAAAACCATTTCATGCTTGGTAATTTTAATTTTTTAATTTTAGTGACAATCAGATAACACTTACTGGACTGTCATAACCACATAAATATCAGCAAATAAATACCAGATTAATTTTTGGAGAGCTAGGATGCTTCAACAATCAAAAGAAACAAAATTACGCACGTACCTTGGCTTGAGCACATTAATTTTAAGTGTAGCCCTTACTGGTTGCGGAGGTGGAGGTAGTAGTGGAGGCAGCTCACCAACTACTCCAACGCCTGTTGACCCTACACCTGAAGCAACAACTGATGTGACTTTAAAAACCCCTGTAGAGATGCGTAATATCCAACTGAAGGTATATGACAACACCAACAACGCTGTTTTAGTGGATACTTCAATTGCAAGTTTAAATAGTTTTAATGTCAAAATTCCTACTGCAAAATTGAATCGTTTATATCGCGTAGAAATTACAACTCAAAGCTCATCTCAAGTGTTTGACCCACTTACTTCACAGTACCAAAATCTGTCAGGTATTTATCATGCATTTATTACGCCGAATACGGCAAGTAGCAGAACCCAATTCATTAGCCCAAGTAGTGAAGCGGTTTACCAACGAGCGGTCATACGCTCAGGCCAACTCCCCCAAGAGACAGTTGATCCAACCCGTATTGAACAATTACACGTGGATTTAGCTTCTCAAGATGTTTACAAATCGTTAATGAATGCATTTAAAGATCCCGCTATTCCTAGTTTAAGTCCAGCGAATCCATTAACAATTTTAAATTTACAGCAGTATTCAACCAAACAACCTACCACCTATGTGGATAGCTACCTTAGCTTTGGCTATTTACAATATTGGTCAGCAATTCATGGTGGAGCAAGCACCTACCAAGAACTCGTTAAAAGTTTAGCAACTGATTTAAAAGATGGCTTTTTGGATGGGAAAAAACTTCATGGGGATCAAACATCCTTTACCCCTATTTTCACTCCTGCCCCAGATAATATTGATCCAGTAAAAAATACGCTGTTAGATATTGCAGCCAATCAAAAGGTAACGCGCGATTACTTTGGAACCAACCTAAAAGCATCTACTTTGCAATTGGCTCAGGCTAATTCACAACAGTCTTTAGATCAAACGGGCTATGAACTTCTGCAAAAGAAACAATATACAGGTATTGTTCCTACTGTAAATTCAACAACATTCATTCGCATTGACGGTGCTGGAGATTACCGTAGAGCTGTAGGGTTTACCACCACAGCGACTTGTAATGGATCAACCTATCCATGCAAACAAGGCTTAACTAGCATTAACTTATCAGATCCAAACCTACCAGCTACAGACTATTTAATTGGTCACTATGAAGACACCTCGACTGGATGTCAGCTTAATTTTCGTGCGAATGGTCAAATCGATATGAGTAAAGGCTCACAAATTTATCGTGTGGCTCTAAGTGCTGATAGTACCGATAATTTATTGCAAACAGATGCTGCGAGCTCAAGTTATTTACTCAATTCAAGTTCAGCTGAACCAAATAACTCGACGCAACAATACAACTTTATACAGTTATCTATTAAAGCAAATAAAATTATCAGCGCCAAAGCAGGATTAGATAGCCGAAAAGCACCCGATAACTTACAAACACCTCAACTAGAATGTAGTTTTAGTTAAGCTGAAACATACCACCATGCAGGCAATGGATTTGATTTAAGTTGTCTGCGGTGTTTTTGAAAATATGGATCATATTTTTCAACTTCTGCCCAAAATGCAGGACTATGGTCAAAATGTTTGGTATGCGCCAACTCATGAATAGCCACATAGCGAGCAATTTCATGTGACATGAGCACCAGCCCCGCGTGTAGCATAATATTATGCTGACTACTACAACTTCCCCACCGAGTTTTCGGGCGGCGAATTGTGCACTCCCTATAAGCCAAATGAGTCTTCTCACTTAACTCTTTTAAAAGCTCGGGTAATTCTTGCTTCGCATAGGCAATAACTGCACTTTGTAATGCCAAATATGGCTGCGTGTCTTTAATAAATAAACAGCTATTTTCCCAATCAAATTGAAAAATACGGTGCTGTTTTTGAACAATGACTTGAAATGGATGTTCTTTATTAAAGAAATAAATTTCGGAAGGAATATCAATCGATGCCGATTGGACGTTTTGTTGTTTATTCCACGTCTCGGTCAACCATTGTTCAGATTGTGCTAAAAAATGCTGAATTTGCTTCTTACTACAAAATAAAGGAACCGTAAGACGGATTGAAGCAGGCTCAACACGTAAGCGCAATTTTCTTGCTCTTACGTGTCGAACGATTTTAATCTCTGGCATTTTTGCAGACATTACTGTGCGGTACGCTCTTCAATACCATTATTTGTTGCAACAATTGCAATCGTTGCTGGATTTAAGGCAAAGATCCCGTTAGTTACCACACCAGGAATATTGTTAATTGTTTTTTCGAGCTCAATAGCATTTAAGATATTAAGATTGAAAACATCCAAAATCACATTACCGTTATCTGTAACTACACCTTCACGATAAACGGGGTCACCACCTAAACTTACTAATTTACGAGCTACAGCCGAACGCGCCATTGGAATAACTTCTACTGGAAGAGGAAAATCACGTCCAAGTTGATCAACCCATTTTGAATCATCAACGATACAGACAAATTTCTTAGCAATTGATGCCACGATTTTTTCACGTGTTAATGCAGCACCACCACCTTTAATCATATGCATATGACGGTCGATCTCATCTGCACCATCAACATAGGCATCTAGGCTACCCACATGATTCATGTCTACAACTTCAATACCGAGTTTTTTAAGACGATCAGCAGTTGCTTGAGAACTTGCCACAGCTGCTTCTAATTGTAATTCAGGTAATAAATCAATTAGAAAATTTACGGTACTTCCAGTCCCAACCCCCAAAATGCCACCTTTGGGTAAGTGTTTTAAAGCAGCTTTCGCAGCAGCTTGTTTCTTTTCATCTTGGGTTGCATATAGACTCATGACATCACTCAACTATTTTTTGACATTTATGCGCCAATAAACGGCGCAAATGCACAAGGGTTTGCTACAATAATTTCCTATTTTAAACTGTTATAGGGAAGATGAACATGCTGTCTCGTGTGGTACGACAAATTTTACAAGCAACGGTTTATGATGTTGCAATTGAAACACCTCTCGAAGCAGCTCCACGAATTAGTCAAAAATTAAACAATACAATTCGTTTTAAGCGTGAAGATTTACAACCAGTTTTTTCTTTTAAATTACGCGGTGCCTACAACCGTATTAGTCAATTACCTAAAGAACAACTTGAACGTGGGGTGATTTGTGCTTCTGCGGGCAACCATGCTCAAGGTGTAGCATTGTCAGGTCAAAGACTAGGCATTCCTGCCATTATTGTTATGCCAAGCACAACACCTGACATTAAAGTTCAGGCAGTTAAACGCTTAGGCGGCCAAGTTGTGTTACATGGTGATAGCTTTGATATCGCAAATAAATATGCTCAACAACGTGCTGAAGTTGAAGGTCTTGTATTTATTCCACCTTATGACGATGAACTTGTCATTGCAGGTCAAGGCACAATTGCAAATGAAATTTTACGTCAATGGCGTGATGTAGAATATGTGTTTGTTGCTGTAGGTGGCGGTGGCCTTATTTCAGGCGTAGCAGCTTACCTTGGAGAAGTTGCACCGCACGTAAAAGTTATTGGCGTTGAATATGAAGAGTCTGCTTGTTTAAAAGCAGCCTTAGAAGCAAATGAACGTGTAATTTTGCCACATGTAGGATTATTTGCAGACGGTACGGCTGTTGCCCAAATTGGTGCTTTACCTTTTGATATTATTCGTTTGCGCAAATCTGATAATTCAGGTCCGATTGTTGATCCTGATATTGTCACGGTGAATACAGATGAAATCTGTGCAGCAATTAAAGATACTTTTGATGAAAACCGCAGTATTGTCGAACCTTCTGGTGCGATGGCTTTAGCGGGTATTAAAAAATATATTCACGAACACAAAATCAGCAATAAAAATATGGTGTCGATTGTTTGCGGCGCCAATATGAATTTTGACCGCCTACGTTATATTGCTGAGCGTACCGAGTTAGGTGAGCAACGTGAAGCGATTTATGCGGTTACCCTATCTGAAGAAAAAGGTGCATTCTTAGGATTCTGCCGTGCATTACAAGGTCGCAATATCACTGAGTTTAACTACCGAGCAAACAATACAGAGGAAGCACAAGTATTCGTCGGTATTAGTTTGAAAGGTGGAGATACAGAGCGCCATGAAATTTTGGAACAATTAAAACAGCAAGATTACATTGTAGATGACCTTTCTGACGATGAAGTTGCCAAACTACATATTCGTTATTTAATTGGTGGTCACGCAAATCTAGATGATGAAAGATTGTTCCGCGTTGAGTTCCCTGAACGTCCAGGTGCCCTCTTAACATTCTTAACTCGTTTAGGTCCAACTCACAACATTACCCTCTTCCATTATCGTAACCATGGCGCAGCAGAAGGACGTGTTTTAGTTGGTTTACAAGCAACCGATGCGAAACAAAACCCTGATGGATTGATTGAAACGCTTGAGCAGATTAATTATCCGTATGCAGAAATTACTGATAACGTCGGCTATAAACGCTTCTTGAAATAATCTTTAATTTTGATGAAGAAGCCGACAAAGTTGTCGGCTTTTTTATACAATCTTTTTATATTTCTACCATCTTTACATTGCATCTCTTTATCTTAAAGAAAATATCCTTAAAAATAATGATCTAAATCGGAAAAAAGGACCAACATGGCACAGTTCGCAGTCATTGGCTTAGGTAGTTTTGGAGCAACGGTAGCTCAAGAACTCACAAAATTAAATCATGATGTTATTGGCATCGATACGGTAAAAAAGAATGTCGAAAATCTTGCCGACGTTTTAACGCATGCCGTCATTGCTGATGCTACCGATGAACATGTGCTTGACGAACTAAATATTCAAAATTGTGACGCAGTTGTGGTCGCAATTGGTGAAGATATTGAAGCCAGTATTTTGTGTGTGCTGAACTTAAAAAATTTGGGAATTGATAAAATTTGGGTAAAAGCAAAAACCAAAGCTCATCACACCATTTTGTCGCATCTCAATATCAATAAAATTATTCATCCTGAAGAAGATATGGGAGTAAGAGTAGCTCAAGCCCTCAACTATCCGATGGTAAGTCGCTATATGTCTTTAGACGATGATCACTACATTATAAAAATTGAAATCCCTGAAAAACTGCATGGTATTAACCTATATGGCATTATGCAGCAAGCGCCACAGGTTAAAACCTTACTCGTTAAAAGACAACAGCAGATTTTGTTTGAAACTGAAGAAAATTTCACTTTGCAAACACATGATATTCTTATTTTAGAAGGTCATTTACCACAGTTAAAGAAACTTTCTAATTGCTTCTTATAAGAAAACGAAATCTAGAATATGTCTATATATCCCAAGCCTCATAAAACGTTAAATTTAAGCCCTCCTTCACTTTTAGCGCTAGGGTTTTTAGGCTTTATTGCCTTTGGCACTTTATTGCTTAAATTGCCATTTGCGAATACAGGCAATGTCAGCTGGATGGATGCACTCTTTACAGCCACCTCAGCAGTTACAATTACTGGCCTATCTGTTTTGAATATTCATGAGTCTTTTACCCTCTTTGGGCAAACTATTATTTTATTGCTGATTCAGTCTGGCGGTTTGGGTTTTATGACTTTTGCGATATTGGCCGCATTAAGTTTGTCTCCCAAAGTTGGTCTTAAACAGCAAATGATGGCTCAAGATAGTCTCGGACAAACGAGCTTATCGAAGGTTACCTTTGTTGCTAAGGGCGTTGTCACCTATACCCTTATTTTTGAGCTGGTTGGTACAATTATTCTCACCACTGCTTTTACACCAATATATGGGTTTGCACGTGGTTTGTACTATGCGGCTTTTTACAGCATTTCTTCATTTAATAATGCGGGTTTTTCATTATTTTCCAACAGTTTAATGAACTTTCAAAGCAACTATATTATTTGTATAACCATTAGCATACTTTACACTTTAGGTGGCCTTGGTTTTTTAGTACTCATGGATATTAAACAAAACAAAAAATGGAAAAAACTAACACCCAATAGCAAGCTTATTCTGACAACAATTGCAATTATCAACCTTATTGCCTTTATTTTAATATGGGCCTTAGAAGCTCAAAATCCTCATACTTTAGGCATGTTAAATGCAGGTGATCAAGCTTTAAATGCATGGTTTCAGGCAACAGTTCCTCGATCTTCCGGCTTTAATACCATTGATACGGGCGCAATGACCAACAGTAGCTCCTTACTAATGATGTTATTGATGTTTATTGGTGGTGGCTCACTGAGTACAGCGGGTGGAATCAAAGTTGGAACCTTTGTCATCTTAGTGCTGAGTGTAATTTCATTTTTACGCCGTACAGATGAAATTAGAATATTCAATCATTCGGTATCTCACGAAACGACTTACAAAGCATTAGCAGTGACTGCTATTACGAGCATACTCATCTTCATGGGCTTCTTTATTCTTTTACTTTTAGAGCCTAAAGCAGATTTTATGAATTTACTTTTCGAAGTTGTTTCAGCAGCATGTACTGTAGGTCTCTCTCGTGGCATCACACCAGATTTACACAATGGTAGTTTATTTATTTTAAGCCTACTCATGTTTGCTGGACGTCTCGGACCTTTAACACTCGCCTATTTAATCGCTACTCCTAAAAAGAGCCGGCTCAAACACCCTCAAGCCAATATTCAAATTGGATAATAAAAAAGCCGCTTTAAAAGCGGCTTTTTATAGAATCTTAGTACCAATTTAAGAGTGACACACCCAAACCGGCATAAGTCGCTCGATGGTTATAATCAATCAAGCTTTCACCATAACCATTAAATAATTGGAAATGGCCGCGTAACTTTCCACTGATTGGGAAAGCCCAATCAAATTGAACAGCGCCATGAGAGTCATCACCACCTTTCAATGAATGACGGAGCATTAAAGAGAAGTCATTCTGCTTCCACTTATAAAAAGCTGTTAAATCACCACGACCGATGTAGTCTTCAATATCAGGGTTATTATCATCTTTACTATTTTCTTCGAGACGAATCCATGGACGAAGCATTAAAGCAAAGTTACCGCGCTCTAATCCAACGTTAAAGATTACACGGTTCCAGCTACGAGATAATGGGTCTGAGCGACCATTTGACTGATGGTTTAAGGTAACCCCCAGCAAACGCCCATCTAAACCAAGCAACTCATAGTTTGTTCTAAACATTAAACTTGCTTCTGGTTCATAGTTTGTTTCACGGAATGGACGAGACTCGTCAGCATTGAAGGTCTGCCAACGTGAAGATTGCGTATACCCTAGCCACAAATCGCCATTATTGCCAAAAATATTTTCCCAAGCTTTGGTTTTCAAAGAAATCTGAAATTTACTTTCTGTTGATTTCAGATTTTGATCTTTTGTCACCGTATTATTTAGGTTGGGACTATGTGGTAACTCATTTTTGTCACTGGTCCAGAATACAGGTAGTAAATAGACGGGTTGATAAGCACGAATGTTCCATACACCCAATTTACTTTCTTCAGACAGCTCCCAGCGTTGATCAAGTAAAGAAGTAGTAGGTTCAAGCTTAGGTGCTTTTCCTATAAGTTTGATATTACTTACTGTATCAGTAACTTTTTCTTTAAATGTTTCTGGTTGAACAGCAGGCTGATCGATTTTTTTAACAGGCTCTGGTGCTGCTGCGGCTTGCACAGCAGGTAGAGCTGATGTGTTAAATAAAGAATCGTAACAAGCCAAACGGTCGGCGTTCGAAGTAAGTGCAACACATGCATTCACTGTCGCAGGGTTTACGGGTGTTAAGGTGTCAGCATATGTCACAGACGCACATAAACAGCTAAGCACAGTTACTATGCTTAGCTGTAAAGATGTGCGTTCAAATTGTCTGAACGCCATGTTCATCTCCAATTTTTATTTTAATTCACTTGTTGAATGGTAAAACCTAATTGTTGCAATTCATCGCGTTTTGCAAATGGTGCAACTACAGCTTTTACAGGAGTTTGCTCAACTAAATATTGACGAGCAACGCGTTGTAAATCGTCTAATGTCACATGCAACAATCTTTCACGCAAAGTACGGCGGAAAGCTGGTGTTCTTGCATGTAACAGTGCATAACATGCCGTAATCGCTTCACCTGCAGGAGAACCTGGTTTATCCATACTTGCTACTAAACCAAGAATCGCTTCTTCAAGCTGATGAGGTTGTTGCTCTGTATTTAATAACCATTGCACGCTTGCTTCAAAGTCTTTAAAAGTCTCTGCTAAACGTGGGTCACGGTAGCTAAAGAAACGGAATGAACACGCATTTCCATCATAACTAGCGCCGCCACCATAAGCACCACCTTTTTCACGAATAGCACTGTGC
This sequence comes from Acinetobacter sp. WU_MDCI_Abxe161, assembly GCF_025514355.1. NCBI lineage: Bacteria > Pseudomonadati > Pseudomonadota > Gammaproteobacteria > Moraxellales > Moraxellaceae > Acinetobacter > Acinetobacter sp. WU_MDCI_Abxe161. The sequence goes on from NZ_JAHPTU010000003.1 coordinate 34,809, forward strand.
AAGAATCCGTTACGTAAATAAGCTGCCAAGACCATTAATGGAGCTGCATCCGGATGCGACACTTCTACGGCTTGATATGCAGACGCACAGAATTGAACGTTTGCCTGAATTAACCATGCTTCATGATTATTATCATTAGCTTGTTCTACTTGAGTTAACTCAGCTGTAGCTGTATCAACGTTTAATTTATCCCAAACATTCTGGATTTCTTCAACCAAACGTTCAGATTGATGTTCTTCACAGACAAGTAAGAACTGTTTAGGTGCTTGCAACAACTTACTATGAATACGTTTTAATTCCGCAATTAATTCGTCATAAGCAGCATCATCTTGAGTAATCTTAGCGACAAGTTCGCCTAACCAGTTTAAAGCGCCTAAACCAGTATTTTGATAGTCACGTTGAGCCAAGGCACTCATATTACGTGATGCGATTTGCATTGCATAACTATGGCCCGCTCCAGATAAACGAGATTGCCATCGCGTCTTACGTTGTTGTAATAACTCAATAATTCTCTCTTTTTCATCAAATCGAAGCTGTTCAAATGCTAATTTTAATAAATGAATTGCATCAAATTTCTGAGTCAAAGATTTAGTCGTTAACGTTAACCAAGCACTAATTTTATCTTTATCGTCAACTTTACTACGTAATGAAGCACCCATTCCTAAACCACCACTTACAGCTGTTTGTAAGTTTTGCAGTTCAAGATAGTCATACTCACCTGCACCTACTTCACCCATTAAAATAGAAAGCAAATTGAAGTAAGGTGACTTCACAATATCTTCAGGAATCTGAATAAGTACTTGTTGATAATAAATACCGTTCGTACCCGCATGGTACAAATTCAGCGGTGTATCCATACGATTACAAATAATTTCGCGTAACTGGCCCTGCACAATATGCAAGTCAGCAGGTACATCTTCCAAACCTACTTTCGGTAATAACTCAAGGTTATCAGGCGTATCCTGACGTTCCTCTAGAGCCTTGGTTTTAGCAATAATTTCGGCCTTATCAGCGTCTGTTAGTTTTTCACCAATAGCTGCTAAGCGTGCTTTTTCCGCTTCTTGCTCTTTTACAGACTTGATTGGGTCTGGAACTAAAGTCATCTGTACACGATGAGGATTGTCAAGCAAGTGCGTTTGAATCAGATTTGATAACCACATTGGGTCCTTCAACTCTTCTTTAACCTGTGCAATTGCGCTGTCGACATCCCAAATTTGGATTGGATCACTATGGTGAATCGCACCACTTAAACCATTTAAAATTAGACTTAAACCATATGGTGTACCATCACCATTAATTTCACGTTGATGCAACTCAATCTGATGCAAAATTGCATCGACTAAATTACTGTCAATTGGTTTTGCAGCAACATCACGCAGAATATTTAAAACACCCTCTCTAAAGCTTTGTGCATGTTCAGGATTTGAGCCTTGAACGCCACAGTAGAAAGTCATTTCAAAATTACTGTCGTCCACGCCCATTAATGGACCTGTTGATTGAGCGTAACCACAAGTTTCTAAGTAATGACGTAGAGGTGAAGCTGAATTTTCTAATAAAATCCCTTCTACCAAACGCATTCCTAAACGCAATTTAATGTCATTTGCTTCTGGTAATAACCAAGATAAAACATGATAAGTCTTATCTTTTAAATCATCGCTATCAACACCATAGTTCTCTGTTACTTCAATTGGCGCTGCTAAACGTTTTTCAGGCTTAGAATATAAAGTTGTACCCGCAGAAAACTTATGTAGAGCTAGTTTCTCAAATTGCTCTTGCAGCTCATATGCTGTTTGATTACCAAAGGTCATAAATACAGCATTACTTGGGTGGTAATGTACTTTATAAAACTCGACTAACTGTTCATAAGTTAGGTCAGGAATATCTTTAGGATCGCCACCTGAGTTGTAATGATAGGTTGTTTCAGGGAATAAATGATGAGCCAACTGATGATAAAGTTGGTCAGACGGCGCACTCATCGCACCTTTCATTTCATTAAAAACAACACCTTTATAAACAGGTTGTCCATTTTCAAGTTCAATACGAATACCTTCTTGAGCAAAATCAAGTGGATTCAAATTTGCAGCAAATGCCGCATCAAGATAAACAGAAAGTAAGTTTTGGAAATCTTTTTTGTTTTGAGTAGCAAATGGATATGCAGTCCAATCTGCCGCTGTAAATGCGTTCATGAACGTATTTAGAGAACGACGGATCATTAAAAAGAATGGATCACGTACTGGAAACTTTTCAGATCCACACAAAGCGGTATGTTCTAAAATGTGTGCCGTACCTTTAGAGTCCATAGGTTGTGTTCTAAAAGCAACAAGAAATACATTTTCATCATAATCAGTTGCCAAGTGATAATGCACCGCACCTGTGACTTTATGCTTATATTCAGACACTAAAATATCTAATGCTTCAACATGGTGCTGACGTAGCAACTGAAACGCAGGGTGAACAGTTTGAGAAATGGTTTCAGTGACATCTACAGTCATGTGATCTCCTAACATATCGGATAAGTCAATAAATCTCATTATAGCCTGAGTCAGCTTGAGATTGGCGAACAAAAGCCAAGTAAAATACTATGTTTTTGTTGAGTATTAGTTTTCGTTAGCACGGCTTTGATATCAAGCACATAGCTATCGATGTTTTATCCTAACAGAACAAAAGCTTTTAATTCTATGGATGAGATAGATATTGAATAAAAAAGCTTATTAATTTTATTTCTCTAATATAAAGAATCTTCTAACAACAATATTTTTCTACTAATTTTTGATTTAACTGAATTTTATTCAACAAACTACAGCAAATCCAAGCAATGGTGTAAACTTAGCAACCTGATTTTTTTATTTGTGACAACACATATGGCAACTGTAGATCTTTTTGCAATTGGTAATGCATTAATCGACCAAGAATTTAAAGTGTCTGATGATTTTCTTAATCAGCAAGGCTTGCAAAAAGGCACAATGCAGTTGTCCGATGGTGACACTCAATCTGCTCTTTATGCAGAGTTGAAACAGCATCAAGACTACAAAGGTCAAGCGAGTGGTGGTTCAGCGGCAAACACAACTGTGGCCTTTAGTGCATTAGGCGGAAGTGCTTTTTATGGTTGCCGTGTGGGTAATGATGATTTAGGTTCAATTTATCTACAAGGTCTAAATGAAGCTGGAATCCAGACCACTCCAAAATCGATCAGTGAAGGCGTGACAGGTACTTGCATGGTACTCATTAGTCCTGACTCTGAACGTACAATGCATACCTATTTAGGTATCACTGCTGAACTCTCTCAAGATCAAATCGACTTTGAACCATTAAAAACAGCAAAATGGCTTTATATTGAAGGTTATCTCTCTACAAGTGAAACAGCGCGTAAAGCTGTAAAACAAGCGAGAGAAATTGCAAAAGCAAACAGTGTTAAAATTGCTTTATCTCTTTCAGATCCTGCAATGGTTCAATACGCTCGCGAGGGCTTAGAAGAACTCATGGATGATGGCGTAGATTTACTATTTTGTAATGAACAAGAAGCCTTAATGTATACAAATACTACCTCTGTAGAAGACGCTCTTGCTCAATTACGTTTTAAAAATCATACAGTAGTGATTACACAAAGTGCTAAAGGTGCTTTAGTTTCTAGCCCTACGCAACATTTCCATGTTGCAGGTCGCCATGTAGAAGCAGTTGATACCAATGGTGCTGGCGATGCATTTGCAGGCGCATTCCTTTATGCCCTAAATCATCATCAAGATTTGAATGCTGCTGCACAGTTAGCCGTGTTAATTTCGAGTGAAGTTGTTTCTCAATTTGGTCCACGTTTAGGGATTAATGATTATGCTAAACTTCTTGAAAATTTTCAGAAGGAATGTGCTTGAAATGGAAAGGATCTGTATGACGGAAGAAGTTCCTGAGCGTGAAGCTAGAGCTTTTGACACTCTACAAGGAACGACTATTTTCATTACGCAACGTGACGGCGCATTCTATGCTTATCAAAACTTATGCCCTCATTTGCAAACAGAGCTTGAATATTTAGAAAATCAATTTCTTGATCAAGACCAAGAATACATCCAATGTTCTACCCATGGTGCTTTATTTACTGTGGAAACAGGTGAATGTATCTCAGGTCCATGTTTAGGTGATTTTTTAAATAAAGTTGAGATTAAAGTACATTCAGATGGCGGTATCTACATCGTAGACTGAAGCGATCAACATTAGAGTTTCTGCCATGGCTGATTTCTTTTTCAATTATTATCTTATGCCATTTCACTTAAGTGTAGTGGCTTTGATATTACTCAGCGTGGTAGAAACCATTGGTATGTATATTGGACTTCGTCCAAGTCAATTACTCAAAAAAATTGCGCCTGTTTGGCTTTCTAACTCACCACTACTTAACGTTAAATTTTCTAAAGCTTTAATTTTCGTTTTTCTACTCATCAATTTTAGTTTTGCTGGTTATTTTTTACAGCTTTCTTTCTTTGCTATACAGCATTATTTTATTACACCATTTTATTTAATCGTCCCAGCGCTTGTCATCGCCATCTTTTTTACCGTGTTCATGATTCACTGTCTGGACCAAGTGATTAAACCAAAGCTCACCCATACCAACTATAATCTTTTAGGGCGATTAGCGACGATTTCCAGCGGCAATGCCAGACCTGGATTTTCTGCCCAAGCCCGTGTCCGTGATGAATTTGGACAGCTCCATTACGTTCAAGTCGAACCAGAGTATGGCGAACTCGAACTATACTCTCAGGTGATTCTTGTTAGAGTCCATAAAAGTCATTATGTGGCTAAGAAAATTTCTGTATCAAACGATCTTTTTGCACCCGATTAATCCCTAATCAACTTTCTATTTCCTTATTATTTTTTGCAGGGTTTATTACACCTGCATTTTATTATTTTCCTTTTTAATTAATTATTTACTATTCTGACTAATTTATTTTGAAATAAAATTTACAAATATTATATAAGACCATCTTAGTTGGTATTAATTTAAAACAAACTATTTTAATCAACTTAAAAAATTTATTTATAAGTGTTTTAGTAGGAATTAATAATTAATTCAAACTATTTTAGTAAAGTATTTATTTTCAAATATTAAACCATTGTTTTATTTAATTTAATTATTTAAATATTTATTTAAAATATATTTAATGTTTATTTTTATTATATTTTGTTTAATAATAAAATTAATATCAAATGAGGTTTAATTTATGAGCCTTAATTTTAAAAAACTTAACAGCCGTTTAATTAAAGAAATCACTATTATTCTAATAATAAAAATAGTGCTTCTTTTAACGATTAAACATATTTGGTTTGATGCTCCCACCATCCCCCAAAATTTTGACAATCAGGTCGCCGAGCATATTGCTGGCGATAACATTTCCCACATTAAGGAGACACGTTGATGATTTCTGAAAGCGTGGTTGATCTTTCGCGGTTTCAATTTGCGATGACCGCAATGTATCACTTTCTTTTCGTCCCTTTAACTTTAGGTTTGGCATTTATCCTTGCCATTATGGAAACCACCTATGTCATTTCTGGTAAAGAAATTTACAAGGATATGACTAAATTTTGGGGAAAATTATTTGGTATTAACTTTGCTTTAGGGGTAACTACTGGCTTAACAATGGAGTTCCAGTTTGGAACAAACTGGGCTTATTACTCGCACTATGTAGGTGATATTTTCGGTGCTCCATTAGCAATTGAAGGCCTTATGGCATTCTTCCTTGAATCTACATTTATTGGGTTATTCTTTTTTGGATGGGATCGTTTAAGTAAGATTCAGCATCTAGGCGTAACATGGTTAGTCGCTCTAGGTTCTAATATGTCAGCGCTTTGGATTTTAGTGGCTAATGGATGGATGCAAAACCCGGTAGGTGCTGCATTTAACTTTGAAACGATGCGTATGGAATTAGTTGATTTCGGCGCGCTTATCTTTAACCCAGTAGCTCAAGTGAAATTTGTCCACACTGTATCTGCGGGTTATGTAACTGGTGCAATTTTTGTACTGGCTATCTCAAGTTATTACTTACTTAAGAAACGCGATCTACCATTCGCGCGTCGTTCATTTGCAATTGCTGCAATTTTCGGTCTTGCATCTACACTTTCAGTAATTTTGTTAGGCGATGAATCTGGCTACGAGTTAGGAGATGTTCAAAAAACTAAACTCGCTGCGATTGAAGCCGAATGGGATACTCACCCTGCTCCTGCTCCATTTACTTTATTTGGTGTCCCAAACCATGAAGAAATGCGGACAGATTACGCAGTTAAAATTCCATATGCGTTAGGTTTAATTGCAACTCGTTCAACAACTAAAGAAGTTACTGGCCTTAAAGATCTCATGCAACAACATGAAGTTCGTATTCGCAACGGTATGCTTGCCTATGCCGACCTTGAAAAGTTGCGTGCAGGTGATCGCTCACCAGAGTTATTGGCTTCTTTTGAAAAAAATCAAAAAGATTTAGGTTATGGCCTACTTCTTAAGAAATATGCACCCAATGTAGTTGATGCAAGTGAGCAAAATATTAAAGCCGCTGTAAAAGATACAGTTCCAAATGTTACAGCACTATTTTTCTCTTTCCGCGCAATGGTTGCCTCTGGCTTTTTAATGCTATTACTTTTCATTTTAGCAACTTGGGCGGTAGCCAAAAGAAATGCTGAAAACAAACCTTGGTTACTTAAATACGCATTGTTTGCGCTGCCGCTTCCTTGGATTGCTGCACAAACTGGTTGGTATGTAGCTGAAGGTGGCCGTCAACCATGGTCCATTGGTGAGATTTTACCAACTCATCTCTCTACTTCTAGTTTAAGTACTGGAGATGTATGGGGTTCAATCCTTGCTTTAGCAGCGTTCTATACCGCTCTTTTAATTATTGAAATGTATTTAATGATCAAATTTGCTCGTTTAGGGCCAAGTTCCCTGCACACTGGCAAATATCATTTTGAAAAGCAAGAATCGAAAGCAGCTGTTAATGGGGAGGCCTTATCATGATTGAATATGAATTATTAAAAATCATTTGGTGGGTATTAGTTGGCGTACTACTGATCGGCTTTGCTCTAACTGATGGCTTCGATATGGGTTCTATGGCTCTTATGCCTTTCGTTGGAAAAACTGATAGCGAGCGCCGTGCTGCAATCAATACCATTGCCCCGCATTGGGATGGTAATCAGGTCTGGTTTATCACCGCAGGTGGTGCACTATTTGCTGCGTGGCCAATGGTCTATTCCGTTGCCTTCTCTGGTATGTACTGGGCACTGTTGTTGGTTTTATTCGCACTCTTCCTAAGACCAGTCGGCTTCGATTATCGTTCTAAACTAGACAATACCAAGTGGCGTAATTCTTGGGATTGGGGGCTTTGCATTGGCGGTGCCGTTCCAGCGCTTGTATTTGGTGTGGCATTTGGTAATTTGTTCTTAGGCATTCCTTTTAGTTTAGATAGCACATTACGCTCTGAATATTCAGGTAGCTTTTTTGCGCTTCTCAACCCATTTGCCTTAGTTTGCGGAGTTGTGAGTCTATCTATGCTTTGTGCACATGGTGGTGCATGGCTCATGTTGCGTACAGATGAAGCTTTAAAACAACGCTCTGCCAAAGCCACTCAAATTATGGCGATTGTATTTTTAATTTGCTTCCTTGTGATTGGAGCATGGCTCTATTTTGGACAAGTGCCCGGTTATAGCTATGCTGTTGCCATAGATCCAAATGCTGCGCTTAACCCCTTAGCTAAAGAAGTAATTACCAATGGTAACCCGGGTTGGATGAACAATTACAGCACCTATCCAATGACTAAAGTTGCTCCAGTTATTGCCATATTAGGTGCAATTATTGCAATTTTTGCATCTTCAAAAGCAAAAGCAGGTTTAAGTTTTACTGGCACAAGTTTAATGATTGTAGGAGCAATTTTAACTGCTGGCTTTGCTCTATTTCCATTTCTGCTTCCCTCTAGTATCAACCCTAACTCCAGTTTGACGATGTGGGATGCTGTCTCAAGTCATCTGACTTTAGGCGTTATGACTGTCGCTGCCTGCATTTTTGTTCCTCTCATTTTGATCTATACCAGTTGGTCTTATTACAAAATGTGGGGAGTCATCACTAACAAACATATCGAGTCAAACTCGCATAGCTTGTATTAAGGAGAAAACTATGTGGTATTTCGCATGGATCCTAGGCATTTTGATGGCATGTTTTGCGGGTGTACTCAGCGCGCTGTATATCGAACACCATCAAAATTTAGATGAGGAATAAATGATGGCAAACGCAATGACAGCATCAAATCATCGAAAAGCTCAAGCATTTGCAATGGCCCTTTCTTTTCTGTTGGCATTGCCTCTTGCTGCAATTTTGTTGGTTTATCCTTCACTCATGCTAGATGCTAATGGACACTACAATCATAGCCAGCTTATGCTGGTGATGATTGGTATTTCTGGTGGCTTTATTTATGGAGTGGGTTTCGTACCCAACTTCTGGTTATGGAAATGGCTATTTAGCCCATGGGTGGCTTGGCCTCTCATGTTTCTAGGTTATTACATCTGGTTTCTAACCTAAATCCAAAAGGACCTCATCTGAGGTCCTTTTTCATTTCAACTAATGTAATGGGTACTAATATTAAATTAATTCGATTGTTCAGCTAACCACGCCATAAATTTTTGACGCTCAGCTTTAGAAGCTTTCTGCCAAGTTTCAACTAAACGTTGATCATTCGTTTGTGCTACACCCGCTACTGGCATAGACGTGGGAACTGGAACAGCAACCTGTGTAGCAATAGGTTTAGCAGATGCATACACTGCCTCAGGCTGTGATTTTGATGATTTAGTCGTAAAGTCAGTAACCTTACCTAATAAACCCGTTGCAAACCAAGGTTTTGCCTCATTGTTTGCACCAGTTTGTTTTACGATTAATTCATTATTTGCACTATACAAAGCCACTGTTGGCTGCTCCGCATATTTCTTAGCTTGTTCAAATTGTTTTGGTGCATCTACCATTGCAAGCTTATAAGTTTGCCCATCCTGAAGTGCTGGAGTTTGAATCGTAACTACTCCAGATTTAATAATGTCATGTTCACCATTTAAATGCTCAAAGTATTCTTGATAGCGCACACTTAAGCTCGTTTCCCCTGCATCAACTTTATAATTATTTTTAGATGAACGAAATAATCCAGAGTTGACTTCCTGACCATTCACCGCAAGGATTACAATTTCCTCTGGTGCTGTAATTGTAACTGCTGAAAATACCGAACCGCTGAGTAATAAACCAATTGCAGCAACACCTAATCTTAAAGTCATCTGTCTCTTTCTCTGTGTTTGATAAGCTATTAAATCATGAGCAATATGCAATATGATTGTGACTATTTTATGACAGTACAGTGATAGGCTAATTTCTTGTTTTTTTATTTTGAAATATCTATCTGCATTTTATTAGCTTTTAATTTGGTTAACCTATCTACTCATTCTAAAAAATAAAAAAAGCACCTAAATAGGTGCTTTTTTTAACTTTTAATTAATTAAAAGTTTTGAAACGATCAACATCATTAATAAATGCTTTTTCGCCTGCTGGTGCTTCAACTGAACCAAATACTAATTGAGCACGTAATTTCCAAGTTGCAGGAATATCAAATGCTTCAGCTGCGTCTGCATCAACAATTGGGTTATAGTGCTGTAAAGATGCCCCTAGACCTAGCTCTGAAAGTGCTGTCCAAGTTGCAAACTGTGCAATTGCAGTTGAATGCTCAGACCAAACTGGGAAGTTGTCTGCATATAATTCAAATTGCTCTTGTAAGCTTTTAATAACAGCTTGGTCTTCATAAAATAAAACCGTACCAACACCAGCAACAAAGCTATCAATTTTTGCATTTGTGCCCGCAAAAGAGTCTGTAGGAACAATTTTACGTAATGCTTCACGAACTAAATTCCAAAATTTAGCATGTGACTCACCATATAGAGTCACAACACGTGAAGATTGTGAGTTGAATGATGAAGGACTATGTTTAACCGCTTCACGAATTGTTTCTTCAATTTTTGTGCGGTCTAATGCAACATTTTTACCAATTGCATAAATAGTACGACGGTTTTTAATTTTATCTAAGAAAGTAGACATTTTGTTATTTCCTACCTATTGATTGACCAAGAGTCGTTGTTTGGGAATGAATACAGTGTATTAAAGTCATTTTTTATAATCAGCATTAAAAATATGACAGTTCGTTTTATTTTCGCAACAATAAAAAAAGATATAGATATAAAAAAGCTTCACGATTTAGTGAAGCTTTTTAAGATTAATAAACAATTTACTTATCAGTTTCAAATAGTGCTGCAACAAAAGATTTAGCCGAGAATGGTCTTAAATCATCAATTTTTTCACCTACACCAATAAAACGAATTGGCACATGGGTACGACTGGCAATATTAAAGAGCACACCACCTTTCGCAGTTCCATCTAACTTAGTAATGGTAATACCCGTTAAACCTACAGCTTGATCAAACTCTTGTACTTGGTTAATCGCATTTTGCCCTGTACCCGCATCTACCACCAACATAATTTCATGAGGTGCAGTGGCATCAATTTTTTGCATAACACGTTTAACTTTTTTGAGCTCTTCCATTAAATTGCTCTTATTATGTAAACGACCTGCCGTATCTGCAATTAATACGTCAATTCCTTTAGCACGAGCACTTTCAAAAGCATCAAAAATAACAGAAGCACTATCAGCCCCATGGCCTTGCGCCACTACTGAGATATCATTACGTTCACCCCAGATCTGTAATTGTTCAGTCGCTGCGGCACGGAACGTATCCCCAGCAGCCAACATCACTTTTTTACCTTCCCCTTGCAAACGTTTAGCTAACTTACCAATAGTAGTAGTTTTACCAACACCATTTACCCCAACCATCAAAATTACATACGGTGATTTATTAGGATCAATATGCAAAGGTTTCACACGTGGAGCCAACAAAGCAACCAGCTCTTCTTGTAAGGCTTTATATAAAGAATGAGAATAGATCAAATCGCCACGAGCTGTACGCTCTGTTAAGTTGGTAATGATCGTTTTAGTTGCTTCGACACCAATATCTGCAACCAGTAATTGCTCTTCAACTTCCTCAAGTAACTCATCGTCAATTTCCTTTCCGCCAATCAAGATATTGACCATACCATCAGCGAAATTACGACGAGTTTTGGTTAAACCCTCTTTCATTCGGCCAAAGAAACCAGTTTTTGGTTGTTCGACCGCTGTTTCTGAAGGAGCTAATTCAACTTTGGCTACTTCAATATTTTCTTGTGATTTAACAGGAGATTCAACGATGGGAACATCGATAGCAGGTAAATTAGGTAATGTGACATCGTCATCACCGATCTCAGCATCTATCAAGAATTTATTTTGCATATTCGATTGTTGCTCCATGCGGATTCCTTGAAAAGCAGCGTGTTAAAAAAGATAAAGTTTAGCATAAATTCAAACTTTTGCCTGCCACAATAGTGCTCAAAAAGCTTTGGAAACCAAGATTTATCTCGATAACCAATTTATTGCATATCTTCTTGGGCTAGTGCTGGGTATTGCTTAATATGAGCACCTTCAAATTGGTATGCATGCATTAACTTTAAATACTCTGCTCTATGAATTTCAGATTGAGTCATGAGTAACTCAGCCATATCTTGAGTTCTTGGATAAGTTGCCTGATGAGAGAGTTGTACAATTCGTTGATATTGATTCGGACTAATAGGCCGAAGTAATGCTAAATATGACAGCACAAAAATACAGCCAATGACAATAACCACAAATAGGTTAAAACATTGATCAATTTTTAACTCAGACTTTAATTTAAGGAAATTTTGTTTGAATATGAGCATGACCTACCTCGAATTAGTGTAGTGTAGGGTTCAATACTCATAAGCACAAGATCAAACATCCAGTAAGGCCAAGAATCGTACCTTACTGGATAATAATACTTAGCTTATTAGTGAACGAATGACAGAAAAGTATAAAATTGCCGCAATAATCACCAAGACTAAAAACATAGCAAAGATACTTAATCCTTCTTCTGCATCTGCTGGATGCAACTCGTCTTCATCAGCAATTTTTCTCAGTTCGCCATCATACACTTGATAAAACCAGTTTTTTTGTGCTGGTTCCAAATGCCGAGCGAAATCAAATACTCTTTTGCGCTGAGCAAGACAATAATCCCCTAAATGGATCTCTTGATGAAAGATCGCTTCATCTAATAGTTTACGATGATAATGGGCTAGTTCTATGATTTGTTCCTCTCTAGGTGGAGTATCAAAAACAAAGCCATCGATAGTATTTGTCATATTTTATTCTCCTTGTCTTTTATTCTCATATTGATTTTACTCAAAATTATTTGTGAATAATGTTTAATCATGTATCCTAATAGTGAATAAAGTGGTTTGCACCAATAGTTGACAAATCCATTAATTTGTAATATTAGTTTAACAATACTAAGTTAAATTAATTTAAAGGCACTAGCCTTTAGAAAAAGTAATCATAATTACAATAAGGAGTTTTATATGATTCAACGTATCTCTCATCATGATTTAGAACATGTATACGCAACTGCAGTAAACACAATTCACTCTCAAATGAATTTTCAGGATGCAGTTGCACAGTTAGAAGAAGTTGCTCGCGCTGGGCACGGTAAAGCCGCTCTGTTTTTAGCAGAATTGTATTATCAAGGTTTCCGTGTTGAACGTGACTCACTTAAAGCACAATACTGGCAAAAGTTAGCCACAATGCAAGCATAAAGAGACGTCACTTAGGTGGCGTTTTTTTATGCCTGTAAAAATTTGATATAAACCAATTCATCCCTTATCTCTTCTTGCGCTTCGCCAAAGCTTTAATCGCTTTGTCTTGCTCAGGTGGCGTTTTTTATGCCTGTAAAAAAAACCAAAGTTATCAATTGATTTAAAACTTCAGACACTATAAGTAAATGAACAGAATTTCATAACTGGAATATTTGTTTACGATTTGATACCTGTTTAAACTGAAATGTCATCTGATTTTTTTATAATAAGCAAGACAAGTTAAGAACCATTAAATTCACAATGAATAGTTTAAGTAATCTACAACCGGTTTCACGAGACTTGATGATTAAGATTTATATTTTAAGAACCATGATGTACTGCGGGGTTCTTTGGGGTTTATTTCATCAAGGATGGGCAATTAAATCAGATCAGGAAGATTTTATTTTCCCTTTTTGGCTTAACGGATTGCAGGCACATCGCTATGCAAAAGAGCATTGGCCACATTACAAACCTAGAAGAATTACCCCTAAAGATTTCCATGAGTCTTTATTACCCACCTTAACTCGACTTAACGTCACTCCTGCTTTGTTTAATTCATCTCATAGAAAATTAAAGCTATCTACTCAGCAAATGCACCATTTCTTTTTTAAACATCCCCATTGGCAAGGAGCTTAAACTTTTTCTTTAGCTTTTTAGCAATCAATATAGAATGCTTTTTGAACGCTTGAATGCAAAACTTATATTTGAATGACTATCAAGTCTTTGCATTTTTATAAAATCAAGCTAATTTAAAACAAAATGATAAAACACAGGACAGAAGAAATGACAATCGTTGCACAAGTAATCAAAAACAAATCAGAGCAAGATATTTTTACAATTTCTCCAGAAGCCACTGTCCTTGAAGCAATTAAGATCATGGCAGATAAAGGGATTGGTGCACTTGTCGTAGCAGACGGCGAAAAAGTTGTCGGAATTTTATCTGAACGTGACTACACGCGAAAAGTGACACTAATGGAACGTTCTTCATATAGCACCACAGTTGCTGAAATTATGACATCAAAAGTGATTACGGTAAGCCTAAACAATACGGTTGAAGAGTGTTTACAGCTCATGACAGACCGCCACTTACGTCACTTACCTGTACTAGACAATGAAAAATTAGTTGGATTTATCTCTATTGGTGACTTAGTAAAAGCTGCAATGGAAGACCAGAAAAACCTCATTGAACAGTTAAAACAGTACATTTCTGGATAATTATTTCACATAAAAAAATGGGCATTTATATGCCCATTTTTTATTAATATCAAAACTTAAAGGTAGTTATTAATTAAAGAGACTAAGCGCTCTAGCAAGTCATCAGCCTGTGTTTGAGTCATATTAATTGGGGGCAATAAACGCACTACAGAACCTGCTGTAACGTTAATAATCAGCTTATGTTGATCACGAGCAATTGCAACGAGCTCAGCACAGTCTTTAGGTAATTGAATACCAATCATCATCCCAAAGCCACGTACTTGTACATTTTTATCTGCCAATTGAGCACGTAATTGATCAACAATATAACCACCGACTATAGCTGCATTTTCTACAGCATTCTCTTTTTGGATTGTATCAATTACCGTATAAACCACACGAGAACCCAACACAGTTCCACCGTAAGTAGAACCGTGACTACCAGGTCCTAATAAACCTACAGCTTTACCTTGTGTCATGACCGCTCCTACTGGAAAGCCATTACCAAGACCTTTCGCAGTCGTAAGAACATCGGGCACAATATTTGTGTGTTGATACGCAAAATACTTACCTGTACGGCCATTACCAGTTTGGATTTCATCTAGCATCATGAGCCAGTTATGCTGATTACATAGGATACGTACTTCTTCAAGATAGCTAAAACCTTGAGGTGCTGTATTAATACCACCTTCACCTTGAATTGGCTCAATCAAAATCGCAACAATATCTGGATGCTGTAAAGCGGCTTCTTGAATTGCTTCTACATCACCAAATGGCACACGAATAAAATCATGAGTTAAGGGAGCAAAGCCATCTTGTACTTTCTTATTACCAGTAGCTGAAAGTGTTGCTAAAGTACGGCCATGAAATGATTGTTCTGCCACAATAATCTTTGGTGAACTTATACCTTGTTGAGTACCAAATTTACGAGCAATTTTAATCGCTCCTTCATTTGACTCAGCACCACTGTTTGAAAAGAAGATCTCTTCCATTCCTGAAACTTCAGCCAGCTTCTGAGCAGCAGCAGTTTGCCAAGGGATTTCAAATAAGTTACTCGTATGGACAAGCGTTGCAGCTTGTTCTGCAATCGCTTCTGCAATTACCGGATGTGCATGACCTAAACCACATACAGCAATACCCGTTAAAGCATCTAGATACTCTGTGCCATCTTCGGTATATAAATATGCCCCTCGGCCTCGTACAAAACTGATCGCTTGGCGGCCATAAGTAGCCATTAAATGTGATGGTTGATCAGGTTGTATTGGGGCTAGGGTAATATCAGTCATGACGAACTCTGTCTGTATGAGATTTTTAGAAGGGTTTATATAAGCAAAAACTGGCTCTGATGAAAAGTCTCATCATTCATTTATCTAAAATTTCGTCCGCTTTTTGCTATCACTTCGGTTTATACAATAAAATATTGAATATTCAATGCAACTTTAAGTAATCAGGTGGTTTGCAAAGCGATGTAAACACCCCCTATAATGCTGCTAGATTAGTTGAGGATCTATTTATGACTGAACAAGCACGTGATACTGAAGCGTTAATCCGCGATCAAATTGCGAAGCATCCCGTTTTACTTTACATGAAAGGCACTCCACAGTTTCCACAATGTGGTTTCTCTGCACGTGCTGTAGAGGCGCTCAGTCAAATTGGTCGTCCATTTGCATATGTAAATATTTTGGAAAACCCTGATATTCGTGCAACATTACCAAAAATTGCGAACTGGCCTACATTCCCGCAACTTTGGGTAAATGGTGAACTTATTGGCGGTAGCGATATCATGCTTGAAATGTTCCAAAATGGCGAATTAAAACCATTAGTTGAACAATACAGCGCAGCGCCAGAAGCGTAAATAATAAAAAAGCCAATCAATAGATTGGCTTTTTTATTACTCTCGAATTTAACGATCACTCACCCCAACATAGCGAAATAAATTTTCTACGCCTAAATCAGACTTCAAAATAATTAGATTTTCATAAGTAGTTGTCGTTAAAGCTTCAAATACATTCATATTCGGATCTTCGTGCAACTCATCTACATTCTGATTCATACCCTCTTCAAATCGATCAGCAACAAATTCAAATCCTAAATCCATAGCAATAAATAAAGTATGTTCACACGGCTGAATATATTGTTCTTGCGCCCAGTCAATTATCGCTTGTTTACAAAATGGACATTCAATATTTGCAGAGGCATCGTTAAGTTCGATCAGTTGATAAGGCATGAAATTTGAGAGTAGAGAAAAATTATAGTGTAAAAGAAATTAATTAAAACTTCTATAAGAGGCTAGAACACTAGTTAAAACAATACACGTTAAAATTACAACGTAATTACAATATAATTTCAAAATTCTATTTTTATTTAGAGGGCTAATTAATTACAAATAATTTAGTTTAAGAATTATTGTTGCAAAAATAATAATGTAAAATCGTTGGTGTTGCAGAAATAGGATATTTTAATGCTCACTGATCTTGATGATTTTTATTGTTTTGCTCTCGTTGTTGAGCATGGTGGCTTTAGTGCTGCTGAACGTGTAACGGATATACCAAAATCAAAACTAAGTCGTCGCGTGTATAGTTTAGAAGAAAACTTAGGGGTTCGCCTCATTCAACGTAGTTCACGTCATTTTGCTGTTACAGATATTGGGATGGATATTTATAGACATGCTCAAGTCATGATGAATGCTGCACAAGCCGCACATGATCTGGTTGATCACCTAAGTATTCAACCCAGAGGTGTTGTTAAAGTTAGTGTTCCAGTTGATGTTGCTCAAAATCAACTTCCTAAAATTTTGCCTGCTTTCCTAAAAAAATATCCAGAAATTCGTTTGCAACTTATGGTCAGCAATCGTCGAGTAGATGTTATTAATGAAGGAATTGATATTGCTCTACGAGTTCGCTCAAAACTAGATGATGACCCAAGTTTAGTTCTTAGACAATTTGCTCTTATAGAACAGAGTCTATTTGCAAGTCAGGCCTATTTAAATGAGTTTGGTGATATAAAAACCCCTGAGCAGCTAAGCGAACACCGTATTTTAAGTCTTTCTGAAGAGCACCTTGATCAGCAATTTCTTTTGCATGGACCAGACAATCAGCAAAAGAAAATCAAAGTCAGCCCTACCATAATGGGTACAAACATACACATGTTGGCACAATTGGCGAGTCAAAACTGTGGTATCGCTTTACTCCCAGAAAGCGCAGCAGAAGATTTTCTAAAATCTGGACAACTTGTACAAATATTACCAGAATGGAAAGCGCCTCACGGTATATTACATGCCGTATATCCATCACGCCGAGGGTTGCTACCTGCTGTACGAGTATTTATCGATTATTTGGTAGAACATCTTTCTGAGCATTAAAATAAATTAAAATAAAAAAAGTTCGATAATTATCGAACTTTTTTTATTTTCAAATTGCAGGATAATTTCCTACACCTTCAGGCCAAGGTGTTAATAGCTCAAAGCCTGTATCAGTTACAGCAACCATATGCTCCCATTGAGCAGATAACGAATGATCTTGGGTAATGACAGTCCACCCATCATTCAGCTCTTTCACTTGCGGTCTGCCCGCATTAATCATCGGTTCAATGGTAAAGACCATTCCCTTCTTTAAAACCAAACCTTGGCCACGTTGTCCATAATGTAGAACATTGGGTTGTTCATGATAAACCTTACCAATCCCATGGCCACAATATTCTCGAACAATGCTATACCCTTCTCGATGGGCAACTGACTGAATAGCGTAACCGATATCACCTAATGTAGCTCCCGGTTTAACGGTATGAATACCAGCAACCATCGCCTCATAAGTTGTTTCAACAAGTTTTTTTGCTTGTGGATTTACATTACCCACAAAATACATACGGCTCGTGTCACCAAAGTAGCCGTCTTTAATAATTGCGACATCAATATTGATAATATCGCCATCTTTTAAAATTTTATTCGGCGATGGAATTCCATGGCAAACCACTTCATTTACTGAGGTACATATTGTTTTAGTAAAACCATGATATCCAACATTGGCAGGAATAACTTTTAAAGTATTTACAATATAGTCGTTACACAGGTTATCTAAATATTCAGTAGATACACCTGATTTAACATGTGCCTCTATCATTTCTAAAACTTGCGCAGCCAAGCGTCCAGAAACTCTCAACTTTTCTAGATCTTGTTCAGTTTTTATTGTAACAGTAGAAGCTCTCATTCAGTTTTATCCTCGTAGACACTATTTTTACAATGCCTACAAAAATGTAAGTTAATTTAGAATATTTTAGAACGGATATAGGATAGGCTGGAAGCGTTAAGTGCCCAAATATTCAACATTCATAATAGAAATTTATACTTTTATTTTTGCATAATTTTTTTAAAAAGTCAGACATAAAAAATGATTTACGCATTTCTTTCAATGGTTTTTCAAATACATACTTTAACCAGTTGATATTTTTGATATCTATTAAAGGTTTTTATACTCCGAAAAAAATCTTTTTCACATAAAATACCGCTTGATCATGCTCTCTTTTGCTCTAAAATTCCTTCTTTTTTATTAAATTTAATTTATGCAACATCTTCGTACTGGAGATATTATTGCCTTAGGTTTTATGACCTTTGCCCTCTTTATTGGGGCTGGCAATATTATCTTTCCTCCCATTGTCGCTCAACAAGCCGGTGATCATGTATGGCTAGCTGCTATAGGCTTTTTGATTACTGCAGTTGGTCTCCCTGTAATTACCATTATGGCACTCTCTCGTATGCAGGGTTCCATTGAAATTATTAGCTCTCCTCTAGGTCGAGTTGCAAGTCTGATTTTAACTGTAGTTTGTTATTTATCAGTAGGCCCTTTATTTGCAACTCCACGTACAGCTACTGTTTCTTATGAGATTGGTTTTTCTTCTTATTTTGGAACATCAAGTAGTAGCCTTTTGATCTATAGTGCAATTTATTTTTCATTTGTAACTCTAGTTTCTCTTTATCCAAACAAGTTATTGGATACAGTTGGACATGTACTTGCTCCGCTAAAAATTATTGCATTAGCAATTTTAGGCATTGCAGCAGTCATGATTCCGTCTGGTTATGTTCCTGCTCCAATCAACCATTACGTTGCTTCTCCAGTTTCAGAAGGTTTCGTAAATGGTTATCTCACCATGGACACTTTAGGCGCATTAGTATTTGGTATTGTAATTATTCAAGCGATTTACTCGCGTGGTGTTACCGATAAAAAGCTAGTGACTAAATATGCAATTATTGCCAGTCTCATTTCAGGTGCTGGACTTACATTAGTTTATTTAAGCTTGTTTAAATTAGGTTTAGGTAGCCATGAAGTTGCACCAAATGCAGCAAATGGTGCAGTAATTTTACATGCGTATGTTCAACATGCTTTCGGCAATATGGGTTCGCTATTTTTAACTGGCCTCATTTTTCTAGCATGTATGGTAACAGCGATTGGCTTAACTTGCGCTTGCGGTGAGTATTTTGCTCAGTTAACTAAATTACCGTACAAACTTTTAGTATTCATTTTAGTTGGTTTCTCTTTCGTTATTTCTAATCTTGGATTAACCAAACTTATTGCTGTATCAGTGCCTGTTTTAAGCGCAATTTACCCACCTGCAATTGTGGTAATTATGCTGAGCTTCTTTTGGAAATTCTGGCACAAGCCTTCTTTTATTGTTGGTTCAGTAACAAGTATTGCTTTTATCTTCGGGATTATTGACGGTCTTAAGGTTGCAGGTTTTGGTGATTATTTACCCGATTTTCTTCAACACTTACCTTTAAACGAACAAAACTTAGCTTGGTTGATCCCATCTTTAGTTGTTCTCATCATTACCGTAATGATCGACAATGTTAAATTTAAAAACATTTAATCTAGTGTCTATTTTGAAATCGAGTTTTACCCAAACATGATTTTATATATTGAATAAAATGCTGAGTTTACCCAACCAGCATTTTGTTTCCACACTAATTTGAATGACAAAACAATTATAGATATAATCAATTTTTACTGTAAAATTACACTAAAATAATTTTTAGCTTACTAGGAAAGAGAGCAACAATGAAAAGTAAATATTACCTAACATTAGCAGATGCAGAGTTTTTAATGGAAGAAGCTCAAAAATATGCAATTGAACACAACTTTAAAGTTAGTATTGCTATTGTTGACGAAACAAGTTCTTTACTACTCATGAAACGTTTAGATGGTGCCTCGCCTTTAAGTTCCCATTTATGTTTAGAAAAAGCAAAATGTTCTTCAATATCAGGTAGACCATCAAAATTCTATGAAGAACTTCTACAAAATGGACGCTTAGGTTTTTTAAGTATGCCGAGTGCTCAGGGCATGCTAGAAGGTGGCAAACCAATTCTTTACGACGGTCAAATTTTAGGTGCAATTGGTGTTTCTGGCGTTCAATCTTTTGAAGATGCAGAAATTGCCCAACATGCCATTGACCTCTTTTTAAAAAAACAAAATAGTTAATCTGAACTTATAGAGAAGAGAAATTATTACACTTTTCACTTAAATATTTCTCTTTTCTAAAAAATTAAGTATTTTATACAAAAATATTTAATATTTACTTTTTTAATACCTTAACCTTTTATAAATATAGAGTTTTTTATAAAACTGCTCAAAAAATTTTCTATTCACTATTGAATTGAATTAAAAATAGAAGTACAACATTAAACTTATTCTTGACTAAAACATTCAGTTTTAGCACAACC
The DNA here is from genome assembly GCF_025514355.1 of Acinetobacter sp. WU_MDCI_Abxe161. Lineage (NCBI taxonomy): Bacteria > Pseudomonadati > Pseudomonadota > Gammaproteobacteria > Moraxellales > Moraxellaceae > Acinetobacter > Acinetobacter sp. WU_MDCI_Abxe161. The sequence continues at coordinate 55,493 of NZ_JAHPTU010000003.1, forward strand.
ACAAGGAGGGATGGAGATGTTATCATTACATTTCAACAAACAAGTCTTCATTAACACTCTGAACAGCAAAGATTCAGTTGTTTATGGAGTAACGCCGCTTGCTCTTATGCTGACTTTACTGTTTCAAGGTATGATTAAGGGAAATCTGAAACCCGAATACTTTATGTATGCGATGGTTGTTTCTTTCATATTTTGTGTGTGGGCCTTTGTCGACCATAAGATGCGAAAATTAGCTAAAAGACGTCTTAGTCAACAGAACTCGAATACTTAAAAAATGGATGAGTGATCATCCATTTTTATATACCTAAAAATAAAAAAATTGTTCCGATAACTAAAATAGCCGTAGCAAGTAATTCAGTCACAATTAATCCTATCATCATTAAAGACATTAACCATGAAGGCAAACTAAAATGGCCTAACTTGTGCGGACGTTTAAATTTTTTTGTCGTGTCCTGTAAATAGCCATGTAGGATATAAACTAAAAAACAGAATATTTGCAAACACGCACCACAAAGTAATATTTTCATTTAAAACAGTAAAGTAGCTTAAGACAGCTAGAATTAGGCTAGCGGCTGCATATAACAAACTACTTCGATGAGCGATATCTACATAATAATGAGCACGGTTTAATTCTGAACGGCGTATTTGCCAATATTTCCATACCCCGGTTAACATCCCTATCCATAAAAATATGCCACTAAACACAATAGCTAACTGTACGGCCTGTGGTAAATCCATCTTTTTTCCAATTATTCGTTTTATTCAAATTTAATGAGCCGTATAACATAATTATTGACTTTGTAGTCACATTTTAACCAAGTTTCATTTTAGAACTCGTGTAAATTAAAGATATCTACAAACTTATCACTATGAAATATTATGGATAATACTTTTGAATCATTTTGGATGACCTGCAAAGATGGTTATCAACTTGCTGCACATTTTTATCCAGCTCAATCAAAACAACTGGCCAATCCCGTGTTGATTTGTCCAGCCACAGGTATTACCAAAAACTTTTATCATTCTTTTGCTAGTTGGTTAAGTGAGCAAGGCTATGATGTATTAAGCTTTGATTTCCGTGGAATTGGAGATTCATTGCATGGGCCGTTAAAGCAAAGTGGTGCAAGTATTAATGATTGGGGAACTCTCGATATCCCTTGTGCAATTGATACTTTATTAGGAAAAACCCAAGCACAACAAGTTACTCTTCTTGGCCATAGTGCTGGTGGGCAATTGCTAGGAATTGTGCCTAACTTCCATAAAGTAGCAAAAGTTGTTGCAGTCGCAGGTTCTACTGGTCACGTAAAAGGTCTTAAAGGTAAAACCAAGTTTTTAGCACCAGTGATGTTTAATGTTATCTTCCCGATCTCTAGTGTCTTAAAAGGTTATGCTGCTACCCAATTTATTGGAATGGGAGAAAACTTACCTAAAAAAGTCGCTCAACAGTGGCGTGAATTTTGTAGTCATCCCGGTTATGTGAAAAACGCCATTGGTAAAACTATTTTTCAGGATTTTCATACTGAAATTAGCTACTCTATTACTTCTATTTGGGCAAGTGATGATGAAATTGCAACCGAGCGTAATGTTGAAGCTTTATTAAAGCTGTATCCGAATGCACCTACAAAAATGCTAGAGCTAAACCCTATTAAACTCGGATATAAATCAATTGGGCACATGTTAATGTTTAAAAAATCACATCAAAAGTTGTGGTCGCTCTTGGAACAAGAAATTCGACACTAATTTTAATTAATCTTTCACTTTTTTTGCCTCTATGCCCGTAATCCGGTATAGAGGTTTTTTTATCTGGAGGATTTAACTCCTTTTATAAAATTACTTTATTATCTTTATGGTTAATATAAAAATTTAAAATACTATTCATGGATTATCCTTTGTATTAAAAACAAGCATTTTTTACGTAAATACGTCGATATACCTTTAAAGTTCTGCTATGGTAATTTATACGAAGCTGTTGTTTAAAAACGGTTAAATTAACCTATTTTTAATACAAACGGCTTCTTTTTTTCTGTTTTAGCTAAACCTAAAGATATTGTTCAAGGATAAATATGCTAGCACTAGAGCCTCGACATATTCATATGAATCAACATGCTGTTGATAAAACACATGCATTACAGTGTCTAGTAGATATATTGGAGAAAGATGGGTTAGTCACACCTGACTATATTACAGGTCTCATTAATCGTGAAGAGCAAAGCGCAACCTATTTGGGTCAAGGCATTGCTATCCCCCACGGTACTCCCCAATCTCGTGAATGTATTTTAGAAACAGGTATCCGTTTAGCTCACTTCCCCGAAGGAATAATATGGGATGGTGAAAACAGAGTTTATTTAGCTGTTGTTATTGCAGCAAAATCAGATGAACACTTACAAGTCCTACAAATATTAACCCGAGCTTTAATGCATGATGTAAGTGAACAGGTAAAAAATGCAAAACAACCTGAGCAAATTATTGAAATATTACAAGCTCAACCGTTATCTTTAAATTTACATGAAAATTTAATTCAAACTGAAATTGAATCCCAAGATATTGAAGATTTGTTTTGGTCAGCATCTCAAATTCTAAAAAAACACAATTTTGTAAAATGTGGTTTTCTAAGTTCGCTTGATCCAGATCAAGTTATTCAACTACAAGATCAAATCTGGTCTATTTCAAGTACCAAATTCGTTCAACAACCAGCAATCAGTATCGTAAAGCCTCGCCATGCATTAGAGCTAGGTGGAAAAAAGTTAAATACACTCGTATGTATCGCTGCCAATGAGCAATTAGATAGCCAGAGATTTAATCGGCTAATTGATATTCTGTTTAATCCAGAGCAAGTTGCACAATTAGATCAAACACAAGCGCCAAATGAAATTGCCAAAATCATTGGGGCAGATGTTATTCCAGATTGGCCTCATCGTTCTGTTGTACTCGCTAATGCACATGGATTACATGCTCGACCAGCAACTCATTTGGTGAACTTAACAAAAAGTTTTCAAGGTGATATTCAGGTCGCAGTAGATGAAGGAAATTTTGTTTCTGCTAAAAGTTTGACGCGCCTCTTGGCTTTAGGATGTAAACGTGGACAGACTCTACGTTTCATTGCCGAACCAGAAACAGATGCAGTCGCAGGTTTAGATAAAGTTATTCAAGCAGTGCAACAAGGTTTAGGTGAAGAAGTCGAACCTATACAATCTTCCGATATAAAAATAGAGCCATCAAATAAAATTAAAGCTCCATCAAAACTACTTAGTTCAAATACGGGCATTGCCGCTTCAAGTGGTTTAGCTTTTGGTCCTGTTCATGTCATTAAACCTAAGATTTATCAATATGAACGTATGGGTTTGAGCGTCAAAGTAGAAAAAGAAAATCTTGATATTGCCCTTCATGCAGTTAAAAACAACATTCACCAAGTTATTGCAAAATCTGAAGTGGCTGAAATTAAGCAGATCTTCCAAGCACATTTAGAAATGCTTGACGATCCAGATCTTATTAATGGTGTTTATCAAAAAATTAACTTAAACCTTTCTGCTCCTGCTGCTTGGCATGAACATATTGAAGCAGCAGCCAAAGAGCAAGCAGCTTTACCAGATCGCTTATTGGCTGAGCGGGCTGCAGACTTACGAGATATTGGCGATCGGGTTTTGGCTCAACTTTGTGGTGAAGTTATCATTGAAGAGCCTAAAGAGCCTTATATTTTAATTATGTATGATGTGGGACCAAGTGATGTGGCCCGCCTTAATAAAGATCGAGTTGCAGGTATTTTGACAGCCGTAGGTGGTGCAAGTGCGCATAGTGCTATTGTTGCTCGTGCTTTAGGTATTCCTGCAATTGTCGGTGCTGGTGAGCAAGTACTAGATATTGAGCAAAAAAGTTCTCTTTTAATTAATGGAGATACAGGAACCTTTATTTTAAATCCTAATACTCAGCAAATCGAACAAGCAAAACAAGAACGCGAGCATCAGAAAAAAATTCGTGAAGAAGCTGAACGTCATAGTCAAGAATCTGCAATTACTCTAGATCAGCATCAAATCGAGATTGCTGCCAATTTAGGAAAAGTTCAAGCGACAGCCCATGCAGTCGAGTGTGGTGCTGAAGCAATTGGCCTACTGAGAACAGAGCTTGTTTTTATGGCGCATAGTAGCGCTCCAAGTGAAGCTACCCAAGAAGCAGATTATCGTATTGTTTTAGATGCTCTTGCAGGCCGACCACTCGTAGTACGTACTCTAGATGTAGGTGGTGACAAACCACTCCCTTACCTTCCAATTGCTGAAGAAGAAAATCCATTTTTAGGATTAAGAGGCATCCGTTTAACTCTGAGACAGCCAGAACTGTTGCGTCAACAACTTATTGCTTTGCTTAAGGCTGCCGATGATCGCCCTTTAAGAATCATGTTTCCAATGATTGGCCGTGTAGAAGAATGGCGTGCAGCGAAAGCCATTCTTGACGAAGTAAAAGCAATATATCCGTGTACCGACTTACAAGTTGGTATCATGATAGAAGTTCCTTCAGCTGCTTTACTTGCACCTATCCTTGCTCAAGAAGTGGACTTCTTTAGCATAGGAACAAATGACTTAACTCAATATACTTTAGCCATTGACCGTGGACACCCTATCCTCTCGGCTGAAGCAGATGGCCTACACCCAAGTATTTTGCAATTGATTGATCAAACTGTAAAAGCTGCCCACAAACATGGCAAATGGGTGGGCATATGCGGTGAACTCGCTGCTGATCCAAAAGCTGTACCGATCCTTATGGGTTTAGGTGTAGATGAGCTTAGTATGTCACCGAATAGTATTCCTTTGGTTAAAGCTCAAATTCGTACACTCAACTACAGCAAAGCTCAGTTGCTTGCAAAGCGTGCACTAGAATGTGATAGCGCCCCTGCTGTACGTCAGTTATCCGAACAAGAAATGTAAAGATTAGGAATGGTAATGGCTAAAGTTTTAACAATTACTTTAAATCCTGCAATTGATGTGACCATACAACTCAACGAGTTACAGATAGGTCAAGTGAATCGTCAAGAATCTGTAGAAATACATGCAGCAGGCAAAGGCTTAAATATTGCACAAGTTTTAAAAGATTTGGGGCATGAGGTTATTGTTTCTGGTTTTTTAGGCACAACTAACAAACAGATTTTTGATGAGCATTTTAAAAAAGCTCAATTTCAACCAGAATTTATTTATATTGAAGGTGAAACTCGCCAAAATATAAAAATTGCTGAACATTCCGGAAGGATGACTGATTTAAATGGAAAAGGTTTCTTAGTATCCGAACTAGATAAAAAGAATCTCTTTCAAAAAATCGAAATGATTTTACCCCAGATCGATGTGGTTGCTATTGCAGGGAGTCTCCCACAAGGTTTTAATGTTGATGAGCTACAACAACTTATTAAATTCATTCAAGGGCAAGGCAAAAAAATTGCACTTGATACAAGCGGTAAAGCATTGGTCGCTGCAATCGAATGCCAACCATGGATGATTAAACCAAATACAGATGAGTTAGTTGAAAGTTATCAGCTTCCTGCCGCGACGTATTCTGAACAAAAAAAGCTTTTTGAAAACTTAGCTAAAATTGAGCATGTCGTCATTTCGATGGGTGAAGACGGTGTAAACTGGTTGCATGACAGTCACCCACTTCATGCCAAAGCTCCTAAAGTGATCGTTAAAAGTACCGTTGGTGCAGGTGACTCTCTTTTAGCAGGAATGATCCATGGTTTAATCAATGGTTTCTCTGCCGAAGAAACATTAAAAACAGCCACAGCAATTGCGAGCCATGCTGTAACACAAATAGGTTTTCGCATTCCTAATGCTGAAAAACTAAACCAGTTAAAAGCCCAAACTACAATCAATTCATTGAGTGAATCTGATGCCAACTGCTAAACATTTATTATTTGTCATTAATAGTCCGCAACAGCAAGTCAATGCTTTGATTTTAGCTCGTAAACTTGCACAAGTTGCATCCCAACAAGGTTATGAGAATAGCATTACTACGATCAACGAATTCGATCCGAATGAAAGCTTTGACCAAGTCATCGTGATTGGTCAACGGCCGAAAGATCTTCATATTTTTGGTACACATTCTTTATCTTTCATTAGCATTGAAGAGATCAAAAATGATGCTCATACAGCTTTGCAAACGGCATTAAACAATTTTAAATTTGCCCACGACTGGCAAAATGATAATAGCCTAGCGTTAAATACCGCTAAAAAATTTGTAGCAATCACTGCCTGCCCTACGGGGGTTGCACATACTTTTATGGCTGCTGAAGCTTTACAACAAGGTGCAGAAAAACTGGGTTATGACATTGAAGTAGAAACTCAAGGTTCTGTGGGTGCAAAGAATATCTTGTCACCTCAAGCTATTGATGAAGCAGACATTGTCATTCTTGCAACTGATATTGAAGTTAATACAGATCGTTTTGTAGGTAAGCGCGTTTATCGATGCGGAACAGGCTTTGCTCTAAAGCAAACAGATAAAGCCTTTGCTGAAGCAATCAGCAATGCACAAGTTTTAGAACAAGGTAAGCAGCAAACATCTGCAGAAAACAAAGATAAAACCGAAAAAGTTGGCGTATATAAACATCTCTTAACAGGTGTTTCTTATATGTTACCTATGGTGGTAGCTGGAGGCCTTTTAATTGCTCTCTCTTTATGCTTTGGCCTTAATGCAGCTGAACAAGCAGGCAGCTTACCAGCTATATTAAAACAAATTGGGGCCGCTGCATTTATGCTTATGGTTCCAATGCTATCTGGTTATATCGCTTACTCGATTGCTGATCGTCCTGGTCTTGCACCTGGTTTAATTGGGGGCTTACTCGCTTCTCAGCTGCAAGCAGGCTTTTTAGGTGGCATTGTCTCAGGTTTTCTTGCTGGCTATATCGCGCTTTTTATTGCAAAAAAACTCAAACTTCCTACAAGTTTAGAAGCACTTAAACCTATTTTAATTATTCCCCTATTAGGTACATTATTCGTTGGCCTTATCATGTTTTACGTGGTGGGGCAGCCAGTAGCACATATTTTTGAGCTAATGAAAGACTTCCTAAACAATATGGGTACAACAAATGCCGTGTTAATGGGAATTATATTAGCAAGCATGATGTGTATTGATTTGGGTGGTCCAATCAATAAAGCAGCCTACGCTTTTACTGTCGGCTTACTGACAACAAACACGTATATGCCCATGGCAGCTACGATGGCTGGCGGCATGGTTCCTGCTATTGGTATGGCAATTGCAACTTTCATTGCTAAAAGTAAATTTAGTACAGGAGAGAGAGATGCTGGAAAAGCCGCTTTCGTACTAGGTTTATGTTTTATTTCTGAAGGTGCCATTCCATTTGCAGCAAAAGACCCAATGCGTGTAATCCCGACGTGTATTTTAGGTGGAGCGGTAACTGGAGCACTTGTTGCCCTTTTCCATTGCGAATTGGTTACTCCTCACGGCGGTGTATTTGTTCTTTTAATTCCAAATGCAATTAACCATGCTTGGCTATATCTCGCTGCCATTGCAGCAGGTAGTATCGTTACAGGCATAAGCTATGCAATTGTTAAGAAAAAAATTGTGACCACTGCATAATCAAAAAAAGGAGAATAAATATTCTCCCTTTTTTTACATTTCGTATGTTTCAATAAATTAAACTTGAAGTTGAGAGTTTTTCAATAATGAGTACTTAAAACCTTTAATTAAGGCATTACCTAAAAAGCTGTTCATTTATTATAGTCTAGACTCTGCACGTAAACGTAATGCTTGTCCATTTTGGCCCTAGGTAAAACAGCAAAATACATAAAAACGCATTCCCTTCCTGTTTGGAATATTTAAAGTTCCATAAAAACAGCAAGAAGAGTTGTTTGAAACTTATTGCTGGGATATTACCTAACTTTAACAAAGGTGCGCATGATGGTAATGGGGGGCATTTAGCTGAAGTAATGCAGGTCAAATATGGTGAGCGAATTGAAGCTGTAATGCTGACTAAAGCATGGTATCGAGAAAATACACCGCACTTTAAATCATCACTAGAAGATGGCTATATTGAGAACATGTCAGCGGATCAAGACATGATTGAAGATCACCGAGCATTTGTCATGGTCAATGGGATGGCGCGTATTCCAGCAATGGGAAAGACCAACTCAACTAATAAAGACCGACATGGTGATAGTGCTATTGCTCACTTGCTAGCTGACTTTGCTAGTAATCATCCTTCAGCACCGATTGAGTTCACTTCCCTTCCATCTAGAGAAGAAATAGAAACGAACTCAGATGATTATGATTAGTATGATGAAGTTGGGTGTATTTAATCTTCATATTTCACACGATGAATCAAAGCTTCTCCATGTTTTTCATTTGGGAAAGCCATAAATTGAAATAATTGGGATTGCCCATTATCATAAGCATCAAAGAACTTAAATCTTAACTCTAAAATTATCGCCCCATTTACATTTGGTTTAACTGACTCAGATAAAAGGCGTGGTGCAAAGTTATATTCTTTCTCACTATTTCCAAGCAATAAATCATAATTTGGATATATTAGAACTGGTTTTGATGGATCATTATCAGTTTTATCCAATACTACAACCTGTAAATCTCGACAGGTTGCTCGACTGTTATATAACGTAAACATTAAAAAATAATTTTTATTCCTATCATTAAAATCTATAAAGCTGTCCTTAAAGTGAAAGAACGGTTGTGCTTGAATATGTTGAATTCTTCTCTGATGTTCTATTTCACCTTTATTTAAATCTATTTCTTCTTTTGTAGCTAAAACTAATTCTCGCTGTTGCTCAACACTATTTTGCAATTCTTTTGCTTGAAGATTTAAAGCGCGAGTATTCTGCTTTAATTCAGTACCTTGCTGTATATAGCCCAGATAAAGATAAAAAAAAGCTACGGGTGCAAACACTCCAGCTAAGAAATCCCCCACTTCATTTAAGGGCATCGGTTTATTGTAATCTGCAAAATAGACATTGAAAAATATTACATAGCCTAATATTGATCCAAGATATAAAATCATAGAATAAAAAACAAAAGGGTGCTGTTTTCTATAACGTAATATTTTTAAGCAAGATTTATTTATTTTCATTCTGAACTCTTACGATTTCCGTCTTTCTTGTCTTCTAATCTGTGCTAATCGAATTCTTTCAGGTTGAGTGTAAACCTGTTCTAATAATTCATATGTGAAATCAAGTAAATCATCTGCCTCAGTCTTTGTTAGATTTCCATCGTGAGCACCATCATTACCATCATCTTTTATACAACGTGATAAATCTTCCAAAGCATTATTTAACAAGTTATGTTTAAAAATCCAAATTAATCGAGTGTGAATTGATTTTTTATCATCCCGTGTTGGTGCTAATGCCTCATTTTTTTGCACTATATCTTTTGTCACTATATCAAGACAAAGCCTGAACATTGCACCAGCAGCATTAAAGCAATTTAATGATAAGCATTTTGTTGCTTCATTAAAAATCTCTTTAACTTTTTCAGGTAAATATTCTGGTGGGGTAATTTGTCCAACATGTACTGGAGAGTAAATAAAACTTTCAAAAGCCCTATTTAAATGAAATTCATCCCTATCAACAACATCTATAATTTGTTCACGAACTCTTTTGGTACTTGCAGCAATTGTTAGATCATGAACATAAAGGGAATTATAAATTTCTGACTTTACCTTAGCTGTAATTACCATTGATTTTGAGCATGCTCGGCAAATTGAAAATAAATCCCAATCAGTATAATGACTACTCTCAATTCCATGAATACTATCAACATCAAAAGTACTATTCTTAGCTGAGCAGCTAGGACAATCAAAAATAAATGTACTCATAATTTACTCCTCTTTTCTTTGGAAATATTTCCATTAGTTTATAAATGACAATACTTTAATAATAAAAACACGGGGTGACTAGACTTGCTGTAACAAGAATAGCCCCTCTCGACAATTAGCCTGTCTAAAGCAAAGCCCCGTTGCCATGTACATAGCAACGTTAGGTTATCAAAATTTCTAACGCTTTGAATTAGGTGATTGTATGAAAACTAGCACGATTGTTCCGTGGCTTGGTGGCAAACGTCGACTTGTGTCGCAACTTATTAAAAAATTACCAGAACATCAATGTTATGTAGAACTTTTCTCAGGTAGCACTGCCCTATTTTTTATGCGTGAAGAAGGTTCAAAAGTTGAAGTGATCAATGATATTAATGGTGATCTCGTCAATTTATATCGTTTCGTTCAAAATCATCTAGAAGAGTTTATCAGGCAATTTAAATTGGCGCTTGTTAGTCAACAAATGTTGTGTGGCTAAAAAATACGATCAGCTCCAACAGATATACCTAACCATATAACTACAATCTGCTCAGCGATAACATTGCTGTCAGTTAGTCTCAACACTCAAAGGTACATGCTATGTGTAAGGTTCATTAGGTGAGTGTACTCATCTATAGCTATCAATATTCTTCTTATTTATTATGCAGAAAAATGAAAACTAGGCACATCCAAAGATGACAATTAAACACTTACTGAAATAAAAACTCTTAAAAATATAATTTATAGACAAAAAAGCTAAATATATATGGTTAACCATTCCACTAGCTATTTAATTTTACACATAATAATCAATAAGTTAATAAATGAATCAAATTTATTTCACTAAATAATAGATGATTCATGTTAAATGTATGGTAAATTCCACAAACCTCACAACAAAATAAATAATTGATATTTATAAATATTTATTATTTAAATATCTTGATTTTTCATAATTATGACTTTAGAGACAAAAACTATCTCGTTCAATGCCACGTTCAAATCATAATTTTTTTTCTACGATGCGCTTGTAAGCCAATATCGTTCAATTAACGATCAAGCAAGCCTAGATGCAATCTTGTATATCTGTTCAAAGATTTTAAGGAATTAATGGCTATGACTCATCAAGTCACATTAACTTTCAACAAACTTTGACCATAGTAGAAGAGTATTTTTAGTTTATGCAAAGTATAGAGAAACTTATCAAGATAAGGTCCTTTAAACCATGTCATTGTTAAATTTAGCTATATAAATTTTGCTCACCGAGTAAAGTCCTGATATAACTTGCTTGATGAAACTATATTTTTCAACTATTAAAGATAGCTCATCAGAAATGCGATCCACCAAGGTATGGGGAAAAGTCAATGACAAAGAAGTATGCGCGTTTTTTACCTACAACAGAATCTTTTACTCTTGAAGATTTTCCATATTATTGGATTACTCAAGTACATGCTCAGTATGTACAAAATATTGATAATGCTTTAAAAAAATATGGTTTAGATAACTCACGTCGACGTATTATGTTGGCTTTAAGCAGCAAGCCCCATGCGAGTGTTTCTGAACTTTCTGATATGATTATTTCAAAAATGTCGACTACTACAAAAATTGTTTATCGATTAAAAGATGAAGGACTGGTTGAAACATATTCCTGCCAGTCTGACGGCCGAATTACCCGCGTAGTACTTACAGAAAAAGGCACTGAAATGATCAACAAGATTAATGACTTAACCAGTGTAGTACTTGAGCAGTCTTTTGAAGGTATTACTCCTTTACAACTCGAAAAAATGATGGAAAGTTTAAAATTACTTTTAAAGAACCTTTCTCGTTAAAACCAAATAAAAACTCTCTTATAGATAACAATTTAAGCTCTCCTTACGAGAGCTTAATTATTTTAATATTTTGTCTGAGCCATTGAGAGATATAGCAGCCTACATAAAATAATCAATTAACCTTCCATCTGTTGACTTGAGCTTGCAACTCAAGTAGAAATTCTCTTTCAATAACTGAATAGCAAACTCCGGAAAAATGGCTAAAAGAAAATACAAAAGTGACAAGTTTCAAGTACGTCGTATTAACCGTGAATGGTGGGTACTCGAAAAAGATCTTGAATCAAATTGCTATTTAAAACATGAGCAAGTGGCGACAAAAACATTAGCAAACAACTATGCTGATGATTATATCGAACAATACTATATGAACCTGTACATTCAAGAACAGTTGAAAAAACCAGAAACTGTGTAAAAAGCCATTTTGGCTTTTTTTATTTTTAGTAGTTAGAATTTCTAAAAATTATTCATAAAAAAAACCTACATCTTGGGGAAAATGTAGGCTATAAAATGCACAAAAAGGAAATATATATCCTTTTTGACAAAAAGAATTTTACGATAATAGAAGCCTTTATTTTATGTTACTTTTGTAAACTTAATAGTGATTATTGTATTTATTTAAACTGTCTTTAGGATTTCTTTATTTATATAATCTAAAGGAAATTTAATTTACTAGATTTTTTATTTTTCCCGTTTTCTTCTTCTCATCGTTAAGTTTATTTGTATTAAGCTAATTATATCAAGCCAGTTATAAGTTTCTGTTTTAATAAGTTTTTTACAAAAATCATCATAAATATTTTTTTAAAGTCAAGAATGCTAAAAACTAATAAATAACAAAAACATAAATTAAATATTGAGTATATAATAATTTTAACAACCCAATTTTAGTTCAAAAAAAATACACATAAAATTTATTTATACTATTTTGGATACTACAGAAAGATTACAATACCCACTAATAAATAGATTAATCAACTCTCAATCTTTCTAGGCATGTTATGACTTCAATGTCGAACACTACCCAAAAGCATTTTATTGTTGAGCAAATTCCACTACCAACTTGGGTAAGTGATGAAAATGGCTTGATATTATATTGCAATGTAGAGTGTACAGAATATTGGTTGGATACTTTTTCTCCATTGCCAGAGCAATGGTTAGGTTTTATATATCCTGCTGATTTAGATGAAGTCAAAAATAGATGGCTCGAAGCAATTCGCCTTCAAAAAAGAATAGAATTAAAATGTCGACTTCTCCAAGTTGGAAATCAATATAGATGGTGCAAACTCTCTATTCAAGCATCTAAGTATCACGGCCCATCTCAAGTTAACGAATGGTATGTTAGCTTTTTAGATATTGATCATGATATTCAAGAACAACAAAACTTGCAGAAGAATATTGAAATACAAAATCAAATGTTAGACATCAGTGAGGATTGCATTAAAGTACTTAATGTAGATGGCACAGTTTCTCATATGAATAAATCAGGATGCCTCGCTTTAGGTATCCCTGTTGACGAAACAGAATTTGGAATGAAATGGCTTGAGTTATTGCCACCTCATATCCGTAAGCGTGGACGCGTTGCTTTAAAAAAGGCTCTTCAAGGAAAGGTTGCCCGATTTGCAGGGATGAGCTGTTTACCCAATCAAAACCCTGAGTATTGGGATAATATGCTTACCCCGATTCATCGGGAAAATGGTAAAATTGGACAAATACTTTGTGTCTCACGTAATGTTACCCAACAACATTTGGCAGAAAACCAGCTCAGGAATATGAGTGAGAGAGATGAGCTGACTGGTTTATGTAATCGGCGCTCATTTAAATTTCAACTTAAACGTACTCTCGCCTACTCAAAAGACACCCAAACAAGTGTGGGGTTGCTTTTAATTGACCTCGATCATTTTAAACATATTAATGATACTTTAGGACATAGCGCAGGCGATCATCTTTTAAAAGTTTTATCCAAACGCTTTAGCCATTGTATCGATGAAGAACGATGTTTTGTTGCGCGATTAGGTGGAGACGAATTTGCGGTTATTATTAATAACCTCAAATCTGAAAATGATGTGCGCGACCTAGCAGCCATTTTACTTCAACAGCTAAATCAACCTATCACCTATTTAGGTAATGTTCTAAATGGTGGCATGAGTATTGGTTGCGCAATTTACCCGCAAGATGCCATAGATCAGTCAGGTTTACTTAGTTGTGCTGATATGGCATTACATGACTTAAAAGCACGTGGTCGTGGCGGAATTCGCATGTATGATCCATGCATGATGCAAATGACTGAAACAGTCGCTTCTCAGCTTAATTTAGCACGCCAGTTAATTCGCCATCATACAATTCAGCCCTACTATCAACCTAAAGTAGATTTAAGAACCCATCATGTAGTTGGTTTTGAAGCTTTATTAAGATGGCATACCACATCAGCTCAAAGAGGCTACCCTGCACAAATTGCAGAAGCTTTTAAAGATTATAATTTAGCGAGTAAAATCGGTGAAACAATGCAACATCAAGTTTTACGTGATATCGCAAAATGGATAAATCTTGGTATTACCCCCCTTCCTGTTTCCTTAAATGCCGCACCTGTAGAGTTCTTAAGAGATAACTACGCTGAGCGGCTTTTGAAAAAGATTAATCAATTTCAAATACCGACACATTATATTGAAATTGAAGTCACTGAACACATGCTGGGTGATCGAGGTTCAGAGTATGTAATCCGAGCACTGAATAAATTAAAACAGCATGGAGTCCGTATTGCACTAGACGACTTTGGTACTGGTTTTTCATCGCTCACCCATATTCGCGATTACCCGATTGACAGTTTAAAAGTAGATTGTAGTTTTATACAAAAGATGCAGCATGACCCATCAATTTATGCAATTGTGCAAGCAATTGGGTTACTCGCTCCAAATTTATCACTTGGGCTTATCGCTGAGGGGATTGAGACGCCTGAACAAGAAGAGCTACTTCGGCAGTTTGGTTATAGTATAGGTCAAGGATTCTTATTTGAATCTGCTATAGATGCCAATCAAGTTATTTCAATACTTAGACAAAATCAACCTTACTTAGAAAGTCATTACAATGCTTTAAGCTAAAATAGCTAATAAGCTTTTTGGTTCTGTTCATACTAAAAATAAACAATAACTTTTAAAAAATTGTTCATAATATAGGCATAAAGATAATAATTTGGTGTTTTGCCACCCCACATTGTCACAGGACAATAAGGAGCAATATATGAGTTATCACCATATCTTGGTTCCAGTCGATGGTTCTCCTACTTCACTTATTGCTGTCAATCATGCAGCGGCAGTTGCTAAGGCCTTTGGTAGTAAAGTGACTCTAGTATATGCGCTGACCATAGATCCTTTCATTTCTGTAGAATTTATTGATAGTACAGAATTAGCACAGGATTACTTTAATAAAGCTAGAGCATCTATTCAGACTATTTTAGATCAAGCTAAAGAACAATTTAGCCAGCATGGAATTTCTGTTGAAACAAAAATTGTTGAAGGTCACACAATTCACACAGAAATTATTAAAGCTGCTACCGAGCTAAAAGCAGACTTATTAGTGATTGGTTCTCATGGTCGAAAAGGGTTTAAAAAATTCTTCTTAGGAAGTGTGACTCAAGCTCTTTTAGGAGAAATTCATTTACCGGTACTCGTCGTAACCGAATAGTTTTTCTAAAGCAAAAAACCGATCTATAAAGATCGGTTTTTTAATGGGCAGCGTTATTGAGTCTTATATGTAAACTTAATGAGAGATCCTGGATTTTCTAATGTGTTGGTTACAGAGCCATCATCCTTTTGAACATTCCCAGCCGTGTCAGTTAATACATATAAAACGTTCCCATCTGGGCTGGCAATTACATCACGATAACGGTTGTTGCTTTTAAACATTGGCACAGCATCATCATAAGTCGTACTGTAGGTTGGATCTAGCTTGATACGGAAAATAACGCCACGTTTTAAAGATGGAACCAATAATGTATTTTCCCAACCAGAAATAGCTTTTTTACCGCCCTTATAGACGTAAGCAGATGACGGCGCAACTGTTGGCCAGCAAATATAGGCCATATCCCCACAAGTTGGGTCATTATAGTTATAGGTATCTTGAACGGTATATAAAGTTTTTAATGGTGGTACAAAGTTTTTACCAGTCCATTCAGATTCTTTCGTTACTGGTACACCTGCGGCTACTTTTACTCCATTCTGAGCTAAATCCTTAATTGATTTATTGGCGGCTGCCGAATAATTTGCATAAGCATAGCCACTATCGTCTTTATAACCTGCTACATTTGGCCAGCCATAGTTTCCGCCTTTAACTATGAGGTTAATTTCGTCATCAGAGTTTGGGCCTTGTTCAGATTGCAACAATTTACCATTTGGAGTGAATGCTAAGCCCTGTGGGTTACGGTGCCCGAGCGTATAAATATGGCTAACCACCCCGTTAAAACTTGGATTATCTTTTGGAATACTTCCATCAAGATTCAAGCGGAGTACTTTACCCATGTAGGTGTGATAGTCTTTGCCATTCAGCTCTTGTTGAGTCGGCGTGTGTTGTGCTTGATTTGGCAAGAACAAATAAGCAAGTTGGTTACGCCCTTGGTCACCAATCGTATAATAAATCTTTTGATCTGGACCAATGACAAGACGGCCTGACTGATGGTCTTTCGATGAAGGTAATCCTGCTAACAAATCGACTGGCTTCTCAAGCGTATCTGTTGACTTGTTATAAGTATAGCGACGAATAATCGTTTGATTCGGTAATTCTTTATCTGTAGATTTCGAATTTTTAAATGTGCCTGAAATATAAATATAAGGATTATTTTTAAAGTCAGGATGAAAAGCAAAGCCTAACAAGCCATTTTGTCCATCAGCATCACTTACAATCTTAGGCACCTGAAAAATTGTTTTTACACTGGCCGACTCAGGATTCACTCTTAAAATCTTGCCTGTTGCTCGTTCAGTTAACCAAATTTGATTATCAGGTCCCCATAACAAAGCATGTGGCTTATTTAAGTTAGATAGAATAACTTTCTTATCAAACTTGTCTGCTTTAGCTTGAGCAAATTGAGAAGGAGTAAGAGGAACATCAGCTAATGCTGCATTGAGAGTAACTAACTGAGCAGCGCCCAGTAAGGCAATTTTAGCCAATAAATGTTTATTCATGTGTCCACCTTATAAATTGTCAGAATTTTCCGAGAATTTTTAAACCTTTATTAAAGGCTTTGTACGTCTTCTCTCTATATTTCGTATTATGATGAATAGCAAATTTATTAAAATCCAATTTCCTGAAAGGCTCTGTTGCATAAAAGTAGTTATTAAAAATAAATAAACTCTTTTTAAGATGAGCCCCTTAACTTTACGATTTTTCTATTTATTCACCGTGCTTACTCCTTTTATATCTAAATTGCCTTGAAAGCGGCGCAATTTAAATAAACACTTATTAACGAAGTAATTGATTGTTAAAAATTAATACTTAAAGAGACAATTCTAATGAGAAAAATATACATCATAAAAAGATAAAAGTTAGAAGCTGTAATTAAAGAAAAGTTTTATAAGCAAGGCGGCCTTATGTGTGCAAATTTTAAACCTATTAAGAAAAATCATGCCGATCAATTAAATTTATTTGAACCAACTTTTGAATATAAGATGGATATTTTCCCAAGTGATGATTGTCCACTCATTTTATTGAATCAAAATGAGCTTAAGTGGCGAAAAGCTAAATTTGGAATGCTTCCTCCTTATGCCAAAGAAATCGCATTTAAATATGCAACTTATAATGCCAGAACAGAGACAGTACAACAGAAACGCTCTTTTAAACATGCTTGGTTAAATAACCAATTTGCACTTATTCCTGTTGAAGCCATCTATGAACCTAAATACATCAATGGAAAAGCTCATTGGTATGGAATTTTCCGGCAAGATGGGCAACCTTTTACACTTGCAGCGATCTACGAGGAAACACTTATTGATGAACAGAAAGTTAGGTCAATGTCGCTATTAACAATTAATGCTGATCACCACCCTTTTATGAAACAATTTCATAAACCTAATGATGAAAAACGATCCATCATTGTGATACCTGATGATCTGAGGAATGATTGGCTCAAATGCTCTCACACTGAAGCAAAAGATTTTTTCCTAGATATGCCTTCGAATGAATTTACTTCGATGCCAAAAGCCGAAATGAAAAATTATGATTAACTCGGTTTAGCAAGCTTAGGTTAGTCAACCTTAAAAACTTATGTTATTCTTCGGGCACTTTTAAATGCCTCAAATTTTTTATACCTATGACACTTACGCCACCTTAAGTTTATTTACGCTTATCTCCTGTAAATAACTCATCACTGTTTAGTGATGTGGTGTAGTCGCTTGTGTTGGTATATCACATCACTAGCCTTTTCAAAATTTAGAACTTAGGCTATTTCTCATGTTAGCAAATGTCCGAGAACAATGGTTCTCTAATGTCCGCGCAGATATTCTTTCCGGTCTTGTTGTGGGTCTTGCTTTAATTCCAGAAGCAATTGCATTTTCAATTATTGCAGGTGTAGATCCAAAAGTTGGCCTATACGCCTCTTTTTGTATTGCCGTCATTATTTCTTTTGTCGGCGGTCGCCCGGCTATGATTTCGGCTGCTACGGGTGCCATGGCTTTAGTTATGACAACGCTCGTAAAGGAACATGGACTTCAATATTTATTTGCTGCAACGGTATTAACCGGTGTCATACAAATTTTGGCTGGATATTTTAAACTTGCCAAACTCATGCGTTTTGTTTCCAAGTCAGTTGTTATTGGATTCGTTAATGCCCTAGCCATACTCATCTTTATGGCTCAATTACCAGAATTAATAAGCGTGGCATGGCATGTCTACTTACTAGTAGCTATTGGTTTAGGAATTATTTATCTATTTCCCTATATTCCCAAAATTGGAAAATTCTTTCCTTCTCCCCTTATCTGTATTGTGGTAGTCACACTACTCGCTATTTTCTTAGGCTTTGATGTTCGAACGGTTGGTGATATGGGTTCACTACCCGACACTTTACCGATATTTCTAATTCCCGATATTCCTTTTAATTTAGAAACACTTCTGATTATTCTTCCATATTCTTTAGCTCTTGCTGCCGTTGGTCTACTTGAGTCAATGATGACGGCAACCATTGTTGATGAAATGACAGATACATCTAGTGATAAGTTTCAAGAGTGTAAAGGTCAAGGCATTGCGAATATCGCTTCGGGTTTTATGGGGGGTATGGCGGGTTGTGCCATGATTGGTCAATCAATGATTAATGTAAAATCGGGTGCCCGCACACGCTTATCCACTTTTTGTGCAGGTATATTCTTACTTATTCTCGTTGTATTTTTAAGTGACTGGTTAAAGGTTATTCCCATGGCCGCTCTGGTTGCCGTCATGATTATGGTATCGATTAGTACTTTTGAGTGGAGCTCACTGACTCAATTTAAAAATAATCCTAAAAGTAGTAATGTCGTTATGATCGCGACCGTTATTGTGGTGGTTGCTACACATAACTTAGCGTTAGGTGTATTAACTGGGGTATTACTTTCAGCACTTTTCTTAGCAAATAAACTTGAAAATGATATTCGTATAGAAACTTCATTCGAAGATCAAGCTCGTCTATACGAATTAAGAGGTCAAATATTTTTCAGTTCATCTGAAAAATTTATGCAAAGTTTTAACTTTAAAGAAGAAGTTAAAGAAGTCATTATTGATCTCACCCATTCTCATATTTGGGATGTGACTTCAGTTGCCATGCTAGATTCAGTAGTGAATAAATTTCAAAAGAATGGTATTAGGGTAACAGTTCGCGGTTTAAATGAAGCCAGCTCAATCATGATTGATAAATATGGTACTCATGCAAAAATTTAAGAAAGGTCCTTCGGGACCTTTTCTAATTTCAAGCCATGCTTCTTATTAAGGAGATTTATATAGCAACCGGTTTGGACTACCTGAAGGATTTTTTACTACATTACTACTTGCTTGATTTAAAAGATTAGTTGTAATTGTCTGAGGCGTAGCACTAGGTGTACTTTGTAACATTTGAGCAACTATACCTGCAGTATGAGGGGTAGCCATTGAGGTTCCATTTAAAACTTTAGTTGCTGTATTACTCCCAATCCAAGAAGAGTTAATCTGGCTTCCGGGCGCGAAAATATCAACACAGCTTCCATAATTAGAATAGCTGGCTCGAGTGTCTGTATTATCTGTAGCAGCAACAGTAATCGCCTTACTTACTCTGGCAGGAGAAGAACTACATGCATCTGTATTAGAGTTTCCTGCAGCCACAACCATCACATAACCATTATTAAATAAGTTTTCAACCGCACTATCTAAAGATGTACTTGCATCACCGCCTAATGACATATTCACGACAGCAGGCTTTTTACCATTCTTTAGTATCCAATCTAAACCCGCAATTACGTTACTCGAAGCACCAGATCCATCACATCCTAAAATTCGTATCGGTACCAAACTTACATTCTTAGCAACACCATAAGTACTGCCTCCCACTGTTCCTGCAACATGAGTACCATGACCATTACAATCCGTTGTGCCGTTTCCATCAGATATCGCGGTATAACCACTTAATACTCGTCCAGAGAACTGTTGATGTGTAGACAATATTCCTGTATCAACAATATAAGCTGTTGTACCTGAACCTGTCTGTAAGTATGAATAGGCTGAATTTAAAGGTAAGGTTTTCTGATCAATACGATCTAGTCCCCAATCTGGATTGCTTTGGGTAGTCGCATCAATTTTCATGATTGTGTCATTTTCTACTGAAAGGACATTTGGATTTTTTTTCATGGCTTCAACAAAAGCAGTCCCAGCAGCCTCAGGTAGGTAAACAGCAAACCCCTTAAATACAGTGTCATAAGTCTGCAATACCTTCCCACCATGTTGTTTAGCAAAATTTTGTGCAAAATCGTTAGAAGGACCAGCGTCTTTATTGAGAATAACAATGTATTGGTTTTTAATGATTCCTTTTGCTTGTGAAGAACTTAATACAGAATTTGTTGTAGCTGGTGCAGCATAAATTAAATGACTCACAGCTATCGTTAAAAGAAAACTCGAAACTTGGCAAAACTTCATAAAAAATCTCCATATCTTTTACTTCAGATATCGTTGTTATGATCAGTACAGTTTTTATATTGAGGGGGTAAATTTTTTAGAAAGGAATTTTTATTATATTCTCCATGTATTATGACCAAGTCATATTTTCATAAAACTTGGGTACATGCAATGCTCTTATCTTTTTTCAATTAAAATTGAGAACCAATTCAAATAAATCAATAAAGCAAAATTTTAGATTAGTTGGTTATTTACTCTTTTATCATTTAGATTAGGTAGGATGTATAATGTAAAAATATATAATCATTAAAAATAATATAAATGTAGAAATAATGAGATATGTGCCAGTCGTATTAAAGCTTTTTAAAAATTTCCAGATATCCATAAATAAACTATAAAACAGTATGTTATAGAAATTCTTGCAAATTTTAATATAGCCTTCAACTAAAAGAGATTTACATTTTTTTAAACTATAGATGTTCAATGCCAAATACGTAAAGATATATTGCATAAATACTACTTACTTAAAGTAGCGTACAGTCTTTAAAACATTGCAGTTAAAATAAATACTAAAATTATTATAATCTATAATTATTTAATTCTAGTTCTGGTAACTCAACCCTACATCCAGCTAAAGGATGTCTACAATTAAGACTATATTCAATAAAACCATCTCTAATAAAGTAATTACAACAGTCATTTATAGTTATGATTGAATCAAATGTAGGTTTTTCCAAGTTATTATTAAAATCCCATTGGCTTCCATTGGAGAAAGGATGATGTACAGGAATATAATGAAGGTATCCGCAACCAGGACACATATGTTTATACATACCTCCTTCAAAATATTGTATTTTCATAAAGGCTCCTTTATAAATAGAAAAACCAACTCATAAAAGCCGACTAAATTATTTAATTTAAAGTTATATATATTATTTAATTACCTACTCCAGCTTATTTTTTATATTTAATTTATCAAAACTATATGACAAATTCATGAAGATTTAACAAATTATATTTTTATTTTACTTAACTTATTAAATGACAATTCAATTTAAATAATAGAAATCCAATATAAAGTTATCTATTATTTAATTTAGTTTTATCTTATTAATTTATATTAATTATTAAATAGATATTAATTCATATCTAAGTACAAAACTTTGTCTACCTTATTGTTTTTAAAAATCAATAAAAAAGTCCGTATCTTGGGAAGCTACGGACTTGAAACTCAACTAAACAACAGCTAAACATTTTGCCGCTTAGTGAGAAAGCACTATCTTTTTAATCTAATTAAATTCTTTATTCAGGTCAATAAGAACACACCCTTTCTATAAAAAATACAGCAAGTTGTGAACTAACTCACATTTAGATCCTGATCGCTTAAGTTTATCATTTTATAAAATGATATCTTATATATTATTTTCAGATACCTAGCTTAATATATATCTAAAATAATGCTCTAAAATCGTATAATGATTGATATGAGGTATAAGCTTAAAAGATACTAGCTCCTGATCTCCTCCTTTTTTAATTTCAAAATAATTTTGGCTTTGCCATTTCAACTCATCAAGTTCCAGTTCACCACATAAAATTGAACATGGAATAGTAATTCGATCACTGTAATGAATAGGACTATATTTTAAAATATCTTCACTTAAAAGATTGAGAGCATGATTTAAATGGGTGCTTTGAATAGGTTCTAAATCATAAATTCCACTTAACAACACCATCTCAGAGATGATTGGATGGCCTAATGACAAAGCAGCTAGATTTGCCCCTGCCGAATGCCCAACCAAAATTACCTCGTCGGTTCGCCAGTCTTGCTCTCGAATAAAATCGAGAGCTTGATTAACTTGAGAAGTAATATCTGAGATTTTACTTTGTGGTGCCAGATCATATTCTAAAAGCACACACTGTGCGCCCTTGGCTAGAACATACGGTACGATAAATGCAAAATCTGACTTATCACACCATTGCCAATAGCCCCCATGAATAAAAATAACAGTCTTTTTCGCTTGCTCTAAAGGAAAGAAATCTAAAGTTGATCTTGGGTTCGGACCATACTGAATATCTGAGATATGGGTGAACTTTTGATAGCTAAGTAAACTTGTCTGTTGAAATCCAGCCAATATTTCATGTTCATTCGCTACAGTTCTAGCATTGTCATATAGTCTCATAGATTTCTCACTTCAATGATTCTTCATGAGCATTTAAAGCAAGCTTGGCTGATGATCGTTTTAAATAATAGAAAAACGTAAGCACAACAACTAATGGAATCCCAAATTGTAAAGTTGACTTGAACTCATTGGTAAACCATGTCGTGACGGTGATACTTAAAATTGCAATTAATCCCAACAGTGAAATTAACTGGCTCGCTGGAACCTTAAATTTTAATTTCTGTCCTTTCCGCGCCATATTTCTTCTAAAAAACATATGGGTAACAAAAATACTGCCCCAAGTGAACAACGCACCAAACATAGATAAAGCAATCATGATCGGGAAAGCAGAGCTCGGATTAATGGTATAAACAATACTCGCGATACCAATACCAACAGCTGACAATAACAATGCGTTAATTGGTACGCCATTGTGACTAATACGGCCGAATAGTTTTGGTGCATCACCTGCTCGTGACAAACTAAATAGCATACGTGTCGAGATATACAGCATACTATTCATGGCTGATAAGGCCGCAACAATTACAATAAAATTTAAAATACTATCTGCATATGGAATACCTACAATTTTCATCACCATCACAAAAGGACTAGTCGCGTCTGCTCCAATTAAAGTTGTCCAAGGAACAAGTGCCACTATGAGAAATAAAGACAGTAAATAAAATAGGATTAAGCGAATTGCAGTACTTTTAAAAGCTTTCCTAACCGCTCTTTCCGGATCTTTAGCCTCACCCGCTGCTACAGCGATCATTTCAATACTTAAATAGCTAAATATTGAAATGATTACCCCAATCCAGACTCCACTCAAACCATGAGGGAAAAAGCCCCCATGCTCGGTTAAATTAGAAACAACCTGAACTGCTCCTCCATGACTTTGAGTCAAAATACCAATTGCTAAAAGAATAAATACAATAATTGCAAAGACTTTTATGGTCGAAAACCAATATTCAACCAATCCAAAAGCTTTAACGCTATATGCATTAACCACAAGTAACGTCAGCGAAAAAAACGCAATCCAGACCCAAGAACCTACCTCTGGAAACCATAATTTCATATAGTCAGCAACTGCTGTAATTTCTGTACCGACCGCTAAGACAATACATGCCCAATAACAATAACGGACTAAAAATCCCGCAAGTGGACTTACATAATGCTCAGCATATGCTCCAAATGAGCCTGATGTAGGGTGCTGAACCGTCATCTCAGCCAAACAAGCCATAATAGCAAATGCGATTAAGCCGCCAATGGCATAACTCACAATGACAGCGGGACCAGCAAAGCTGATTGCAAACTTGCTTCCCATGAACAGCCCTGTACCAATCGCTCCACCAATTGCAATCATTCCCATCTGTTTTGCAGATAATTTCTTATGTAAACCCGCTTCTCGATTTTGTATCTCATCAAAACTGCTCATAGGCCCTCCTAGCCATTCTTCTGCTATTAACCTTTAATGATCAGGTCACTTCGCTGCGCACTAGATAACGCTCATTTTTCCATTCACTATTCAGC
The DNA here is from genome assembly GCF_025514355.1 of Acinetobacter sp. WU_MDCI_Abxe161. NCBI lineage: Bacteria > Pseudomonadati > Pseudomonadota > Gammaproteobacteria > Moraxellales > Moraxellaceae > Acinetobacter > Acinetobacter sp. WU_MDCI_Abxe161. Next base: position 79,894 of record NZ_JAHPTU010000003.1, read on the forward strand.
ATAATTTGCTTAAGTTGTTGTACAGCATTCCAGATATCTTCAAATCCCAAATATAAAGGTGTAATTCCGAAACGTAATACTTCTGGCTCTCGGTAATCCCCAATCACACCACGAGCAATAAGTGCCTGAATAATTTCATAACCAAACTCATGTCTATAACTGACATGGCTGCCGCGATATTTATGGTTTAAAGGAGTAATGAGTTCAAAGCCAAACTGAGCACATTCTTGTTGAACAAGTTGAATAAACAAATCAGTTAATTTGAGTGATTTCTCACGTATTTGTTGCATATCAGCTTGTAAGAAAATATCGATACCACATTCAATTAGACTCATCGAAATGATGGGTTGAGTTCCACACAAATAACGACGAATGCTATTGGCTGGTTCATAGTGCTGAGCCATATCAAAAGGTTTTTTGTGCCCCCACCAGCCCGAGAGAGGTTGCCAGAACTGATCACGATGCTTTCGATTTACCCATAACAATGCTGGAGAACCTGGGCCGCCGTTTAAGTATTTGTAAGTACAACCAATCGCAAAATCACTGTTGCTTTGATTAAGATCCATAGGCACCGCACCAACCGAGTGACACAAATCCCAAATAATCAAAGCATCTTTAGCGTGAATTTGTTGATTAATAGACTCCATATCATAAAAATATCCAGTCCGATAATTCACATGAGAAAGAACAACCACAGCCACTTCTTTTGCCAAAACACGGGATAGATCATCTGCACCATCAATCAACTCAACTTGATAACCTTGATTAATCAAGTCTATAAAGCCTTCAATAATATAAATATCGGTTGGGAAGGCATCTTTTTCTGCAACAATAATTTTACGTTCCGGAAATTTTTCGGCTTGAATTTTTACCGCTGCCGATAAAACTTTAAATAAATTTAAGGTTGTTGAATCTGAAATAACCACTTCCCCTTTTTCGGCACCAATAAGCTGCGCGACTTTATCTCCGAGTCTAGTCGGTAGCCCCCACCAATCTGCTTTATTCCAACTATTAATGAGGTCTTCGCCCCACTCTTTCGCAATAATATGCTGAGCAACCTCTAATGATTTCTTTGGTCTTGCTCCCAAAGAATTCCCATCTAAATAAATGACGTTTTTTGGCAGTGCAAATTCATCTTTAAACTTTTTAAGTTCATCTTCCTGGTCCCAATAGAGGCATTGTTCGTGAGTAATCATTCGTTATTTCACCTATTTTCAACATTTCCTTTGTTTTTGAATTTTATCACGCCAATTCTTACGATTTATTCGATAATATTTGATTAAAATTTGCTATTTTCGTATAAAATTCGAATTAAAATTAAAAACCATGGATGAAATTCTAAAATGAATGTAGATGCGATTGATCTTAAAATTTTAAAATATTTGCAAGATAACGCTCGGTTAAGTAACCAAGAACTGGCCGATCTCGTTAACCTTTCGGCTTCAGCATGTCATCGACGAGTTAAAATTTTAGAAAGCAATGGTGTAATTGAAAAATATCAAGCCAAAGTTAACTATGAAAAATTAGGAATAAAAATTGAGGCAATTGTCGAAATAAAACTTGCCCAGCTAACTGAAAATGATCACAACTTCTTTTTAAGTCAGATCAAAAATTTTGATGAAGTCATTAATGCATATATTATTACGGGTGAGTCTAATTATGTTTTGCACGTTGCGACCAAAGACTTAAGTTCTTTTTCTCATTTTGTTATTAACACCTTAAATAAAATTAAAGGTGTAGTCAGTATCAATTCCAAGATTATTTTACAGAAGATTGTGCAAAAACCACTTTGATTTTCCTGATTTTTTACTAAAGAACCCTCTCATGATCGAAACTCAGCGTTTAATTCTAAGATAGTGAAAAGAGATTCTGAACCTTTTATAAAATAGGCTTAGATGAAGTTGTTATGCAGTTTTTCCCCAATCTTTTAATGCCCCTTCTCAAGCTGTAATGGAGCGGAGAGGAATGCAAATATTAAAAACTTTGCTCATCCAAGGTTCCTCTCCATCACTAATTAAAAATATATGTGTTATGTGAAATTATGAGCTCTTCATTTAATTTTTGATTTTTAAATTCAAAATTTTAAATTATTAATAAATATTTCTTACTCATCAAAATCATAGCCAACACAGGTAGAGCATTCCCAATATTCATGGATTTTAGTCGCGATATCTTCTTTCTCCATTGTTGTGAGTACATAAAAGAGCTTAGCCTCTTTATTTTTTCTTAATATTAATAAGTTGTAATAATCATACTCAGGACCATTAAGCCCTAATGTTGGCTGTGATTCACAGTGTTTCTCTGCTTTGTAGTGCCATTCAAGCTTATAAGTATCAAGGCCATCAGCAGCATTGATTACAATACCGTCATTGGCTCCGCCAATAAATCCAATTTTCATTGCTTTCTCTAAATTCTTATTAGGGGTAATTTTAAATATAACTTTAAACAAGTATGCTTCAATTTATAAAATGTATGTCAATACGTATCCTATGTAAGTAAAATTAACCATAAATATAAATGACACATAAAACTTCTAAATTTTGAAACTTTGTTCAACTAGTTTTATTCCACACACGAAAATTTTCTACTAAAAGTATTTATTATTTTTTTGTTTTGCAAAATTACAGGCTATAATTTTCAAATCATTTATCCTCCTTACCCATCACATTAATTTAATCTAAACAACTTTTGAAAAAATTAATGAGTGGAGTTTTAAATTAATTTTTTATATACCAAGCTTCTTTAATTTATGATTTTAAAAAAGATATATGGTAGATGTGTCTTAAAAAATTTGCTTTGAATGGTTTTGGAGATATTTAAAATATGTCTAAAATCGTAATGTTTGACATGGATGGAACTTTATTAGACCTCGCTTTTGATGATTTTATTTGGAATGAATGTCTTCCTAAGCGACATGCAGAGATACATCATCTTCCACTTGGTGAGAGCCAAAAAACCCTCTATCAGTTCTATCAATCACATAAGCATACACTTGTTTGGTATTCATCAGCTTATTGGACTAAAACCGTAGGCGTTGATGTACTCAAATTACAGCAAGAGTTTCAGAGCAAAATTCAAACTCGTTCTGGTTGTATTGAGCTTCTACAGCAACTGCAAGCTCAAGGATATAGTTGTTGGTTAGTTACAAATGCTGACCGTGCAAGCTTACGGTTAAAGCTTGATAATATTGCAATTGAACACTTCTTTGACGTAATCGTATCGAGTGAACAAATTGGTTATGCAAAAGAAGACATTTATTTTTGGCAAGAGCTCCAAAAATTGCACTCTTTTGATCCAGACTCAACAATTTTTATTGATGATACAGCTCCTGTACTAAAAACAGCTGAAAAATTTGGTATCAAGCACTTGTTTACTATCTTACAGCCCTCAAGTCTAAAGGATGTAAGAAAGCATGAGGATTTAGAGTATAAAGCGCTAGATCGACTTACAGAATTGCTGTCTATATTGAATCAAATTGATAGAAAGGATAATGATGTCAAAATTGCTTGAAAACGATGCTGTAGAGACCATGCGTGTCGACAAATGGTTATGGGCTGCTCGTTTTTTTAAAACTCGTTCAATTGCTAAAGCAGCGATCGAAGGAGGTAAAGTACATCACAATAATGAGCGTGTAAAAGTTTCAAAAGAAATTCGTGTCGGAATGGAACTTATTATTCAACAAGGTTTTGATAAAAAAACCGTTGTCGTAAAAGCGCTTTCGAATACACGTGGTCCAGCGCCAGTTGCCCAGCAACTTTATGAAGAAACAGAAGTAAGTATTGCTAGACGGGAGTTGATTGCATCCCAACGAAAATTGCATAATCTTGCTCGACCTGAAAATAGACCGAGTAAAAAGGATCGTCGTCAGATTAATCGCTTTAAACAGGAGAATGATCAACACTGGTCATATAGTGATGAATAAAAACGTCGAGTTGTGTCGCACACACACAGACAACACATAGAAGCTATAGAAAAAATCTGTCACTATTAGCCCTGTGAAACAAGTTGAGATTCAATGCATCCACTTGGGTTAAACGTGATGAACTTAGAGTATTGAGGTTTTTGAGATGGATGAGAATAAAAGCAAAGCATTACAAGCCGCGCTAAGTCAAATTGAAAAACAATTTGGCAAAAATACGGTGATGCGTCTCGGTGACAACACTGTTCAAGCTGTTGAAGCTGTATCTACAGGTTCTTTGACTTTAGATATTGCATTGGGGATTGGCGGTTTACCAAAAGGTCGTATCGTTGAGATTTATGGTCCAGAATCTTCTGGTAAAACCACAATGACTCTACAAGCGATTGCGCAATGTCAAAAAGCTGGTGGTACTTGTGCATTTATCGATGCAGAGCACGCATTAGATCCACAATATGCACGTAAACTCGGTGTGGACATTGATAATCTACTTGTATCACAGCCTGACAACGGTGAACAAGCTCTTGAAATTGCAGATATGCTAGTTCGCTCTGGCGCAATTGATTTAATCGTTGTCGACTCAGTTGCTGCACTTACTCCTAAAGCAGAAATTGAAGGCGAAATGGGCGACTCTCACATGGGTTTACAAGCTCGTTTAATGAGTCAGGCACTACGTAAAATTACGGGTAATGCTAAACGCTCAAACTGTATGGTTATTTTCATTAACCAGATCCGTATGAAAATTGGTGTAATGTTTGGTAGCCCTGAGACTACGACTGGTGGTAACGCATTGAAGTTCTATGCTTCTGTACGTTTAGATATCCGCCGTATTGGTCAAGTTAAAGAGGGTGATGAAATCATCGGCTCTGAAACTCGAGTTAAAGTTGTTAAAAACAAAATGGCTCCTCCTTTCAAAGAAGCTATTTTCCAAATCTTATACGGTAAAGGTACAAACCAGCTTGGCGAACTTGTAGATTTAGCTGTACAACAAGATATCGTGCAAAAAGCAGGTGCTTGGTATTCGTATCAAGGCAACAAAATTGGTCAAGGTAAAAACAACGTTATCCGCCACTTTGAAGAAAACCCTCAAATGGCCGGAGAGATTGAAAAAGTTATCCGTGAACAACTATTAACTACGGGTACTAATGGCGCTGTACAGGTCGAAGATGAAGAAGAAGATCTTCTATTAGAGTCTTAATCATTATCGCTCATTAGTCTTAAAAACGCCCTTCGGGGCGTTTTTTATAAGGAAACCTTAATATGTTCAAAAGATCAGAAGAACAGTCTCAACAACGTGCTTTGCTTACAGGTCAGCGTTTGCGCTCCTATGCTTTCGCGCTATTGACTCGTCGAGATTATTCAAAAGCAGAACTTACCGAAAAATTAAATCGTTATGCACAAAACCCAGAAGAGGTTAAGCAACTTGTTGAAGAGTTATCTGAACAAAACTATCAAAGTGACCAACGCGTTGCAGAACTGACATTGGCTAGCCAAATTCGAAAAGGTAAAGGCCCAAAACGTATTAAACAAGCGTTAAAAACAAAACAAATCGAAAATGATTTAATTGCAGACGAAATTCATAACATTGATTGGGTAGAACAGGCTTATCAGCTTAAAGTAAAGAAGTTTGGTGAAGAAGTAGAAAAAGATCCTAAACTTAAAGCAAAACAAATGAGATTTTTACAATATAGAGGATTTGATTTAGATGTAATTATTAAAGCAATCCAACGGAAAGTGGATTAAGGAATGGTGGCAGCCCCACTAGCAAAACTTCGGCACATCATAGATCTGCTACCGTTGCTACCTTCCGGTCCTGGCGGGGTTCACAGAGTACAATTGCGAAGCCACCAGCGGGGCTACCATTGCAAAACAGAGTATAGAGATTTTTAAAAGAGTTGCAAGCCTTCTTCTCATTTTTAAGCAAGTTTATGTTTCAATTGATTAATTCATCAGCAAAAATACATAAATTTCTAGAATTTCTAATCTTATATTCTTTCTTGATACTTATTTTTAATAAAATATGCTTGAAGATTGTAAACTATTCTTGCATTTATACTGTTAGCTGTTTTAATTGCAATGATCAATTAAAACCTTAGATAGCTAGCGTGAATAGTTTATATATTCCCTTCTCAAGTTGGCTTTTACATAAAATTATGGACCTATACTCATGCGATTGATGAAGCATTCTTTATTATTTATTGCCTTAATGAGCACTACTTCTCTCTATGCCAATATTCCAATTGAATCGCGCGGTTTAAGCCAAAGTGGCGGCAGCTCAACCACTACTGCATCTAGTAATTCTTCAGCTCCTAGTAATTTAAATTGGGAATTGATGCAAAAAAATCAACAATTAGAAAGTGATATACGCACTCTACGTGGACAATTAGAAGAACAATCCAACGATATTGAACAATTGAAAAAAGATTTAGCTAATCGCTATACTGATTTAGATCAACGTCTAGAGTTACTTAATCAAAAAGTAGATCCGGAAAGTGCAACGCCAGACAATACCGCAAATAGTGATGCTACAACTGCTGGAAGCACAGAAACCTCACCTACTGACAATAAAGCAGTAAATAGTACAGCTTCTACAAATCAAGTTGCCCCTTCCTCACCAACTCAAGTAACGCAACCTGTTCCATCGCCTGTACAAAATCAATCAAACCCTGTAGAACTTGAAAAAGCAGCTTATACGGTCGCTTTAGATGCCTATAAACAAGGCGGAGCAAAAAAAGCGATTGCTCCAATGCAAAACTTTATCAAAAATCATCCTAATAGCGTCTATACAGGGAATGCCTACTTTTGGTTAGCCGAGTTTAATTTAGCTACTGATCCAGTAAATTATAATGAAGCTAAAAAGAACTATAATGTAGTCGCTACGCAATACCCAAATTCTAGTAAAGCTCCTCGTGCCCTTTACCAACTCTACAGTATTGCCAAAGATGTCGATAAAAATACTGTTTCAGCAAATCAATATAAAGCTAAGATCTTAAGTCAGTATCCGAAATCTGAAGAAGCCAATTTTTTTAATAAATAAAAGTTTTTAAGAAAAAAGACACCGCTTATTGCGGTGTCTTTTTTATAATATCTTTGCTTAACGCACAATACCACGTTCTGACTGTTCAACAGAGTCAATTAACAATTGAGCTTCTGGAACATTCGGAAGGATATCATTTTTAATCTGCTCAACCGCTTGAACAGAAGTCAGGCCTGATTTAAAAATCAATTTATAAGCCTCTCTAAGACCTTGAATTGTATTTTTAGACCAACCCTTTCGGCGCATACCTTCAATATTGATACCAAATGCATGTGCTGGATTACCAGATGCCATAACATAAGCCGGCACATCTTTTAAGATTAAAGATGCTCCACCAACCATACTGTAAGAATCAATTTTACAGAATTGATGAATCCCAGAATTACCACCAATAATGACATGATCACCAATATGTACGTGTCCAGCAACGCCGACATTATTTGCGAAAATATTATGATCACCAACAACACAATCATGCGCAATATGCGTATTAACCATCAATAAGTTATGACTACCTATTTTAGTTAAAGCATTATCTTGTACAGTTCCTCTATGTAAACTGCAATGCTCACGAATTAAATTATGATCTCCAATCTCTAACCAAGTTTCTTCCCCTTGGTATTTCAAGTCTTGGCAAACTTCACCAACACTTGCGAATTGAAAAATCTCATTATTTTGACCAATTTTGGTAAAACCACCCACTACAACATGTGAATGTAATTTAGTACCAGCACCAATTGTCACATTTGGACCAATAATACAATAAGGTCCTATTTGGACATCTGGGGCAATCACTGCAGATGGATCAATAATGGCCGTAGAATGAATTAAATCGTGATTGCTCATGCCTGCTCTGTTTTTTGGTGTGAAATCATAATTTCAGCGGTTGTTGCTACAATACCGTCAACGGTAGCCGTACAGTTATATTTGTAGATACCGCGTTTTTGCATTACTAATTCAGATTTTAATACAAGTTGGTCGCCTGCAACTACTTGTTTTTTAAATCTAACCTTTTCTGCACCAGCAAAGAGGAATAAAGAACCTGGTTTTGGCGTCTCATTGTTCATAATAAAGCCTAGAACGCCTGAAACTTGAGCTAATGCTTCTACAATTAGTACACCTGGCATAATTGGATATTCAGGGAAATGTCCTTGCAAGAACTCTTCATTGATAGAAACATTTTTATAACCAACAATACTGTTGTCAGTTACTTCAGTCACACGATCAACCAATAAGAATGGGTAACGATGCGGCAAATATTGACGAATCGTTTGAATCTGCATTGGTAATTCAGGGATGGCAAATTTAGGTGTAGTTGACTCGGTCATAATATTCTATTTACGCAAATTAAAAGTTGATTCAAGAGACTCTATTTGAGCTTGTATATGATCAAGTCGTTTAGTGATTTGGGTCAATGGCACATCTGCTAATTGTCGCAAGCGTACAATCGTCTTTTTCCAATGACTATTTTCAAATAATCCAATTCCTGAAGAATAGGTACCAGCTTCAGAAATATTTTTTGTGACCATTGACATTCCTGTTAAAGTCACATTATCAGTGATTGAAAGGTGACCAGACACACCACAGGCGCCTGCAAGAATACAGTTTTTGCCAATTTTAGTGCTTCCTGCAATTCCACATTTAGCAGCAATAGCAGTATTTGAGCCAATATGAACGTTATGTGCAATTTGCACAAGGTTATCAATAATTACCCCATCTTCCAAAATTGTATTATCTAAAGCACCCCGATCAATACTACAATTTGAACCAATGCGAACATCATTACCAATAATAACTGAACCTAATTGTGCAATACGATGCCATTTACCTTGATATGGTGCAAAGCCGAAACCTTCACTACCAATTACAGTACTTGCATGGACTCGAACGCGGTCAAGTAATTTAGCCCCACCGGTAATAGTGACATGAGAATCAATAAAACAATCCTTTCCAATTTCAACATTATCATCCAGACGAGTATGAGACTGAATAATCGTGTTATCTCCTACTACACAATTTTCACCAATTACAACGTAATGGCCAATATATGCATTTTCAGAAATAATTGCAGAAGGATGAATTTGAGCAGTACTTTCAATACCTACTGATGTGATCTTTTTATCAAAAGCATGGGTAAGGATGGCAAAAGCTAAATAAGGATTATCAACAATAATAAAATTTTGTTTATCAGTAAGCTGTTCTTTAATTGAGTTTGTAACAATGTACGCACCCGCACGGCTAGCTTTTGCTTGATCGATATACTTTTCGCCATTCACGAAAGTAATATGAGAAGGTTCAGCATTCTCTAAACTTGCTAAGTTTATAAATTGAAGACTACCCGCACCAACTAACTCACCATTAACTAGGTGAGCTAGTTCATCTAAACGATAATGTTGCACTTTCATTAATTTATTTCATTGAATTAACCTTTTGTATCATTTTATCAGTTAAATCATATTTAGCGTCATAGGCAACGGTTGAATTTTTATTCAAAATGAAGTCAAGATTATTTTCTTTTCGTAATTGTTCAGCAGCTTGCTTCACACGGCTCTCAAAAGTTGAGTTCATTCCTTGCAAACTAGTTTGAACTTTAGACTGCAACCCTTGTTGAGTTGAATTAAATTCATTTAATTTTGACTGATATTGAGTTTGAAGCTTTTTAATATCATCTTCTTTCATTTTTTGGCCTTGTGTTTGGGCTTGACGCTGAAGACCTTCTAACTCTTTACCCAACTGCTCAAGGCGAGTAGTCGTTGGTTTAACAGATTGATTTAAACTTGCATTTTGTTGTTTTAAATAAGTACTGCTTTCAACAACTTTAGCAAGATCAATCACGCCATAACCAGCAGCATTCGTCATAGCAGAAACAGTAAGGCCTAACCCTAACATTAATATATTTAATTTTTTCATCTTCATTTGTGTCCTTATTTGATTGTTTAGTCAAGTCGTACTTAGAAAGTACGACCGATTTCAAACTGAATCTCTTTAGTTTCGTCACCAGGCTTATCATTTAACGGGAATGCATAGCTAAGAGATAATGGCCCAATCATGGTAATCCATGTGAAGCCTACACCTACGCTATAACGCATATTGCCTAAATCAAAACCGTAATTATCTTCACAGTATTTTTTAGCATTCGGAATTTCTTGGCCATTCATACGCATAGAATAGGAACCAACGTCACACTTAGTATCGAATACCTGACCACCTTCAGCAAAAAGAACTGGACGCACTTGACGAGTCCAATCTCCTTTGAAAGGTAACGGTAAAGCAAGCTCTGTACCAAATTGAACTAAAGCATTACCACCGACTTCTTCTGGAGAAGAATCATTTTTACCTTCTTCTTGTAAATTTACACTGGCATACTTAGGCCCCAAGGTACTGTTATCATAACCACGAACAGAACCGTAACCACCCGCATAGAAGTTTTTATAGAACGGCAAATCATTACCATAGCCAAGCTTACCATAACCACGTAATACAAAGCCTGAATTACTAATTGGCCAGAATGCCTGAGCATCATACGTTACCTTTTGGTATTCAACATCACTACCAGGCAAACCAATTTCAAGGCCAACTCGATGTGACATCCCAGAAGTTGGGAAAATTGGTCTATTTAAGGTGTTATATGACCAACCTAAATTCAAGTTATAAGTAAAGAACTCACCCTCAAAAGCATTGTCATAACTGGTAAGTCCTAACTCATTATTCTTCGAATCTACACATTTAGTAGCAAGATCATAACCTTCTGGCTTAGTAGTTGGAGGTGCGACTCCATTTGCCTTATCAATATCAGCTTGAGACTTATAATTTCCTGAACAGAACTCCCCCTTACCAGTTGACTTTCCACCATTTTTTAATAAGTAATCACGCACATAAGTTGATACAAACGCACCCGTAGTTACTTTGGTGTTATCAATACCAACCGAAGCACTTAAACTTTGATTTTCATCAATTGGATAACCAAAACTTAAACTACCACCGAAACTATCGGTAACATAGTTATTAACGTTATAGTCATCATTTAACTTTGTTTTACGGTAATAAACATTATAGCCGCGGCTTACCCCATCAATCGTAAAGTAAGGATCAGTTACACTTAAGTTATAGTAATCTTGAGTTTCAGAACGAGATAAATCGATCGAAACGCGGTTACCTGTTCCCATAAAGTTAGTTTGACTTAAACCGGCTTGGAACGTGATACCACCACTTTGTGAGTAACCTACAGCTAAGGTTGTAGTTCCCGAGTGTTGTTCTTCAACATTTACGTTTAAGTCCACCTGATCCGGTGAATTCGGGATACGAGCTGGTTTAATATCAACTGTTTTGAAGAATCCTGTACGCTCTAAACGTACTTTAGATAAATCAATTTTTTCATTACTCGCTAAAGCGCCTTCCATTTGACGCATTTCACGACGCAATACTTCATCGGCAGTTTTACTGTTACCTGTAAAATTAATACGACGTACAGTAACTTGCTGACCTGGGTTTACATAGTAATTTAAGTCAACAACACCCGTTTCATTATTAATTTGCGGAACAACGTTCACATCAGCAAAGTAATAACCAGCATTACCATATTTACGCAATAACAATTGCTTAACAGCATTTACTTTTTCTTGTGAATAAGTATCGCCATCTTTATAAATTTTTAAAGCTTGCAGTTCTTCAGGTTTATAAAGTGCGTCACCTAAAAACTTGGTTTGACCAAATTTGAACTGACTACCTTCCTCTACAGCAACTTCAATAAAGATATTCTTTTTATCTTCACTAATATTAAGCTGTGAGTTATTGATATGAAAATTGATATAACCTTTATTCAGATACATCGCACGCAAAGCTTCAAGGCTTGCTGCCATTTTCTCTCTAGCATAACGGTCATTACGGGTTACAACAGAAGCCCAACCACTTTCTTTAACTGCGAAAGCTTGTTTAATTTCGCTGTCTTTAAAAACAGTATTACCAATGATATTAATATTAAAAACTTTAGCAGCCGTACCTTCATTAAAATTTAATTTAAGTTCAACACGGTTATTTGGACGAGCAATAGTATCAATAGTTACATCAGCATCATAACGGCCTTGCTGTGTATATTGCTGCTCTAATTCAGTTTCAATTGTTTGTAAAGCTGACTTCTTAAAAACTTCGCCTTCAGCAATGCCCATTTTTTTGAGGCCTTGCTCTAAAGCCTCTTTAGGAATAAGTTTGTTACCCTTAAATTCGAGTTTTGAAATAATTGGGCGCTCTACGACATTAAAAACTAAAGTGTCGTTGTCTCTTGAGGCTTTAATATCGTCAAAAAGTCCAGTGGCATACAATGTTCGAATTGCTTCTGCGATCATCGGTTCATTAACGCGATCGCCACTGTTGATTGGCAACATGGTAGAAACATTTGCAGGAGTAAGACGAACCAATCCATCTATACGAATATCTCGAACAACGAAATCATCAGCTGCATATGCTTGTTGTACCGCTGCCATAGCGCTAACAAGTGCCAAAGGCATTAAAAAATGTGTGTGCCGCATGCCAGTTTTTTCCAGTAAGTTATAAATCCATATACGTTTACAAACGCATAAAATCGTTAAATAAAGCTAAAAGCATCATACTACCGAGCAGTACCATACCAATTTTTAGACCAAACATTTGTATTTGTTCAGAAACAGGCTTACCACGAATAGCCTCAATAATGTAATAAACAAGATGACCACCATCTAGCATTGGAATTGGCAATAAATTTAAAATTCCAAGACTTACACTCATTAAAGCCATAAATGAGATGAAAGTCTGCCATCCCATTTCTGCACTTTGTCCCGCTACTTTCGCGATTGTAATTGGTCCAGAAAGATTCTCTAAGCCAATTAAACCCTTAACCATTTTTACTATCGAACTCAATATCATGCTAGAGATTTGGCCAGTCTTATCTAACGACATCTCGAAAGCTTGTATTGGAGTATATTGAATTGTTTGCTTATATTCGTCAGGAATTGTAATTTTTCCTGCATCACTTTTTACGCCTAAAACCCCGCTCACTTGTCCCATGTTGTCACGCTTTCCTTGAGGCATGACTTGCAAATGAACGAGTTGACCATTACGCAACACATCAATACTGAGCAATTTTTCTGGTGAGTGTTGTACAACTTCTACCACATCAAACCAGTCTTTCATCGCTTGACCATTAATAGATACAATACGATCACCGACTTTCATTCCTTGTCGAATTGCTGCTCCATCTGCAGTCAACTCAGTTACAACAGCTGGAATAACAGGACGATATGGTAAAAAGCCTAATACATCTAAAGCTGATTCATTCTGATTTTTCAAAAAGTCTTTAATCGGCAAAACAATATTTTTTTCAGTGCCTGCACGGTCTACATCAAGATTTAGGCTACCAGTTTCACCCACACGGTCAATCAAAGCAAAGTTAAGTTTTTCCCAAGTTTGCGTTTCCTTTCCGTCAACAGCAATAATCTTGTCACCTACTTGCAGTTGGGCAGTTGCTGCTGGCGAGTTTGGTATAACTTTACCTACTCTCGTATTTAGTTGTTCTTGTGCTGGTAAAAATAGAATCCAGAAAAGTAAAACAGCAAAAATCAAATTAATTAAAGGTCCGGCCGCAACAATTGCTATACGTTTCCATGGTTTTTGACGGTTAAACGCATAAGGTAAATCTTGCTCTGCAACATTACCTTCTCGCTCATCGAGCATTTTTACGTAACCGCCTAAAGGTAAAGCTGAAAGTTGATATTTAATTCCAGATTTTTTTGATGTCCATTTGAGTAATGTTGGACCAAAACCAATCGAATATACTAAAACCTTAACGCCAAGTTTTCGCGCCACCCAATAATGACCGAACTCATGAATTGCAATTAATGGACCGAGCAAGAGAGCTGCTGCTGCAATCATAAATAATGCGCTCATTTCAGCCTCCTATACTTGATATATACTGCTGTGCTACATGTCGCGCTACTTCATCTTTATTTAAAATAGACTCGATATTATCAGCAACTGAGTTTTCCAATTTTTGCAAAGTATGCTCTACCACTTGTGGGATATTTGTAAATCCAATCTGTTCCTTTAAAAATGCAGCGACAGCAATCTCATTTGCAGCATTTAAAATAGTGGGTGCCAACCCTCCTGCACGCATTGCCTGTCGTGCCAAGTCAAGTGCAGGAAATTTCTGAATATCCGGTGCCTGAAAATTAAGTTGAGAATACTCAAATAAATCTAAAGCAGGAACGTTAGTCTGTAAACGCTCTGGCCATGCTAATGCATGAGCAATCGGAGTACACATATCTGGATTACCCATTTGCGCTAATGTTGAACCATCAACATATTGCACCATAGAATGAATAATACTTTGTGGATGAACAACAACTGTAACAAAATGTTCAGATATTGAAAACAAATGACATGCCTCAATTAACTCCAACCCTTTATTCATAAGAGTAGCTGAGTCAACTGAGATTTTCCGCCCCATAGACCAGTTCGGATGCTTACAGGCTTGCTGTGGGGTAACTTTTTCTAGTTGTTCTAACGAATGATTTAGAAATGGGCCACCTGAAGCGGTCAATAAGATTCTTGATACGCCCTGTTGCGGCTGTCCATTTCTTTCAGCCTCTAAATAATTATGAGGTAATGATTGGAAAATAGCGTTATGTTCTGAATCTACAGGTAATAATAATGCCTGATGATCACGTGCTGCTTGCATCATGATTTCACCAGACATTACCAAAGCTTCTTTGTTAGCTAGCAAAACGCGTTTACCAGCTTTTACAGCCGCTAATGTTGGCAATAAACCCGCTGCACCAACAATCGCAGCCATAACCACATCAACATCAGGGTGAGATGCGATACTTACCAACCCTTCCTGATCAGTCAAAATCTCAATATTTCGTAATTCATTTTCTACAAATAAAGCTGCTAATTCATCGACTTTTTGTTTTGGAACAACTACAACTTTTGGTTGGAATTGTTTACATATATCAACCAATTCAGAAATTCGACTATGAGCCGAAACTGCAAATACTGAATACTTATCAGGATGTTGATTTAAAATTTTTAAGGTACTTTGCCCAATGGAACCGGTTACACCCAATATGCAAACAGATTGTGTCATTTATAAATCTACACCAATAAGTTTTAATATATACATTCCCGTTGCAAAAATCGGGGCTGCAGCAAGTAAAGAATCAATACGATCTAAGACACCACCATGACCAGGTAGCACACGTCCAGAATCTTTAATACCAGCACGTCGTTTAATCATTGACTCAAATAAATCACCCAAAACTGAACCAAATACTGTAATCAGTGACAATACAAGAAATAGAATTTGCTGGATTAAAGTTAAATTTAAATAATTATATTGCACAACTAACATAACCAATATAGTGGTGATAATACCACCATATAACCCTTCTACTGATTTGTTCGGACTTACGGTTGGAGCTAACTTTCTTTTACCAAATTTACGACCAACAAAATAAGCACCACTATCTGCGCCCCACACAAGCAAGAACAGATACATTAACCACCATGGTGAACTTTGCCACACGACAAAAATTGAAGTTACTGCAGCACAGACTAAAATTATGCCAATTACATACAAAGTCGCGTTATACCAACCATCAAATTCAGGAAAAGACTTGACCCAATAAACGCTTACAAGCCAAGTCAAAATTGAGGCAGACCACAACAATAAGGCAATATCATGGAAAAATAAGGCAACACCTGAAACGAATGCAACAAGCAGACCGTAGCACCAAGCTTTAGGCTTTACAGCATTTACAGTTTCACGAGGCATTAATTTATACCATTCATACCCCGCAACCCCTGCTGCTACAATCATAAGAACCAACATTGGATAATGTGATTGCGTAGCAAACATACAGCCTAAAACAACTGCGACAAGTACCAATGCGGTAACAATCCGCTCTAACATTATAAGTTCTCTATTTTCTCTTGCTGAATTTGTTCAGATGTTTTGCCAAAACGACGCTCACGCCCTGAAAAAACATTCAATGCATGATCGAATTCTTGTACTGTAAATTCTGGCCATAAAGTATCAGTAAAATACAGCTCCGCATACGCTGCTTGCCATAACAAAAAGTTAGATATGCGATAATCTCCACCTGTACGGATCAATAAGTCCACAGCTGGCAGATCGTTTAGACTGACATATTTTTCGAACAAATCAACATTTATTTGATCAGCACCAAATTCACCACGAGAAACTGCTTCAGCAACTTGTTTTGCTGCATTTGCAATATCCCACATCCCACCATAGCTCACGGCAATAGTTAAGGTCATAGTGTCATGATGTGCTGTTTGTTGCTCTGCATCTTCCATTAAGGCAACTAAGTGTGAAGGTAATCGAGAACGATCACCGATAAAACGCAAAGCAATATTGAATTTCTTCATGCGAGGTATTTGCTCATGAATAGTTTCTTCAAGAAGCTTCATAAGCAGATCGACTTCAAATTGTGGTCGATTCCAATTTTCGCTTGAAAATGCAAAAACCGTTAAAGCACGAATACCCGTTTTTTTACAATGTTCAACGATAGGATCAAGAACATTTTTACCCTCTCGATGTCCATCGCCTTTTTGCATTTGATTTTTTTTTGCAAAGCGGTTGTTGCCATCCATGATGATGGCAACATGCTTAGGAAGATGATACTCTTCTGAATCGGTCATAAAATTTAGACCTTCATCAATTCTGCTTCTTTCGCTGCAAGACGTTTGTCTACTTCTGCAACATATTTATCTGTAATTTTCTGAATATCCTCACCTGCACGGCGCTCATCATCTTCAGAAATTTCTTTTTCTTTCAATAGCGCTTTAATATCACCTAACACATCACGGCGAATATTACGAATAGCAACTTTTGCATTTTCAGCTTCACTACGTGCAACTTTTTGCATGTCACGACGTGTTTCTTCAGTTAATGCAGGTAAAGGGACACGAATTGAATCTGCCGTAATCGGGTTTAAACCAAGATCGCTTTCACGGATTGCCTTATCAATAGCAGATACCATAGTACGTTCAAATGGTTGAACAACAAGCGTACGAGAATCTTCAATACCTACGTTTGCTACTTGATTTAAAGGCACATCAGAACCGTAGTAAGGAACCATCACACCATTTAAAATTGATGGGTGTGCACGGCCGGTACGAACTTTAGCAAACCCTTGTTCCAAAGAATCAAGAGTTTTTAACATACGCTGTTCGCTGTCTTTTTTCAGATCGTTAATCATATGATCTACCTTACTTATTTATTCAAGAATGTATTTAACAAATTTAATTTAGCGCTAGTATAAAGAGCTTTCAACAACACGTACATTATTTAGTAACGCGTGTACCCTCTTTTTCGCCCATTACTACTGACAATAGCGCACCTGATTTATTCATATCAAAAACTTGTAGCGGCACATTATGGTCACGACATAAACAAATAGCTGTCAAATCCATAACACCAAGCTTTTCATCTAATACCTGATCAAAAGTTAAATGATCGTATTTAACTGCGTCTTCGTATTTACTTGGATCTTTATTATATACGCCATCTACTTTGGTTGCTTTTAGAATTAAATTCGCTTCAATTTCAATTCCGCGCAAGCATGCTGCTGTATCAGTTGTAAAGAATGGATTTCCTGTACCAGCAACAAAAACACAAACTTCACCCTGACTCAAATGACGAATCGCATCACGACTTGAATAAGATTCTACAACCGTACCAATTGGTAATGCAGACATAAGACGAGTTCTGATATTACGGCGAACCAATGCATCACGCATAGCCAAACCGTTCATTACCGTTGCAAGCATCCCCATTTGATCGCCAGTAACACGACCAACTAAGCCATCTTTTTGCAACTGACTGCCACGGTACAAGTTACCGCCACCAACAACGATACCCACTTGCACGCCCAAACCAACTAAGTGAGCAATTGAAAGGGACATTTGATCAAGAACTTGGGCATCAATACCCATATCTTTATTACCTGACAATGCCTCACCAGATAGTTTTAATAAAATGCGTGAATAACGGGGGCTAATTGTTTCCGCCATGAGTTTGCTCCAAAACCTCTTAAACTGAATGCTTTTTGAATCGTTATCGATTAGACCGACTTAATTTTAATTAACTTTGCAAATAAATCGTATTCATCCGCATCGGTGATTTCGACTTCCAACATATCGCCTGGTTGAATAGTGCTCTTATCGATATCTTCTACAAAGACATTACCGTCAATTTCCGGAGCATCCGCATAAGAACGTGCAACAGCAACAGGATATTCATCTTCCAAACTATCGACTAATACAGTCATCGTTTGACCAATACGTTTTTGCAACTTGGCAGCAGAAATTTGTTGCTGCACTTGCATAAAGCGCTCGTAACGCTCTTGCTTAACTTCTTCAGGCACATGATCGGGTAAATCATTTGCCGTAGCGCCTTCTACTGGTGAGTAGGTAAAGCAGCCTACACGATCAAGTTCAGCTTCAACTAACCAATCGAGTAATATTTGAAAATCTTCTTCAGTTTCGCCAGGGAAACCCACCACAAATGTAGAGCGAATCACAAGTTCAGGGCATTTTTCACGCCACAATTTAATTTTTTCTAGTGTATTTTCACTGTGAGCTGGACGCTTCATTAACTTAAGAATGCGCGGGCTTGCGTGTTGGAATGGAATATCAAGATAAGGCAGGATTTTACCTTGTGCCATTAAGTCAATAACTGCATCGACATGTGGATATGGATAAACATAATGTAAGCGCACCCAGATGCCAAGTTGGCCTAGTGCTTCACACATATCAAAGAATTTTGTTTTAACAGGTTGGCCATTCCAGAAATCAAGCTTATATTTGGTATCTACACCATAAGCTGATGTGTCTTGAGAAATAACCAAAATTTCTTTAACACCTGCTCTTTTAAGCGCAGCAGCTTCCTCCAGTACACTTCCGACTGGACGAGAAACAAGATCGCCACGCATACTTGGAATAATACAGAAGGTACAACGATGGTTACAGCCTTCAGATATTTTTAAGTAAGCATAATGTTTAGGTGTTAAACGAATTCCCTGTTCAGGAACCAAATCAACAAACGGGTTATGTTTAGGCGGTGCTGGCACATATTCATGCACAGCTTCCATCACATCTTGATAAGCTGCTGCACCAGTAACCTTTAAAACGTTTGGATGCATTTGACGAATTTTATCTTCGTCTTTACCTAAGCATCCAGTAACGATTACTCGACCATTTTCACTCATGGCCTCGCCAATTGCATCTAGCGACTCTTGTACCGCAGATTCAATAAAACCACAGGTATTAACAACTACTAAATCAGCACCATCATAATCTGATGCAACTTGATAACCTTCAGTCTTTAACTGAGTTAAAATTCGTTCAGAATCTACCAATGCCTTAGGACAACCTAAAGAAACAAAACCGACTTTGGGGGTCTTCATGAATCTGCGCTCCACTTGAATGCGCGTATTGTATGTCTTTTCTTGCCTCAAGCATAGGTGGAAAGCCTACTCTTTGTGTAATGCACCAAAATACGACCAACATTTGCACCAAAACTCACCTTTGCACCAAGTTGGTTCATGTTATTATCTATTTTTAAGCCATCAGTTTTGATCAATAGATATAAAGACCGATTTCAGCGCGTTTTTAAATACCTTAAAACTTTAAAATAACCCATAAACAAAGTTGGCGTATATTTTGCATCGTTCATGTTCTATAACGGTGAAAATCCGATAACCAAGAAGATGCCATTGCGCTATTTTAAGACAGGAACGATTCGCTAATGGATCAACACAACCCTATCGACTATCGCCTATTGGTAGACAACCTAACTACTGCGATTTTATTGATCGATAGTAACTTAAATATTTTTTATTTAAATTCTGCCTGCGAAGCACTATTTGATATTAGTTTGCTTCGAGCTTCAGGACAGCCCGTTCTAAACCTACTTCATGCACCTGATGATACTTTTAATACACATGAAGCGTTATTAAACACCATAAAAACCGGTCAACCCTATACTCGTCGAGAAGCTGTTATTAATGTCAACTTTAAAGATCTTCATGTTGATTACACAGTATCTCAATTAAATACCGGTAAAAGTTATCATCCATTACTTTTGATTGAGCTCAACCCGATTGATCGCATGTTAAAGATTTCTAAAGAAGAAAATCTGGTACAACAGCATCAAGTGGCTAGGCAGCTTGTACGTGGCGTTGCCCATGAAATTAAAAACCCACTTGCAGGTATTCGTGGTGCCACTCAATTACTGGCTCGAAGTTTAAACGATAAGAGTTATTCGGAATTTACAGATGTCATTATCAATGAAGTAGATCGCTTAACAAACTTGGCAGATACCATGTTGGGTTCTAGACAACTTCCAAGTTATGAAAATGTTAATGTACATGAACCTTTAGAGCGAGTACGTTCACTGATTGCTAATCAGACAAAGAAGAAAATTAAAATCATACGGGATTATGATTTGTCTTTACCCGATGTTAATGCTGATCGTGATCAATTAATTCAAGTTATGCTCAACATTAGTGTAAATGCAATTCAAGCTATAACAGAAAACAAAGCATTCTTTATAGATCATGAACCGGAGCTAATTCTACGCACACGCATACAACGTCTTGTCACAATTAATGGTGTACTCAATCGCTCTACTGTACGAGTCGATATAGAGGACAATGGACCAGGCATCCCAGAAAGCATTTTGGAGTCTGTGTTTTATCCTTTGGTTACTGGACGAGCAAAAGGTACTGGGCTTGGCCTGAGTATTGCACAGAATATTATGCATCAACATAACGGAATGATTGAATGCCAATCTGTTCCTGGAAAAACAATTTTTAGCTTATATTTACCTTGGGAGTCAGACCGTGTCGCGAAATAAAATATGGGTTATTGATGATGATCGCGCCATGCGATGGGTATTGGAAAAGACCTTTAAAGAAGAAGGATTTGACGTTACCAATTTTGAAGAAGCTCAAACTGCGCTGGAACGTTTGCATCATGATGCTCCCGATGTCATTTTAACTGACATCCGAATGCCTGGAATTGATGGGTTAACTTTTTTATCTAAAGTCAAAAATTCTCATCCAGATTTACCTGTCATTATTATGACAGCACATTCTGACTTAGAATCAGCTGTATCAAGCTATCAAACAGGTGCATTTGAGTATTTACCAAAACCTTTTGATATTGATGAGGCTTTAGCTTTAGTCAATCGTGCAATTCTGCATATCAACAAACTACAACAACAAGAAGCTACAAAAACAGCTTCACCTCTTCAATCAACAGAAATTATTGGAGAATCTCCTGCAATGCAGGAAGTTTTCCGTGCTATCGGTCGTTTGTCTCAATCCCATATTACCGTTTTAATTAATGGTGAATCGGGTACAGGTAAAGAATTAGTTGCTCACGCTTTACACAAACACTCCCCACGCCGCGCCAAACCTTTTATTGCTTTAAATATGGCAGCAATACCAAAAGACTTGATTGAAACTGAGTTATTTGGACATGAAAAAGGTGCTTTCACAGGTGCAAACACTCAACATCAAGGTCGCTTTGAACAAGCAAATGGTGGAACACTATTCCTTGATGAAATTGGTGACATGCCATTTGAAACACAAACTCGACTACTGCGCGTACTCGCTGATGGTGAGTTTTATCGTGTAGGTGGACATATTCCAGTTAAAGTTGATGTTCGAATCGTAGCGGCAACACATCAGGATTTAGAAAAACTGGTAAATGAAGGTCGCTTCCGTGAAGACTTATATCATCGCCTAAATGTGATCCGTATTCACATTCCTAAACTTGCTCACCGTAGCGAAGATATTCCAATGCTTGCTCAGCACTTTCTTGCGCGTGCAGGTAAAGAACTTGGCGTAAGTCCCAAAATCTTACGTACCGAAACCACAGATTATATGCAACAGTTACCATGGCCCGGCAACGTTCGACAACTTGAGAATACATGCCGTTGGTTAACTGTAATGATCACTGGTCGTGAAGTTTATCCAGAAGATTTACCATCAGAACTCAAACAGGTTCCCTTACAAAAGAATAGTGACTCTGGACAACCGGCACCTTCCTTTGAACGTATCTCCCTACACCATTGGGATGAACTACTCAATCAATGGGCTATTCAAAAGCTTAAGAATGGTGAAATGAAAATTTTGGATATTGCTACGCCAATGTTTGAACGCACGTTGATTAACGCGGCATTACAACAAACACGCGGACGCAAACGTCACGCAGCAGAACTATTAGGTTGGGGTCGTAATACCCTAACTCGCAAGTTAAAAGAACTTGGAATGGACTCTGCAGATGATGATGAAGAAGATGAGCATAAAATTACTCAAACTGAAGCCTAGAAAGCTTATGAGTTAAGTTCAAAGCGGTTAAGTCATTCTTAGCCGCTTTGTTTTTATTAGCAATTTTTCATTAAATTCTAAATAAACATAAGGTTACATCATATTATCCACCTACAACCCACTCTAAGCTTATATTTTCTATTAGTTTATTTCTTGAATTAGCCATGTATTGTTCAGCAGTTAACCTAAAAAAATAGCAACAAGCATCCTTAAAGATAGTTTTGCTATACTAGATAGGCAAAGTTAACCGTTGTTATGAAATTATATGCATGATCCAGTCCTTGAGTCACATCACTCAGTATGTGATAAACCACAAACACGTCGCGGTATTGAACGTCGTTTAGCACTATTGTTAAGCGCAACCGAGCTGTTTTTGGATAAAGGATATGATGCTGTTTCACTCGATGACATTGTGAATCATGCGGGTGGTTCAAAAGCTTCAATATATAAGTATTTTGGCAATAAAGATGGTTTATTTACAGCAATTTGCGACTATCGCCGTGAAATGTTCTTTAAAGATATTTGCATCCCTTTTCAGCCCTCACAAACCTCTCTACGCGATTATTTAGTTCAAACGCTTATTCGTTTTTATACTCATATTATTCAACCTGAACATATCGCTTTTTTGCGTCTAGTTATTGAGCAAACCCAATGCAATGCAACTTTGAGCCAATACTTATATGAAAAGTGTGCTCAAGATGTACAAAACACAATTGCTCAGGCACTTCTACTTTCTCATCAAGCTGAAGAAATTTTTTGCGCATCTCCAGATTATTCTTCACTAATGTATTTTGGAATTTTACGCGATATTGAATGGCGTATGATTATGGGAATGCCACTCCCTCCCAATGAGAAAGAAGTCATTGATTATATTAATTATTGTGTAGATATTTTCTTAAAGGGCCATCATAAAGTCTAATTCTTTTGCATTTTAAAATGCTTATAGTATAGTAGACTTCTTTTTTCCCACATCCACCCAGCCAACAACAGATAATTGTTGTATTTCAAAACAATTATTATGGAGTAGCTACATGGCTCTAAGACATTTCCTGACTTTACGTGATCTATCCACTCTAGAACTTAATCGCATTTTAGAACGCGCAAGCGAACTAAAAAAAATGCAACATGACAATAAGGTCTATCAGCCTTTTGTCGGTAAAGTATTGGGAATGATTTTTGAGAAATCTAGTACGCGTACACGTATCTCTTTTGAAGCAGGTATTAACCAATTTGGCGGCAGCGCGATTTTCTTATCGCCTCGTGACACACAGTTGGGGCGTGGCGAACCAATCGAGGACTCAGCACGTGTAATTTCAAGCATGCTTGATATTGTGATGATTCGTACCTTTGGTCATGACATTGTTGAACGTTTTGCATCTTATTCAAAAGTTCCTGTGATTAACGGCTTAACTGATGACCATCATCCATGCCAGTTACTTGCTGACTTACAAACGTATATTGAACATCGCGGTAGTATTGAAGGCAAAACGGTTGCGTGGATCGGTGACGGCAATAATATGTGTAACTCATATATTGAAGCTGCACATATGATGGGTTTCAAGCTTAAGATTGCATCACCAAAAGGATATGAACCTAAACCTGAATTTTTAGCTGAGTTTGGTCATTGTGTTGAGCTTTTTGATAATGCAGAAGATGCAGCAGTAAATGCTGATCTCATTGTGACAGATGTATGGGCAAGCATGGGACAAGAAGAAGAACAAAAACTTCGTGAAAAAGCCTTTGCTGATTTTCAGGTTAACGAAAAATTAATGAGTCTTGCTCACCCTGACTGTTTATTCATGCATTGCTTACCTGCTCATCGTGGTGAAGAAATTTCTGAAACCATGCTCGATCATAAAAATGCAGTAGTATGGGATGAGGCAGAAAATCGTCTTCATGCTCAAAAAGCTTTAGTTGAATTTTTATTGAATGAAAATTTAAAAGCTTAACTATTTAAATAAAAAAACAGCATCTTCATGATGCTGTTTTTTTTATTTTATAAGGCTTGTACTTTTCCAGTTAATTATTTTTAAAATTTTGATAACGTTGTCGAATATATAAGCAGGCCGTATTTCAACTATTCTCTAGAATCGTGTATAACATTCTACACAATAAGCTAAGCCTACTCTTGTAGAGTGCGATCATGACAACCCTTGAACAATCATTATCTCAAATTCCCGCATTTTCGATTATTCATGAACATTTATTTAGTTCGGCACAGCCTTCCGTTGAACAACTAAAATTGATTAAAGAGTATGGCTGTAGCACAGTCATTAATCTTGCTTTAACTAATGCCCCAAATCACATCGAGAATGAAGATCGTATTTGTTTAGACCTTGGTTTAAATTACATCCATATTCCAATTGATTGGGAAACCCCATCAGCAGAGCAATGTTTGCTCGTGCTTGATCTGATTGATCACTTGGTTCAAAACGAAATCATTTGGGTTCATTGTTCCAAAAACGATCGCTCAAGTTGTCTTATGTATGTCTATAGACAGTTTTATATGAATATGGACATGCCGACTTCACAAGATTTACTACACGAAATTTGGGAACCTAATGAGACTTGGACTGGTCTCATTCATAGTATTACCTTACAGCTACAAGGCCGTAAGGCAACTCTCGAACTTCAACAGTCTTTGCAACAGGCCGATCACTTAGTGTGATGAGAGACTAAAACAGTCGCCGTAGCCAAAATACCCTCTTGACGACCGGTAAACCCTAGTTTTTCGGTTGTCGTTGCTTTAATACTAATTTGATTAATATCGACATTTAAAACATCAGCAATGCTTTGACGCATTTCCAAATTATGCTTAGCTAATTTTGGACGCTCACAAGCCACCGTAATATCAGCATTATTTAACTGATAACCACGGTCTAAGATTAATTGGTAGACATGCTTTAACAATACTCGGCTATCTGCACCCTTGTATTCCGGATCAGTATCAGGAAAATGTTGTCCAATATCTCCAAGCGCTAAAGCACCTAATAAAGCATCACATAGTGCATGAAGCACCACATCACCATCAGAATGTGCTTTCAAACCATGTGTGTGTGGAATTTGAATACCAGCCAATGTAACAAAGTCCCCCGCTTCAAAGGCATGTACGTCTATTCCTTGTCCAATACGAATCTGAGCAACCATATAAATTATTACCTTCCATAAAAACTTAAGAAATCTTGTATTCAGCCTTTCTGTTTCGCTATAGTACACCTAGCAAAGTAGACTAAAAGTATAAGCGATCATGCTGTCTAATACTGATATGAATCAATTGAAAAGATTAAGTTTTGTCGTGACACTGAGTTGTTTATGTTCACCTCTTGTCTTTGCAGAATCCATAGACTGTTCCAATACTGGAGCTGAGCTTAAAATCTGTTCAAAAACATTTAGTGAATCGAGAAAACAACTCAATAATAAATATCTTTCTGCATATTTAGTTACTGATGCCCCTTTACAGCTTTTACAGGATACACAAAAGTTATGGTCTAAGCATACTCAGCAATGCAAGAGTAATACGTGCATTCAACAACAGTTTGATTTACGTACTGATGACCTAAATTTTTATGCGTCGCTTAAGCAAACCCTTACTCAACATTATCTTAAGTTTGAAAATGGACATATAGCAGCTCAACCCGTCCACATTCAAGTCCATCAACTCGCGAAAGATAAAATCAAAATTGAAGGGATAGCCTACCGCAATCCAAATAACCGCAAGGAAACTCAAACGATTTCATTGATGGCCTATAGCTCACCTGAACAGAAAAGTGAAATTTTAGACAATGAGCACAACTGTAAATATCAGTTTAATTTTCAAAAAGCCTTATTGAATGTGCAAACCCAACAAAAAGGCTGTGAGCGTTTTAGCGGAATATATCGACTATATGATTAGCACTTTAAATAAAAGCCAGTGTTTGAACACTGGCTTTTTTACCTTCTACGCTGGATATTTTTGAGCAATATCTTGACCGACTAAAACTGCGGTTGCCGCAGACAAAGTCCAACCTAAATGCCCATGCCCTGTATTATAAAAAACACGAGGTTGTTTAGATTGTTTCACCACTGGCAACATATTCGGCATCATAGGTCTTAAACCTGCCCAAGGCACCACATGCTCAGTTGAGATATCAAAGTTACGGTTTACCCAATTGACTAATGGTTGAATACGATCAGCTCGTATGTCGCGGTTATAGCCATTAAACTCAGCGGTCCCTGCTACACGCAATCGATCTTTACCTAAACGAGAGGTCACAATTTTTGCACTTTCATCTAGTAAGCTCACCCAAGGAGCATTCTTTACACTGTGCTCATCTTTTAATTGCACAGTAATTGAATAACCTTTTACTGGGTACACATTTACTCGCTCACCAATCATATCGGCAAGTTGATAACTTCCTACACCACCACAAACAACAAGCACATCACCTTCAAGCTGGATGTTATCAGATTCAACCAGATAAGGATGCTCCGCACTTGGCTGACAAGTAACGACTACTTTGTCTGCGCTGCACTTAACATCCATAACTTCTAGGCCGAACTTATATTGAACGCCATATTGCTTAGTCTTCTCGGCCAAAGAGGTCGAATACTTATGAATATCGCCCGTTGCATCACTTGGTGTGTAATAACCTCCGAAGTAATCTCCCGTTAACGATGGCTCTATTGTTTTCATTTCATCAGGTGAAACCGAATAGCGCTCTAATGTACCTTTGTTCAATACATTATTCACTTGTTTAGCAATCTCGTAGTCAGCCTTACTATGATACATATGGAGAATTCCACGTTTCTCCAAATCAAACTCAAGTTGCTCTTTTTCAGCAACTTCAAATAAACGCTTACGAGCAAGTAATGCCAAACGAACTGTTTCAATCGTATTCGCTTCATAGTTTTTAATATGTGATAGAAACTCAACTAGCCAACTATACTTATGCAAACTAAATGAAGGATTCAGCAATAGAGGCGCATCTTTTTGTCTCATCCATTTAAAGCCTTTAATCACGGTGGCTTTTTGGTTCCATACTTCAGCATTACAAGCCGATAGTTGCCCTCCATTGGCAAATGATGTTTCCATTGCAGGATATAAATGTCGATCGATCACTGTGACTTGATAACCCAGTTGCGATAATTCATAAGCAGAGGTAACCCCTGTGATTCCCGCACCTATCACAATAACATGTGGCATAACAGACTCCTCAGAAATGCAAAGCATTTCATCAGTACAGCCCATCTGTCATTGGTACCTGAGAGTTTTGACCCCAACGTTACCTTTTAACGTTTAGATCTTCCCCTTCGGTGAGTTTATAATTTATAAGTTATTATTTTCCATTCTTATAAATCTAAGCTTCTCTCCAGATTTTTTAATTATTACAGTCCTTTTGCCTGAGAGTTTCCGGGCTTGTTGCTCCTTCGGCGGGTTCTTAATGAACCTCTCTCCCGCAATAATTTTGTATTTATATAAGCAATGTATCTGCCACATTGGAAAAAACGCATTCTTTTCTTGTAAACTTTTGTATAAGCAATTTTTTAGTTATAAGAAATTGATTTATATACAAAATAAAAAAGGTGAATTAATATAAATTCACCTTTTTTATTTAAATTAGAGTTTTCCGTTGAGCACTTGGTCTGAAACTGTACCCTTCCATTGGTCACGCAAAGTAGGTAAATAGAATTTTTCACCAATAGTGACCAGTTCAGCATCAATCAATGCGTGAACTTCGTGCATAAAAATATAATCAAGTGCAACTAAAGAAAGCTGATGATTCTTTTGGGCTGTTTTCTTACGTTTTACCTGTGCTTGTTTCACTAACTCATTTGCAAAGTTTTTATCTTTGTAAGCAGTAATTGCGTTTAAACGAAGCTCAATAACACCCCATCCCGCTAATAGCTTTTTAAAGATTTCAAAATCTTTTGAGGTTGATTCCCAAGTTACATTTTCTAGGTCATTATCTTCAGGTAAAACTGGCAATAATAAATCCGCTGTACTTGGGAAAATCTTTTTAAGATTTAACAGAAACTTAACTGGCTGATCACTAGGGTAATCATTAAATTGCACATGTTGTTGGGTATCTGTTAAATAAATAGAGAGCATTCAAAAAATCCTTAGCTAAGCAACTGTTTTTATTAATCTTATCTCAAACTTCGCAAAATAAATGCAAAACAAAAAACAATATAAAAACAGGATAAGGTGGGCATTTTAACAATTATGACGGCTTATTCAACGCCAATTCACCATTAATTAGTGAAACTTTAAACCTTTGTGATAAAAAGCCCTCCGAAGAGAGCTTAAATTTAAATAGAACACTTAAAACTCAATGTCATTTTTAGTTTTGATTAAACTTGGTATTGATCGACTTTATGATTGGGTTGATCTACAAGCAATTCAATAAAAGTTGGAATGGATATAGTGTTAAGCAAATATGGATTAAACTCATCAACATGATGATGACGAAAGAAATCTTTTATTTTCGTATTAATAGGAGCAAATTTCATGCTCCAATGTTTAAATAAACGTTGTTCGGATGATTCAGAAAAGATGATTTCGCAGTTTTGGTGTCTCGAATCTTTTAAAATTAAGTTATAAAAAAGTGATTCGACCTGTTCTTTCTCACCTTCCAAATACTGCAAGAAGTATCCATTACCATAGTAAAGTACTCCTGTAATATCATTATGAGAATTGAATTTGACTGCTTCTGTGAGAATATCAATTAAATCTTGTTTTATTTGACTATGTTCACTATTGGTTTTACTTGCATACATAAAGCCTATTAAACTCATAGCGATACTCGAAGATAAATTTCAATGTCCATTCTGACATCTACCTACTCTTCTTACAATCTAAGCTATTTAAAACCTTGTATTTCAAAAGTAAAGATTATTTTCATTTTGAAAATGACAAACTTTAACAACTCGAAATCTTTTGTAAATGAATGCCAACCTAACAAGTTAATCAAATAGGATTAATTTGAGTAAAATTAAAAATTGTATTTAATAGATGGATGTCTAATGGAGAACCATGAAATTATTCTTCAAGACGAACATCATAAACAGTTTAAGATTGTTAAAGTACAAGATGTTCGTTTCGATAAAAGTACGCTTAATAATAGCTACCAATGGTTATGGATATTTGACCATAGTTCAGAGTTTTTCCCATTTGAATTATGGGATCAGCTTGATCATGCAACCATTCATCAAAAAATTAAACTCGGTAATCAAGTTTTCAAAATTATTAAGATCTTAACGAAGAAAACAAAAGTTAGGCCTTCATAAAAGATAAGTACTTAACCAAGTTGAAATCACTGAAACCAATATCTTCGGCTGCTCGATCGGAATCATATGGCCTGTATTTTTAATTATTTCAAGCTTTGCATGTGGCAATTGATCTAATAATTCTATCGCTTCTTCCTTAGAACGCAGTTGGTCCTCTGCACCAGAAATAATTAAAGTTGGGCAAGTGATCTTACTCATATCATAAGAACTTCTATCTAACATAGATTGTTTAACGAACTCTTCATAACCTAAAGCCCTACCCATCTCTTGGATTCTTTTTACAAGAGCGCGATTCTGAACATTCGATGGATAAAGTGTTTTTTCAATTGATATTGAACTTAGCCCATGGAAAGTTTTCCCAGAGTTAAGCTTAATCGCTGTTAACTTTTGATTTTTCTGCTCTTCTGTATCTGAGCGTAGTGAAGACGTTATTAAAACAAGCGCCTTAACTTTTTCAGGAAATTGCTCCACTATAGATCTCGCAATGTATCCTCCAAGTGAGAATCCAATTAGTACAAAGCTCTCGGGCGCATTTTTAGCAATATTCTGAGCAATCTCTTTTATTGTTTGCCCTTCTTTTAAAGTAGCTCGATATATATTCCACTCTTTAGGTATCTCATTTATGACTTCATTCCAGAGAGATTCGTCAAGCATATAACCAGGAATTAAAACAACTGAAAGTGGCTTTTGATTCATAAGTTTTTTAATACCTTACTTGTAAATTATAGCTGACAGCATTTTATGCTAATAAAAAATCTATAATTAGAATATTGAAGTAAAAAATAAAATCACTATATAAATTAAACAGTATTAACTCTACAAGCACGCCAGACTAAAACATTCCCTTTCTACGCTTGAAGGAGGTACACATGAAAGTTAGAGCATCACGTACGTATTCCGCTTCAGCAAATAATTATTTTATTTCCAAAGAATATGATTGCACTGTTATTCCTGTAAAAGGAATATGTTTTATAGACTCTGGTCTAACTGAGAGTGGAGTGATCCAACCAGTAGAAATTATTGAAGTGACTATAGAACCAGAAACGAACTCGTATCATGTTCTTTTAGCAGGCGATCCTCATAACTACGAAAAAGAAGAGCTAAAAAAGAAGTTTGAAGCTATGAAATCTCATGGTTGGGAATATATAGAAGGCTTACTTTGATATTTTCCTATCTTGAACTATAAGTTAGTCTCTACCTATAAAAGCCCTCAGATGAGGGCTTTTATATAAACATTAACACTACATTATTTTTAGTGATTACTTGCTATTTGGCGAAACCATTTTTTCAGGTTTTACCACTTCATCAAATTGCTCTGCTGTGACCAAGCCAAGCTCAACAGCAACCTGCTTCAAAGTTTTATTTTCTTTATAAGCAGTCTTTGCAACTTTTGCAGAATTTTCATAGCCAATTACCGGATTTAACGCTGTGACCAACATGAGAGAGTTATGTAAGAAGTGGTCAATCTTATCGCGATTAGGCTCAATTCCTACTGCACAATGGTCGTTAAAGCTATTACACGCATCCCCAAGCAATTGAATAGATTGCAATAAGTTATAAGCAATCACAGGCATAAATACGTTTAACTCAAAGTTACCTGAAGCACCAGCCACATTAATGGTTGTGTCATTGCCAAGCACTTGTGCAACCACCATGGTCATTGCTTCACTTTGGGTCGGATTTACTTTGCCCGGCATAATGCTTGAACCAGGTTCATTTTCTGGAATACGGATTTCGCCGAAACCACAACGTGGACCACTTGCCAACCATCGAATATCATTCGCAATTTTATTTAAGCTTACAGCCAACGTTTTTAATGCACCTGATGCAAAAACAGCCGCATCACGCCCTGCTAGTGCTTCAAATTTATTAGGTGCAGTTACAAATGGCAAACCTGTAAGTAGAGCAAGCTGTGCTGCTGCTTTTACTGCATAGTCAGGATGTGCATTTAACCCAGTCCCTACAGCAGTTCCACCCAATGGCAATTCATATAAACCAGTTAAAGCCTGTTGTAATCGAACCAATCCATGCTCAAGCTGAGAAACATAGCCACTAAACTCTTGGCCTAAAGTTAATGGCGTGGCATCTTGCAAATGAGTACGGCCAATTTTGACAATATCTTGGAACTCATCAGATTTTTTTTGCAAAGTCGCTTTAAGTTGCTCGACCGCAGGGATGAGTAATTCATTAATTTGCAAACTTGCTGCTACATGAATAGCCGTTGGAAATGAGTCATTTGTTGATTGAGCACGGTTGACATGATCATTTGGATGTACTGGTTTTTGTGCGCCTAAAGCTTGCCCTAATTTCTGGTTCGCAATATTGGCAATCACTTCATTACAGTTCATGTTACTTTGCGTACCAGAACCCGTTTGCCAGACAACTAAAGGAAACTGTGAATCCCACTTGCCATCAATTACTTCTTCAGCTGCACCCACAATATATTGGCTCAAGTCTTGCGGTAATTGTTCAAGTTCAGCATTGGTTATTGCAGCAGCCTTTTTAACCAAACCCATTGCTCGAATCATGGCACGAGGTAATCGTTCTTGCCCAATTTTAAAGTTCTGTAAGCTGCGTTGAGTCTGTGCTCCCCACAATGCTTCATTTGGAACTTCAATCTCACCCATCGTGTCATGTTCAATTCGTGTTTGCATAGAAACCTCGGTTATCTCAATAAAGAACTCACGGGCTGAAGCAAGTGTTTGCTCTGGCTAGTTAATTTTGAATATCGTACTCAAGCATTCCATTATTGTAAATAAGAATCATTATCCTATCTTCCATTTAATGTATTTTGATAAAAGCGCCATTCATCTTCAATCATTTGTTTTAACGGACGTTTTGGTGCCCATTGCAGTAATGTTTTGGCTTTTTCAATATTAGCCCCAACTTGATCCAACTCAATATGCTTATAAATTGCAGTTTGTGTTGGAATCTCAGCTTGAGTGACTTGTGAAATTTCATCGAGTAATTGACGAATTGAATGAACTTGATCATGGGCAATATTAAATGCTTCACAACAATGTGTTTGATCACGCAGCCAATGTAAACTCGCACTCACCGCCTCACACAAATCTAAAACATGTAGAAAACTGCGTTCAGTTGTATGATCTGATGTTTCAGCTTTATCTTGTAATTCAATCAAATCACGCTGCATCGCTGCTACTTGCATTGCAAGCGGTACGATATTTTTAGGGAGCTGAGCGACATACTCTCCGAGTACACCATGTTCAAATGCACCTACAATATTAGATAAGCGCAAGATTGCAATTTTCCACTCATGATCAATTTTATAAGTATCACGGATAATTTCTTCAATCATCTGTTGAGACTTAATGTAGGGATTAGGATAAGCGTAATTAAATTCTTCTGTTTCACTTAATTGCAATCCAGATTTACCATAAGCTGCAAGGCTAGACAGGTGAATAAAATGACGAACACCTGTACGTTGCATAGCACGTAGTAAACTCATGATGCAACTGACATTATCATTATAATATTCAAGAGGTTTAAGGTTAGATTCTTCAATTGATTTAAACCCGGCAGTATGAATAACCGCATCAATTGAGTATTGCTCGAAAACCTTATTCAATGCTGGTGTATTACGTACATCAAGTTTGACAAATGGAACGTACATACCAGAAATAAACTCTAGCCGTTCAAGCGTTTGCAAGGTCGAATTAGCTAAATTATCGACGATTACCACTTCTTGCCCTTGAGCCATAAGACTCAATGCAATGTGTGAACCGATAAAGCCTAAACCACCTGTCACTAAAATCATTGTATACTTACCTTTCTCTTAATGTATCTACGCCCATTTAGACGTATGACCATAGTGAATTCTCAATGAGTACATTACTACTAATTACCTCTGCTCCTACTTCCATTCATGCTTGGCATGCGTTAGGACTTGCTCAGGCACTCAAAAGTAAAAATGAAGACTTCCGTGTATTCTTTTACCAAGATGGCGTGCAGGTTGCTAATGATTTTCAATGGGTTCCTGACGACCAGCGTAATTTAACGCATGAATGGCAAAAGCTTGCGATTCGTCTTCCTGTTTGTGTGAGTGCTGCCCTCGCTCGTGGTATTACGGATGCAGAAAATGCCAGTCGCCATCACCTTACTCATCACAACCTTGCCAAAGACTTTGAACTTGTCGGGTTAGGTGAACTTGCTGATGCAGTACAGTCAGCATCTCGTCTTATTCAATTTTAAGTTACTTTGTTTGCTTAGATTGTTGCTTTTAAAAGGTATATTGTGTGAAATCTGTACTCGTCATTTTAAGCCAAGCCAATTTAACCAGTCTTCAAATCAATGAAAGCCTTTCCGCTACTATGGTTTTAGCAACCTTTGGCTCACCAGTCAAAGTATTATTGAAAGATGCGGCTCTTAGTCTTTTGCAAAATGATTTGAGCTTTGATCAGTTTGCTCAGGCTTTTAAAGTGGCTTCAAATATGGTCGAAAGTTTTGAGTTCTACGACTTGAGCCCCATTCTGATTGAAAGTAGAAATCAGCAACATCCTCTTGTACAAAAAACCGAGCAAGAGATTAAATTTGTTCAGTTGAATGCTGAATTTATTCAATCTTTTGATCATGTTCTATATTGGTAGATGAAGGTGTAAGTTTAATGAATCCATCAACTCTTTATCTTGTGCAATCTTCTTACCACGCTACGCCTAAGATTATTGATGAGTTAAGTCATCTTTTTCAGGCAGGTGACCAGATTATTTTTATGGGTGATTCTGTTGCACAGCTTTCTGCTGAAATGATTCGATCATTTGAATCTGTTTCATGTTTAAGCATCGAAAAAGACTTACTTGATACAGATACTTTAGCTCAGATTAATGTATTAGATTATGATCAATTTACGGATCTGATTTTGACGTTTAATCGCTGTATTTCTCTTAAATAATATATTTAGGCTGGTTTCATGAATTTAGAATTAGACCAAGATGGTCATTTGGTTGATTATACAATCTGGAATCCCGAAGTTGCACAAGAACTTGCCAAATCGCTTGATCTTGAACTCACCAATTGGCATTTTGAAGTTTTAGCAGCTGTACGTCAGTTTTATCAACAGTTTGGACATTCTCCAGCAACTCGCCCACTGATTAAATTTTTAATGAAAACGGTCAGTCCAGAGATTAATAATGCAGTTTTACAGCAACAATTTAATACTGGTTTAGTTGCCCGTCATTTAAGTCGTTTAGCGGGGATCCCTAAACCAGCAAATTGTTTATAAATTTAGGTAAATTTTTTAGCAGCAGCCACACATAAAACAGTTGCTGCTGTAACCACTAACATTGACCAACTTACTTGTTCGTGTAACAAGACAGCGGCAATACCTAGTCCCATTAGAGGCTGTAAAAGTTGTAGTTGGCTAATCGCAGCAATTCCTCCTTGAGCAAGCCCTTTGTACCAAAAGAAAAAGCCAATGAGCATACTAAACAAAGACACATAAATAAGCCCAACTAAAGCTGACGTAGACACGCTCTGAAATGAAGCTGGCATATAGAAAATAGTAAGCAACAACATAAAAGGTAAAGACAAAATAAGTGCCCAACAAATGACTTGCCACCCGCCTATTTTGCGCGAAAGTACGCCACCCTCAGCATAGCCAAAGCCACAAAAAATAATTGCCATCAACATATAAAAGTCCCCTATTCCAAGTGATGTATCACCAGAAATGAAAAACATATAAGCGAAGACTACCACACTCCCTAAGACTGCAAATATCCAGAAAAATTGATTCGGTTTTTCGCCACCTCTCAACACAGCAAATATTGCAGTAGCAAGTGGTAAAAGGCTAACAAAAACGATTGAATGAGCTGCATTCATGTACTGCAGGGCAAGTGCTGTAAATAGTGGAAAACCGATCACCACACCTAAAGCAACGATGGTAAGAGGCCACCAATCCTGCTTGGCGGGTTTCTTTTGTTTTAAAACTAATATCAGAATAAGACCTAAAATCCCGGCGATTGCCGCACGTGCTGCGGTTAAAAAACCAGGATCGAAACCCATTACAGCTACACGTGTTGCTGGCAATGAACCCGCAAAAATAGCTACGCCAATAAAACCATTCACCCAGCCATTCATAAACCTATTCATAATTTTCTCCGTCACTATACGAAGAATTTAAGCTGTGCTAAGGTGATTAAACCAGATACAAAGCAGTACAATTTAAAAGAACTGTTATGTACTACTAACCAGTACAGTTGGGATTTTAAGTCAGTGAATCAGAACAAAACAAAAATTGAAATTGTTATTTCAGAGATTGAGCAACAAATCAAAAATCGGTCCTTAATGCCTGGAGCACGTTTGCCTTCTGTTCGTAAGTTAGCGAATGATCTTGGCTTTTCTGTATCAACGGTTGTAGAAGCGTATGAAAGATTAATTGCTTTAGGCAAAATCGAATCAAGAACTGGATCTGGTTTTTATATTGTTGGTCCGCTCGCACCTTTAGCTTTAAGTGAATTAGGCCCCAAATTAGATCGCTCAGTCGATCCATTATGGATTTCACGTCAATCTTTGGAAGCAAAAGCAGATGTTTTTAAGCCCGGCTGCGGTTGGCTACCTGATGACTGGATGCCATTAGACAGTATTCGTAAAGCATTAAGGTCAGCTGCAAGAAGCCCAGATGATTGCTTGATGAGTTATTCAACACCCTTAGGATTACCCGCTCTACGTGACTTACTGGCTAGACGCTCTCAAGCAAAAGGAATAAACGCAAATCTTAATCAAGTACTTTTAACAGACTCAGGGACTCAAGCGATTGATCTGGTTTGTCGATTTTTATTAAAGCCTGATGATGTGGTTTTGATTGATGATCCTTGTTATTTCAATTTTCATGCATTACTTAAAGTTCATCAAGTCAAGGTGATTGGTATTCCCTACACACCAACAGGCCCTGACTTAGAGGCATTTAAAGCAGCAATTGAAACTTATAATCCACGTCTTTATATCACCAACTCAGGAATTCATAATCCAACCGGAGCAGTACTTTCTCTTTCTACGGCGCATCAATTATTAAAGTTGATTGAACAATCAAATTTGATTGTTGTTGAAGATGATATTTTTTCAGATTTTGAATATAGCTCTGCTCCTCGGCTTGCTGCTTTGGATAATCTTTCACGTGTAATTTTTATTGGAAGTTTTTCTAAAACGTTATCAGCATCTATTCGCTGTGGTTATATTATTGCTAAACCAGAATGGATTGATCAGCTCACCGACCTGAAAATTGCCACAAGCTTTTCTCACAATGGCGTGTCTGCTGAAGTTTTATTAAGTGCTTTAACAGATGGATCTTACCGTAAGCATATAGAATTACTAAAAGTTCGTTTAGCAAAAGCGATGCACGATACTATTACTAAACTTGACCCATTGGGTATAAAGCCATGGATTAAGCCGCAAGCGGGAATTTTTGTTTGGTGTCATTTGCCAAAGGGAGTTGAAGCTTCAGAAATTGCAAAATATTGTATTACCCATCAAGTTATTCTTGCACCAGGAAACGCGTTTAGCCAAGCTCCCAATGCTGGTCAATTCATCCGCTTTAATGTAACCCAGTCAAATCATGACCACATTTATAAGACTCTGGCTGATGCGATTCAACAAGAGTCTTCATGATGGGTAATAAGAAAAATTAAGCTTGTTTCTGTTTTTGCTGCATATATGCAAAATAACCCGGCCCAGCTGAAACCTGAACTTGTTTTGCATGTAAAGGTTCACGGCAAACCGAACATACCATGACTGGTTCAAACTTATGACCACAAGTTTTATGACGATATTCTAAAGGTTTACCTAAACCTTGATCCATCCATTTATCTGCCCAATTTGCCATAGATAAGATAATTGGATAAAGCTCAAAACCTTTATCAGTCAATTTGTATTCAAAGCGTTCCTGACGGTCAAAATAAGGAGCTTTAACTAAAATTTCATATTCAACCAAACGCTTTAAACGATCCGAAAGGACATGACGAGTTACACCTAATGACTTTTGAAAATCGTCAAAACGACGTATTCCCATAAAAGCATTACGTAATATTAGCATCGTCCATCGATCGCCAATCACTGATAGCATACGAGCAACCGAACAAGGTTGATCACCGATGTCGTCCCATTTCATCTTTATGCGTTCCTCGATATTTCCTAGCCTAATGGCCCTATTATTTATACCCTAAACCACTTACCACGATTTATGCAAGATTCATTATAAAAATAAATTCTTATCAATTATATAAAAGAATTCTTATTATAAAAAATAGGAAGTTATTATATAAATTTACTTAACAAATATAACTCACACAATTGTATAGTGAGTTATATTTATCATTAGTTATGCTTAGTTTGAAATAAATACGCCTTTCAATATATAACCCGCTTCCAACTTTACATTTGCCGGAATTCGAACTAAACAATTGGCCTGCATTAAATTACTCAGCATGTGCGATTGCTGTTTTGCCAGACTTTTAACTTTAAGTTGTCCATTGTCAAAATAAGCATGCATCCGTAGAAAACGTTCACGCGCATCTTCTTTTAAATCATGATCTAAAATTGCACTAAACCACTCTGGCCCAGTTTGATTTCCCTGCAAAGTATCAAGCAATACTTTACCGTAAACCTGCATAGAGACATAGACCGCAGCAGGATTACCCGGCAATCCCAGCAAATAACAATAGTGATCTTTTTCAGGTTGAGAATATTCAGCAAAAAAGAGTGGCTTACCCGGCTTTTGTTTTACTTTCCAAAAGATCTGTTCAAAACCCGCTTCAAAAGCGCATGGCCGAACAAAATCATAATCACCTACTGACACTCCACCTGTAGTTATGATGACATTATGACTATCTTTTAATCGGTCGAAATATTGTGTGACCTGTGTTGCCTCATCTGCCACATGAATAATTTCAACATCTAAGCCATAATCTTCAAACCAAGCTTTTAGTAATGGACCATTTGCATCAAAGATTTTGCCTTCGGCAAGATCTTCTGCTTTTTCGGCAACTTCATCACCAGTGACTAAAACAGCAACTTTCGGTGCACGGTAAATCTCAACCGTTTGTACACCAGCCATACTTAAGGCAGCTAAGCTTCCAATATTTAGAAACTGTCCAACTTGTGCAAGTAACTGTCCCTTCTGGATTTCTTCGCCAGTAAAACGAATGTCAGCTTGAGGTCGAATATGTTCAGTTAACGAAATTTCTTGTGCTGATACGACTTCTACTATTTCTTGCCTCGCAACATGTGTTGTACCTTCAGGAATTTTGCCACCTGTAAATATACGAATTGCTTGACCTTCACTCAGAATGTCATGACTTTCGCTTCCGGCACGAATCTCACCCATAACCTGAAACTTTTGATGATTTAAATCTTCTGCATGGCTACATAGCGCATAACCATCTACAGCACTTTGAGAAAAGCTTGGCAAATTAATTTCTGAGTAGATTTCTTTAGCAAGATACCTACTTAGGCTATTTTGAAGTCCTTGCTGAATTGAGCCTAATTTTTTAGGACGACTACTCATCAGCCCAATTGCTTCATCTACACTAATCAATCCACGCTCTGTACCACAACCTGACATTATTCATAGCCCCCCGGATGTGGTAAATCACGGCAAACATCAAAAATATGAACTAATGCCGGCAGGATAGCAGCCATTGATTCGCTTGCTCCACCACGGCTTCCCGGTAAAGTCACCACCAGTGAACGATCAATAAAACCGGCTACTCCACGCGACATTGCAGCATATGGCGTGCGTTTTTGCCCAAAAGATCGTGCAGCTTCCATTAAGCCATCTAGCTTACGTTCTAAAAGCGGCTCTAGCGTATCTACCGTAATATCACGCTTACCAATTCCCGTTCCACCAACGGTCATAATACAAGCATATGATTTGCTCAGCTCAAGCACTAAGTTTTTTAAAGTATCCGCTTCATCTGGCAAAATTTGGTAATGAATTGGGTCAAAGCCAGCCTCGGTTAAGGTTTCTACCACAGATTTTCCGGCAGTATCGGGTTTTCTACCCGCTGCAACGGTATCGGACAACACAATGACAGCAGCCGAAACTGGTTGACGCAACACACGCTTAAAGTGTGATTTGCCACCTTTTTTCTTAAGCAATTTACATTGATCCATCCAGAGTTCTTCTGGTTCACAATGCGGTTTTAACATGTCGTAAATGGTTAAACCTGCAAGACTTGCTGCCGTTAAGGCTTCCATCTCTACGCCAGTTGGGCCAATCGTTTCGACCACGGTAATAATCTTTACAAAATCATGTTCTAGTTCATATTCGACATCTGCACGATAAATCGGTAACGGATGACATAAAGGAATGAGCTCATCAGTACGTTTAGCTGCCAAAATTCCTGCCACACGTGCAGTTTTTAATGCATCACCCTTTTCAGTGTTACCTTGTCTTAATAATTCAATACAATGTGGAGGTGCATATAAAATTGCTTGTGCTTCAGCAACACGATAACTTTCCGGCTTCATTCCTACGTTTTTCATTATTTATCCTAGTCGTGCTTATTTCAGTGAGAGTGTTCGTGGCCGGCATGATGGTGATGTTTATGCTCTTGCGGTGCGTCTTTACGAATACAGCAGCCTTCTACATAGTGACTTGTACCATCGGTAAAGAACTCTTCTTTAAATACAGGTACTTCATGCTTTACTCGCTCAACTGCTTCTTCACATGCTTGAAAAGCTTCACGGCGATGGGCTGCGTAAGCAATTGCAATAATGGCTGTTTCGCCAACATCTAAATATCCAATCCGATGAACCACTCGCACATAAGATACCTGATACTTTTTCTCAATTTCCAGTTCAATTTCACGTATCATTTTTTCAGAAAGCGGTTTATACGAGGTATATTTCAATGCCTTAACAGCCTTGCCTTCATGGTGATTACGAACCGTACCCATAAAAATATTAATTCCACCGCATTCAGGAAATGATTCAATAGGATCAAAGGTATCAAGGCTTAAAGCCTGCTCTTGTATACGTGCAAAATCTCGCATGACTTACCCTCCTGCAACTGGTGATAATAAAACCAAAGTACACGACTCACTTAAGGCAGATTGTCTGGTTATAACGTTATCCTCTATCGCACATGCACATTTTTCCATGGCCTGTGTGCATTCCGGATGTAAAGTCACAATTTGATCTAAGACATCTTTCACTAAAATATTGGTAGGACAAACGATCGAAAGATTTTGAGGCAGCAATTTTTCAATTGCACCAAATGATTCGATTTTAATTTGGATAGATTGCTGCATTTATCCCCCGAGCATATGCATACTGATTTTACGGGTTTGTTGATGTTGTAAGGCATGAAAGCCTTTTGCTTTATGCCAGATATACGGCAGAACTTTCTCTTTTAACTGCTGGCTATGCAGCACATGATCGGTTGAGTTCTGTGCGTGTAATAGCGCTTGAAGCTGTGGCTT
The DNA here is from genome assembly GCF_025514355.1 of Acinetobacter sp. WU_MDCI_Abxe161. Lineage (NCBI taxonomy): Bacteria > Pseudomonadati > Pseudomonadota > Gammaproteobacteria > Moraxellales > Moraxellaceae > Acinetobacter > Acinetobacter sp. WU_MDCI_Abxe161. Next base: position 120,937 of record NZ_JAHPTU010000003.1, read on the forward strand.
AATATTTAAACCCTGCTGCGCAAATAGACAGTTATACAACTCACCTTGTGCTGTTAGTCGTATACGGTCACATTGGTGGCAAAATGAATGAGTAATGGTAGAAATGATGCCTAGAGCATAATGATTGTTCAGCAAATATTGACGTGCTGGCTCGTGCTGCTGCTCGATAACTTGTACTGAATAATGCGGTTGTAACGCCTGTAAAATTTCAGCTTCACTCACCACATCTTTATTTGACCATAGTGCATCACCATCAAGCGGCATGAATTCAATAAAACGTAGTGGAATCTGGTTAGCAATCGACCATCTCACCATAGGTAGGATTTGATCATCATTTTTATTTTTCATTAATACACAGTTAATTTTAAAAGGTAGACCTACATCTTTTGCAGCTTGAATACCCTCAAGAACTGGTTCTAATTTTTTCTTGGTGAGATTTTTAAATTGAATCGTATCAAGACTATCTAAACTAATATTTAGGTCATCTAAACCAGCATCTTTTAATTGCTGAGCGTATTTAGCCAGATAATGTCCATTGGTGGTCATTGAAATACGTTTTAAACCTAATGCTTTTAGGGCTTGTAAATCGCGAACGAAATGGACAATGCCTTGACGCATTAATGGCTCTCCGCCCGTAATACGGATGCTTTCAACACCATGTTGCACCATAAAACTGCAAAACTGAAAAAGCGCCTCAAAACTAAGCAAATCTTGTTTATTTAGCCATTCAGGATGTTCCGGCATGCAATATACACACTTAAAATTACAGCGATCGGTTACCGAAATTCGTAACTTTCGCTTGATACGCCCATATTGGTCTTGCAGAACAGATGGCGTATTTTCAGAGTGATATTGTTTCATCTTTTGCACTCATGTCGAGAACAGTTCAAATATTGCTGGCACTTTTTCTGGGCAATTAAAGTAGGAAATTGCGCCTCTATAGTGCTCTGGTATTTATGCAAAATTTGTTCCAATTCTATTTATCATCCATAACTATGCGGGTTGTAATTAAAATATTGGCCTACTGTTTTAGCTCAGATTTAAAAAGTCTTGCACAATCAGCGTGGCCTCAACTTGTTATATTGCCCTACTTTATTTCTAGCACTTTTCTAAACGGATGGGTACATATTTATGGTACGGCGTTTTAGATAATGGATCACAATGTTCAGCGGAAATTAGTCGATTTAATTGTGGTCCAATTGGCTCTCCACCTTGAAAGCGCATACCGTAACCATGCGGAAGCGAAACAACTCCTTTTCGCATTCCTTCATCAAAATTTACAGTAACTTGAATTTCTCCATGTTGAGAAATACATTTAAGCTGACCGCCTGCATCTACATTTAGTTGTTTTGCATCTTCAGGATGAATGCGTAAAGCCCCTTCAGCATCTACTTTTCGCCAAGCTGGATCACGGTAAATTTGATTGGCGTTATAGCTACGTCGCTCACCCGATAAAAGTATGAAGGGAAATTCTTCTACATTAACCTGATGATTTTTTAAATTTGCAAGCTCGTTTAACATCTCTGGGATAGCAAGACGTATTTTCTTATCTTTATAAGCCACTAGTTTCCAGACTTCATCATATTCATGTTGTGACAACACCACACCTGAACGTTGCTTTAAAATTTGCTCGAATAAACGGACCCCTAAAGTTAAAGGATTACCGTTGTAACCTGCACGGCGTACCGCTTTGGTGTGTAACACAGCATATTGAATTGACAGTGGCAGTAAAAAAGCAACTGAACCAGCTGATTTTTCTAACTGTTTTCCTAAAGTGCGATAGAGAATTGAAGCGGCAAAAGGAATATATTTTTTATGTCGGGCAAAAGTTAAACCTAAAGCGGTTAGATAAGGTAAATAGGCTGTTTTTTTCGAGTCAACCGCAGCGATTTTTTCTAAAAGCGGAAAGCGTTTTGGAATCACCTGCATAGCTTCAAGTAATCGTGTATAAATTTCTGCCTCTGGCAAAGTATTAGCTTGAGCGGTCAATACTGGATGTCTTAGGTGAAAGCCATTCTTAGGAAACTCAAGATTAAAGCCCGTAAATTCCCATTTCTCAAACTGAGTGTGTGCAGGCAAAATATAGTCAGCGAGTCTAGCAGTTTCTGTCATGGCCACATCGACCACAACCAACAAATCTAATGCTTTAAAGGCTTCCTCAAAAGCAGGTGTATCTGGATAAGTTAATAACGGGTTACAGCTATCTACAAAAACTGCGCGAATTCGCTTTTCCCCTGCTTTTAAGATTTCATCGGGTAAAATGTTAGGTGGAAAAAACCCCGATATTGGGAACATTTTATGGTAAACGCTACGTCGATATTTTGGCTTTCTTTCATCTGTGTCGCTTAAGATTGGAATAAACATAGTATGCAAATTATTGGTGCCTTGCTTTCCAAAGTTTCCAGTCACTAAGTACAGTAGTTTTTCTAAATATCCGTTTAATGTGGTATTTAAAGTATGTTGAATACCTAAATCAATCCGCACACATCCTCTTTTTGCCTTTGCAAAATCTCGAACCACTTGGTAAATCAAGTCGACTGGAACATCTGCTTTGGCAATATAGTCTTCAATCGGCACACGACTAAATGCTTTTTTTACTTCTTCAAAACCTTGTGTGTGCTGCTCAATGAATACTGCATCATAAAGGTTTTCTTTAATAATGATTGCAATCATTGCTGACATTAAAAAAGCATCTGTTCCAGGTTTTAGCTGCACATGAATATCTGCTTGTTTGGCTGTCTCGGTAACACGTGGGTCAAACACTACCATGGTCCGATTCGGATCTTTCTTAATATGTTTTAGCGTGTCGCGTGCGTTGGGAATACCATGTGCCTGAAAAGGATTTGTCCCAATAAAAAGAACATAGTCGGCGTGTTCAACATCTTCTGTGGTATGGCAAGCCTGACTCCCGAATAACCGCCCATTGAGCCAGAAATCACCTGTTTTTTCTTGTGCAAGAGAGTTGTAAGCATAATAACTTTTCATGGCCAGCAAAAGTTGGCGACCATACGCGGCACCCAGATGATTGCCTTGACCGCCGCCCCCAACAGAAGCAAAAGCAGTTCCACCAAAATCATCTCTAATCTGCACTAATCGATCAGCAATTTCTTGTATAGCAACATCCCAACTCACTTCTTGAAATGAGCCATCTGGCTGGCGTTTTAAAGGTACAGTCAAACGATCTGCGTGTTGCTGGTAGTGCTGTAACCTAGCAGCTTTTTGGCAAATGTAGCCTTGAGAAAATGGATGTTCGGGATCACCTTTAATTTTGACAAACTGGTTATCTTTAATTTCTACGCTTAAACCGCAGTTTCTAGAACACAAAATACATGCGGTCACATCTGTTTTATTTTGCTTCAGCGCTTCAATCATGCCCTTTGACTCCCTTTATTTTTATACATTTGATTGGAATAAATACCAAGTTCCAAAATAGAACTTAAATAATAAATAGTCAACAGTACAAAGATTAAAAAGGTATTTCACTCGACCAATGTAAGTTTTAAATCACTCATATACGAAGTTAATTTGCTGTAAAAATTTCTTTAAATGCTTTGATTTGTTTGTATTGCTGAAGCTCATCCAATGAGTTGATGCTATGAAAAAAAAGATTCTGTTTTTGGAATATAGCCACTTGAGCATGTAAAAGCTTAAAGCACTCTTTCAAACTTAACCGCTGCTTTTCAATTTGCTCTGTTATGGTATTTAGGCTTTCACGTTTTAATAAGCAAAATGGGTATAAGGCATCTCCATTAATTGAAACATACGCTGCCTGAGCCTGTTTATTTTTCCGAAGTGCACCGTGTAATTTGGCAACGACTTGTGTAGGTATATAGGTCACATCACAAGGGATAAATAAAACATAGTCTGCGTTTACATTTGACCATGCACTTTTCATTCCCATAAGTGGCCCAAAAAAGCCTGCTGCATCATCTTGATAACATTGAATGTCCGGTACAATACTTTGATAAATTGAATAATCGCGATGGCTATTCACCCAAATTTTAGACACTGATGATCTTAGTTTCTGATGAATTTTAATCAGTTGAGTTTCACCATCAAATTGCTGCAACAATTTGTTTAAACCATTCATACGGCGGGCTTGTCCACCCGCCAGAATGACCAAATCAGTTACGGGATACCCCTTATTCACACTTCCACCTCCTGTTGGCAAGCTTTAATCAAGCCACGGATTTCAGGTAAACATGAACCACAGTTACCACCTGCTTTTAAACAAGCTGTCACTTGCTTTTCATGAGTAATATTTTGAGTTTTGATTGCGTCTATAATTTTGTTCTTACCTACTTTAAAACAACTACAGACTAAAGGTCCGTCATTATTTGTAGCAGACATTGGCATGCCAGCCAGTAACGCTTTACGGTGTAATGCACTTAAACGTTCACGTTTAAACAGACTTGCGACCCAATCACGATCTGGCAATAGATCTGGTGGAGCGATATATAAGCTTGCGATCACCACACCGTCTTTCAAAATGATGCTATGACTGAGTTGAGAAGAAATATCTTCAATACTCAACCATTCAAAAGTTTCATCTGCAAAGGGCAAGAAGCTTTTTAGGTTCTTTTGAGTGTCATGAAAAGTTTGACGGTCTGCAAGTTCGTAACGATTAGTTTTCACCATTTTGACCTTGGTCCACCATGCACAGTGATGTAGCGATTCTTGAATATGTGAATCATATCCTTCACGCACATAAAGTACGCCCTGCCAAGTGGTATAAAACGGTTGAATCGTGACAGGTGTATGTTTGAACTCAGGCTCGCCTGAAATAGCATCGACTTCGGGGTTAACGACTTTACCAATACGGGCATCGGAAGCAACTTGTTCAGTCCAGTGAATTGGGGCAAAAATTTGGCCACGACGTACTCCCGACGAGAATGTTACACGTAGTACACAACTGCCCCATTTTGAACGGACTTCGACCAAGCCTTGATCACGCACACCAAACTTCAAGGCATCACTCGGATGAATCTCGCAAAATGGTTCGGCACGGTGACTGGTCAAATTTGGTGACAAACCTGTACGCGTCATGGTGTGCCATTGGTCTCGAATACGTCCAGTGTTTAAAATAAGTGGATAGTCTTCTGAAACCGCATGAACTGGGTCAATTGCAACGGTCGGAATCAATTTCGCCTTGGCATTTTTATGACTAAACTGACCCTTGCCAAATAGCTGTTGAACGGCATTACCATCTTGGTTTTTATTCCACACTGGCCATTGAATGGGTTGCAGCGCATTGTACTCAGCACTACTCAGATTCATTAAGCCTTTTAAGTTGAAATAACGAAAATTATTACTTTGTCCACGAGCATCTATGTCTGCATTATCTTGTGCAGATAACGCTGCATGCTCATTAAAGATGTCACTGGCACTCGCAAAGTCAAAACCTTTAAAGCCTAATTTTTTCGCGACTTGGCTAACAGACCACCAATCCGCTTTTGCTTCACCTGGCGCAGGTAAAAAAGCACGTTGACGTGAAATACGACGCTCAGAGTTCGTCACAGTTCCATCTTTCTCACCCCAACCTAAAGCTGGAAGTAACACATCGGCGTAAGCTGTCGTATCAGTATCTGCACAGATATCTGACACGACGACTAACTCGCACTTCTCTAAAGCACGTTTCACTTGATCGGCATCTGGCAGGCTCACGACTGGATTGGTTGCCATAATCCAGATAGCTTTAATTTTTCCAGCTTCAACGGCACGGAACAAATCCACTGCTTTTAAGCCAGCTTGAGTTGCAATAAATGGACTGTCCCAGAAAGTTTGAACAACTTTTTGATGTAATGGATTATCTAAGTCCATGTGCGCAGCCAACATATTGGCTAAACCACCAACTTCACGCCCACCCATCGCATTGGGCTGACCTGTCATTGAAAATGGCGCAGCGCCGAGCTTACCAATTTTTCCAGTCAATAAATGACAGTTAATAATGCTATTGGCTTTATTTACACCCTGACTTGATTGATTCACACCCATTGAAAATAAGGTAATGACTTTGTCAGTTTGAGCGAATTTCTCAAAGAAATGCTGCAATTTGTCTAAAGAAATACCACTACGTTTTGCCACATACTCGATATCAGTTTCTGGCTGACTACTTGCCAAAACATCGTGCAGACCTTCGGTATAAGCATCTAAAAAGGTCTGATCCGCATGGCCATTTCTATATAAATATTGAAATAAGCCATTAAACAACGCGACATCTTGACCTGGTAAAATCGGTAAATGTAAATCAGCTTGTTCGCAAGTACTGGTAAAACGTGGGTCAATCACGACCACGAACATATCCGGATTTTTGTTCTTAGCCTGCATGATCCGCTGATACAGCACAGGATGACACCATGCGGTATTAGAACCGACTAAAACCACCATGTCGGCATGTTCAAAATCTTCATAGCTTGCAGGGACAATATCTTCGCCAAAGCTACGTTTATGACCCGCAACAGCCGATGACATGCAAAGGCGCGAGTTGGTGTCGATATTTGCCGTGCCCAAATAGCCTTTTACAAACTTATTTACTACATAATAGTCTTCAGTCAAAAGCTGACCTGAAACATAAAATGCAATACTGTCACGGCCATATTGGTCGATACAAGATTGGAATTTATCAGCAATTTTATTGATTGCTGCATCCCATGTCGTTACTACCCGATCGGCTTTTCGTCCCATCATCGGTTGTAGAACACGTGTTTCTAACCCCAAAGTATCCGCCAAGCGGCTACCTTTAATACATAAGCGTCCAAAGTTGGAAGGATGCTCAGCATCCCCCTCAACTTGTACCAGAGGTCCTTGAGGTTTTTGCTGGACGTTTACGCTAACACCGCAACCCACCCCACAATATGGACATGTTGTTTTGGTTATAGTTGTTGCAACATGGTCGGAGCTATCGATTTCAACGCTTGGAATACTATTCATAACTGCTCCTTTCCTTATTTAGCCTGCATTTTTTAATGCAAAATCTCGACCAAATAGCAGTTTATTTCTAAATGATGAGACTGGGGTTTGATCTGCAATTAACTCTGCATACCACATGCCATCTTCAGTATCGCCAAATAAAACTGCGCCAATCACTCTATCACCTTGAATAATAATGCGTTTATAGATGTGACGTTTTTCATCATTCAAAATAATGTCTTCATAATCATCTTTCGGCTCAAAGTTACCCGCTGAGAATACATCAACACCACTTACTTTTAATTGAGTCGGTACGGTTGGCGCTTTAAAAGTTAAACTGCCGTGCTCTGCTAAATGTGTCGCGCAAATAAATGCTTGGCCCCATAATGGTTCAACCAAACCAAAAGTTTGTCCGCGGTGTTCAATACACTCACCCACTGCATAAATACTTGGATCAAACGTTTGCATGGTGTCATTGACCAACACACCGCGGTTACAACGTAAACCGGCACTTTGCGCCAAGCTAATATTTGGACGAATACCGACTGCAAATACCACAAGATCGGCTTCTAAAACCGTGCCATCTTTCAAACGGATTTGCTTCACATGACCGTCTTCATCACCAATTAACGCTTCAGTATTCGCTTCGGTAATAATGTGAATGCCTTTTTGCTCAATGCTATGACGCAATAACTGACTCGCACGGCTGTCGAGTTGACGTTCCATAATGCGGTCCATTAAATGCAGCACCGTCACATTCATGCCACGTTGTTTTAAACCGTACGCTGCTTCTAAACCAAGTAAACCACCGCCAATCACCACTGCATTGGTTTTTGAACCGCAGTATTCAATCATGGTGTTAACGTCATAAATATCACGGAAAGTTAACACGCCCTTTAAGTCGACACCTTGAACTGGCGGAATAAACGGAGCCGACCCTGTCGCCAAGATCAAACGGTCATAATCAACAGTTTGCCCTTTTTCGGTGTAAACCACTTTACGTGGACGATCAATTTTTACAGCCTTGTCACCTGCAATAAATTTGATGCCTTTATCGTCATACCACTTCGGTGGATGGAGCATGATGTCTTCAATGGTTTTTTCGCCTGATAAAACCGGAGATAACATAATGCGGTTATAGTTTCCCCATGGTTCTTCACCAATCACCGTGACCTCATAACGGTCTGGTGCCATATCCAGTAAATCTTCTAGGCAACGCATTCCTGCTAAACCATTACCAATCAACACCAGTTTAAGTTTGTCTTGAGACACACCTGTATTGGTAATATAAGTTTTTTGCGGCACAGGATTGATCAAAACACGACCATCAACAATTTTGCTCGGATAAACTGAGAGTTTTTGGTCTTTATCTTCTAAACAACGACCCGTTGCCAAACTAAAGTGTTGTTTATAGATTGGCGATGCAATAACCCGCTCACCTTGTAAATCGCCAATAATGCCGCGGCTCATGACATTGGCTTGGCTAAACGGATCTTTATTGCTGAGCACGTAAACACGTTTTTCATGCCCCACACGGAAGATTGCAACCGCTTGACCACCCACTAGCGCACCTGCGCCAGTATTGGGGGTTAAATCATCGAGTGCACATACATCAATCCATTGATCATCAGGAAGCATATTTTTGTCTTGTACAATATTCATAGAGATTCTCCTTGTTATGCTTCAACCATTGGAATGCGGTCTTCTGAACGTTCAGCATCAGTTAATGGACGGATCTGACCACGTTCAGTCGTAAATTGAATGTGTGGATCGGCCTGTTCACTTGCATCTGCATTGATATAGGTCTGGAAGCGTTTACGTACTTCAGGATTTTCTACCGCAGTACGCCATTCGTCTTGATATGTGCCAATAATGTGTTCCATACGACGCTCAAGCTCGGCAGCCAAACCAAGAGAGTCATCTACAACGACAGATTTAAGGTAATCTAAGCCACCTTCCATGTTGTCGCGCCATACGCTGGTACGTTGTAAACGGTCTGCGGTTTGGATGTAGAACATATAGAAACGGTCGATATAACGGATGAGCGTTGCTTTATCGAGGTCAGAGGCAAGTAGTTCTGCATGACGTGGTTTCATACCACCGTTACCACAAACATAAAGGTTCCAACCTTTTTCAGTCGCGATAATACCGACGTCTTTACCTTGCGCTTCCGCACATTCACGTGTACATCCAGACACAGCCATTTTTAATTTATGTGGTGAACGTAAACCTTTGTAGCGGTTTTCAAGTTCGATCGCTAAACCAACCGAATTGTCTACACCGTAACGGCACCAAGTACTTCCCACACATGATTTCACGGTACGCAATGATTTACCGTAAGCATGACCAGACTCGAAACCAGCAGCATTTAGCTCTTCCCAAATGAATGGAAGCTCGTGAACTTGCGCACCGAACATGTCAACACGTTGACCGCCAGTAATTTTGGTGTACAGGTTATATTTTTTCGCGATTTGACCAATGGCAATTAAACCATCTGGAGTCACTTCACCGCCTGCCATACGCGGCACAACCGAGTAAGAACCATCTTTTTGGATGTTACCCAAGTAATAGTCGTTACTGTCTTGTAAGCCTGCGTGACTTGGCTCAAGTACGAAATCATTCCAGCAAGAGGCCAAAATGTTTGCCGCAGCTGGTTTACAAATGTCGCACCCTAAGCCATGACCATGTTGATGAATCAAATCATCGAAGGTTTTGATTTCATTAACACGAACCAAGTGATACAACTCTTGGCGCGAGTACGGAAAGTGTTCGCAAATATGGTTATTTACAGTCACACCTTGACGTTGTAACTCAGATTTCAATACTTGAGTCACTAATGGCGCACAACCACCACATGCTGTTGCTGCCTTGGTGCATTTCTTTAATGCACCTAAAGAGGTCGAACCATCGCTAATTGCTTGGCAGATATCCGCTTTTGAGACGTTATTACATGAACAAATCGTTGCGCTGTCAGGTAGCAAATCTACACCGCTGCCACCCGACTTACCTGCTGATTGCTCAAAGCCCGGCATAATCAAGCTTTCAGGAACTTCCGGTAAAGCCAGACCGTTTAACATCATTTGTAAAAGGTCGTTGTATTCTTTGGCATCACCCACCAAAACTGCACCAAGCAATTTGGTTTTATCTGCATTTACAACAATCTTTTTATAAACCAGTGCATGCTCATCTGCATAGAAATAGCTTAATGCACCCGGCGTCATAGCATGCGCATCACCTACAGAGGCAACGTCCACACCCATCAACTTCAACTTAGTGCTCATGTCTGCGCCAGCGAAGCAATGACACTCTTCATCTAAAATGTGTTTTGCTGCAATACGTGCCATGTCATAGCCCGGAGCAACCAAACCATAAATTTTGTTTTGCCAAAGTGCACATTCACCAATGGCATAAACATTGGTATCTGAGGTTTGGCAGTAATCATTAATGACGATACCGCCACGCTCACCAATCGCGAGTCCACTGTTGCGTGCAAGCTCATCACGTGGACGGATCCCCGCAGAGAATAAAATGACATCTGCTTCAAGCTCACTACCATCTGCAAATTTCATTACATGCGTAGTGCTGTTGCCCGATTCAATAGATTGAGTCGCTTTTTGTGTATGAACTTTTACACCAAGATCTTCGATTTTGCGGCATAAAACTTTACCGCCCAAGTCATCAATTTGAACTGCCATTAAACGTGGCGCAAACTCAACAACATGGGTTTCTAGATCTAAATCACGCAACGCTTTAGCTGCCTCAAGACCCAGTAAACCACCACCAATGACTACACCTGTTTTTGCATTAAGACTTGCTGCACGAATCGCATCTAAGTCTTCAATCGTACGATAAACAAAACAGTTTTCACGGTCATTACCCGGAATTGGTGGAACAAATGCATAAGAACCCGTTGCCAACACCAATTTGTCATAGCTAATCACATCGCCATGGTTGGTTGTAACTGTTTGCGCTGCTGTATCAATTGCCGTTGCTTTAGTGTTTAAACGCAAGTCAATGCCATGTGCATCGGCAAAGTCAAAACGAGCTAAAGATAAATCTTTTGCCGATTTCCCCGAAAAATATTCTGTCAAATGTACGCGGTCATACGCGATACGAGGCTCTTCCGCGAGAATCGTGATTTCCAGTTCATCATCTGCTTTTTCTAAAATGGCTTCGATGAATTTGTGGCCCACCATACCATGACCAATCATTACCAATTTCATAGTGTTTCTCCTCAAATCACGTTGCTTTTAAGCTGCGTTATTGCGATCTAAAATAGCTTGCTCAAATAGACGTTGTTCTTTTGCCTTGTGCTCTACCGAGAAGCGAATCAACATCACGAAGCATCCAGCGACAATGACAAATCCACCTAATGCCATCAGGCAAGATTGAATATCTGTCATACCTTTTAATAAAAAACCTGCAACGACCGCGCCTGCATTGCCTCCGGCACCGATAATGCCAGACACACCACCCAGTGCTTCACGGTCGATAAATGGAACCATGGCATAGGTCGCACCGCATGCCATGTTGATGAAGAGTGCAAAGACCACCATGCTCATGATGGCCAAGTGCGCGACATTCATTTGTGAAAATAAAATCAGGAATAACCCTTCGCCCAAAATCATGACAAAGAGTAGTTTTGTACGGCCATCCAAACCTTTTTTGATTGCTACTTTGTCAGAGAGAAAACCTCCCAAAGAGCGAGCAAAGATGGCAAGTAGTCCTAAAATTCCGGCAGTTAAGCCTGCCTCTTTTAAGCCAAAGTGAAATTTTTCGACGTAGTACATGGCCAAGATGTTGTGCATAAAAATCTCAACACCAAAACATGCGCCGTATGTACCAAATAAAATCCAGACACGGTAATTGCCAGCTGCTTGTTTCATTACAGCCCAGCCGCCTTTTTTACCGCTATCGGTTGCAATGCCTTGAGCGCGCAGCTCATCGAAGTTGCCTTGTGGACAGTCTTGGGTAAATTTCCAGTACATGAATGCCACTACAAGCATCATTATGCCGGGCATTAAAAGTGCAATACGCCAGCCCATAGATTGCTCAACGCCAAACATCACAATTGCAGAGAGAATCAAAGGCATGACGGCTTGTGTGGTACCACCGCCCGCATTACCCCAACCTACAGCAGTTGCATTGGCTGTGCCCACTACATTTGGAGCAAACATGACGCTAGTGTGATACTGAGTGATGACAAAGCTTGCGCCAATGGCACCAATCAAAAAGCGGAAAAAGAGAAAGGATTCGTAACTTCTAACAGCAGTGATTCCAATGACTGGGATACTGCCAACAAGTAAAAGTGTGATGTATGCTTTACGTGGGCCATATTTGTCACACAAAGGCCCGACAACCAAACGTACTACAATCGTGACAGCAACAGCCGCAATGCTAATGTTAGCAATTTGGTCTTTTGTTAAATGGAACTCACCTGCAATGACAGGCATGAGAGGCGCACAGGCAAACCACGCAAAAAAGCAAGCAAAAAAAGCGAGCCAACTCATGTGGAAGGCCCGCATCGCTGGAACTGTAAAATTAAACAGCTTAATAGATGTTGCTTTTGTGGCTGACAAATTCAAAGACATTGCCTTCACTCCGACTGAACGTAACTTCTTTGTGCACACCTAGGTATTCACAAACTCGATCAGAACGGACATCATTGGCCGTCTTTAAAACTCATGGTCGTCTTCGACCTGTTATTGAATAAGCATTTTGTATGCCAGCTTTTTTAAAAAATTAAATTAATATTTTTTTATTATTATTTTTCATATAGATAAAATTTTTTAAAATATCAAAATGATCATTCTCATATCTTGGACTGCTTTAACCTTGCACCCTTATAGGGTTCAGGTAAAAATACGCTTTGCTACAAAATGAATCGCATTTTTGCACCAAGATTGATCAGTAGCGCCATTAAGCATGCTAATTTAGCGATAAAGCTCGATTTTTTCTTTAGTTTGCTATGGCATTAATCTTGCTTAAATAATTGATAACAAAAACGCGTCGAATTGGCGCATTTTCTTAGCCTGATTTTCTGAACTTATGCCAAAACTCAAAATAGCCCTTATTGATGATGATCATGCGCGAGCCGACTATATAAGAAAAAGTTTGCTTGAAAATGATTTTGAAGTAGTCGCATGCCTTACTTTGGATCATTTGAATATCTTTCGTCTGGAACATTTGCAAGCCGATGTCATCTTGCTTGATATGGATCATCCTCATCGTGACATTATTGAAAGTTGTGTCAGTAGTTATGACCTACCTACAGTTCTATTCACCAAAAATTCTGATAAAGACACCATTAAACAAGCCATCGATGCGGGAGTAACTGCTTATATTGTCGATGGCATCGACCCTTCCCGCTTACATACCATTTTAGAAATCTCAATTGAGCAATATAAAAAGCACAAAAAACTCGAAGGTGATTTAAAAGAAGCTCAAACCAAACTTGCTGACCGCAAGGATGTCGAAAAAGCCAAAGTGCTACTTATGCAACTGCATGGCCTACCCGAAGAAACTGCATTTCAGCTTCTTAGAAAAAATGCGATGAGCCACCGCATTACAATTGGAGAAATGGCACGGCGTTTACTTGACGCTCAAAAATTACTTGGCAATCAACTAAAGGATGAATAAATGAGCAAATTAGAAAAGACTCAATTACAACTCGGCTATATTCCTTTGCTTGATTGTCTTGCGTTGCTTTGGGCAAAACAAAGAGGTTTCTTTGAAGAAGAAGGTTTAGAAGTTACTTTAGTTAAAGAAGCATCTTGGGCGAGTCTGCGCGACCGTCTTGCTTTTGGATTATTAGATGCAGCCCATTGCTTATCTGCAATGTTACCTGCGGCGGCTGTAGGCGCAGATCAAATTGGTACACCTCTACAAACATCGCTGGTTTTAAGTGAAAATCGTGCTTTTATAAGCTTAAGTCAAAAGCTTACTCATCAACTTGCAATTCAAGAAAATGACACCGCACAAGTAACGGCACAAAAAGTGACGAGCTATCTTGAACAAGGTCACCCTCTTTCTTTAGCACATGTGTTTAAGCATTCTATTCACCATTACTGTTTAAGAGAATGGTTGGCTTTAGCAAGCCCAAAACTTGCGCAGTCTATTCAGCTCAAAACATTACCGCCACCATACATGGTCGAAGCACTGGATAAACATGTGATTGATGGTTTCTGTGTAGGTGAACCTTGGAATACCCAAGGTGAGCTTCTGGGTTTAAGTAAAATGATTTGCTCAAGCCAAAACGTTATTCCTTCTGTCGCTGACAAGGTTTTAGCCGTAACGCAAGAATGGGCGGAGCAGCATCCACAAACGCTCGTCGCGCTCACCGCCGCAATCATGAAAGCCCAACAAGAGTTGAGCGAGTTACAAGACTTTGCGCCAATTTTAAAATTATTGGTTGAGTCTGGAATCGTTCGTTTTCATTGCTCAGAGGAAGTGCATGTCGATAAATATTTTATGATTCAGGATATTGTCCGTCATTTAGTAAAAGAAAGTGCACTTCCAAAAGTAGAAGACTTTTATTGGCTGCTCGAACAAATGCAAAAATGGGATGAACTTCAATTCGAACAAGCACAAATCACAAGTTTGGGAGCTCAATGCATTAATCTTGAGGCTTATAAACAAGCCAAACAGCGATATTCTTCATAAATTATCTGGGTCAAATCAGCATAAAAAAAGCTGTCTTTTGTGACAAAGACAGCTTGAAAGACCCATAAGACAAAATGCGAAATACGCATTACTATACTTTCTGGACTCAACTGATCCATTGAAAACACAGTGCTTATGCAAATGATCATATCTATCTAAGCATATCATTTTCAGACATTTTCATATCAATAACTGCCACTTAATCAATTTCAGTTATTCATTCTCAGCCTTTTAAGAAAGCCTTCAAATATTCCTCTCTCTTTAAGCATTCATCTTAGCTATGTTCTCTACAAAATAGTGATACATAACTGATGTGGGTCTGGTCATCAATTTCTTTTTAATTCTTCGAAGTAATTTCAAGCAGACGTCTTAATTAAATTAATTTTTTTAGCTTAAAAGTAATTTATTGCCTATGTGGTTATATTTAAAAAGATTTATTTATTTATCCTTCTATAAAACTTAAATATTACGATTCAAATAATTACCTAAAAAAAATTAGTGAAAATTCCTCTAACTATCTCCTTTTTTGAGTTACAAACAGCAACAATCTTGTCACAAATGGTAATCATAATTAAATTAATAATCATTATCATTCACACCACATAAAAACCTGAGAAGATCTACCATGATCCATGAAAATATTCTCGAATGCATAGGTAAAACGCCACTATTACAACTATCAAGGCTATTCACGCATCAATCAGTCTCAGTGATTGCGAAAATGGAATTGTTAAACCCAGGAGGAAGTATTAAAGACCGTCCAGCATTATTCATGCTACAGGAAGGTCTGAAATCTGGAGTCATCAATAAAGATAGTCATATTGTTGAAAGTTCGTCAGGGAACTTAGCTATTGCTCTTGCAATGGCATGCAAAATCTATGGATTAAAATTTACTGCGGTGATTGACCCGAAAATTGCCTCAGCAAATTTACAAATGCTGAAGCTCTACAAAGCCAATATCGAAATGGTCTCTGAAAAAGACCAAAACGGCGGTTACTTAAAAACCAGAATTGACACTGTAAAACGACTCTGCCAACAACTGCCGAATGCTGTCTGGATTAATCAGTATGCAAATCCAAACAACTGGAAAAGCCACTATTTTGGTGAAGCAGAAGAAATCCTCAATCAAATTGACCGCAAAATTGATTACCTCGTGATTGGGGCGAGCACCTCAGGCACGATTATGGGCGTATCGCGTCGCCTTAAAGAAAGATTTCCAGAATTAAAAGTGATCGCAGTCGATATCGTCGGCTCTGTGTTGTTCGGTGGTACATCTGGTCCACGCGAAATTCCTGGCATTGGTGCAAGTACTGTCCCACCACTACTCTCCCCCGATGAAATTGATGATGTCATTTATGTAGATGACTATGAGTCGGCACTCGGTTGCAGAGAGCTTCTTGAACATGAAGGAATTTTTGCAGGCGGTTCGAGCGGCTCATCGATTTCAGCCATCAAAAAACTGATTCCAACCATTCCTGATGGATCGTGCGTCTTAACGTTGTTGCCTGATCGCGGTGATCGTTATTTAGATCTGGTTTATGAAGATGAATGGTTCGAAATGATCAAAAAGCGTCACTTCAATCGAAACATACGACGCCAAGAAAACCTTACTTTACAAAATGTTGTTTAACTTTCTCCTTAGGAAATATTCATGAGCAATTTGGCTACCCTTCGCTATTTAAGTCAATCAGATTTATTAAATCTTGGCGCAAATCATAGTAATTCATTTATTGAAGCGATTACTGAAGGTTTAACCCTGCATGCAAATAAACAGTTTGTACAACCCTTAAAACCATACCTTCGCTGGCAAGGTGCCGACCATATTGCTGACCGTATTATCGCAATGCCTTGTTATTTAGGTGGCAATGACCCGATTGCCGGAATTAAATGGATTGGCTCAAGACAACATAACCCTAAAAAATTCAATATTCCACGTGCTAGCGCACTGATTGTTTTAAATGACTCAGAAACAAATTATCCAGTTGCAGTGATGGAAGGCAGCTTAATTAGTGCCATGCGAACTGCTGCAATTACCGGTGTTTCAATTAAATATCTAGCGAAAAAAGACTTTTCAGACATCACCGTGATTGGCTGCGGGCCAATTGCTCAAATGCAGATTAAAACTGTGCTTGAACAATATGCTCAAGTGAAAAAAGTACATTTATTTGATGTAAACCCTGAAGCAGCTGAAAAACTCAAAGCATTGTTCTTATCGGAATATCCGCAATTAGAAATTGAAATTCATGACAGCGCTAAGTCTGCAATTGAGCAAGCCGATGTCCTTATTACCTGTACCGTTTCAGATAAACCTTACATTCCATTTGAATGGCTTAAAAAAGGCTGCTTTGTTTCAAATATTTCAATTATGGATATTGAGCCCGAAGTCTTCTTAAAAGTAGACAAAGTGATTGTAGATGACTGGGACCAATCCAACCGAGAAAAGAAAGTCATCAACGTACTCGTTGAAGATGGTTTATTCAGCCGTGAAAAACTACATGCTGAACTTGGCGACATCATTATCGGTCATAAAAACGGCCGCGAACATGAAGATGAAATCATTTTGCTCAACCCAATGGGCATGGCGATTGATGACATTGTCTGCGCTAAGTGGTTCTTCAATGCCGCACAAGAACAAAACGTTGGCACAGTTCTACCGCTTTTATAAGAATAGGAATAACTAAAATGTTAGATCGGATTTACACAGCACAACTACAAAAAACGATAGATGCTCTCTACATGGAGAATTATGGAGATTTTAAAGATCATATTTCCTATAAAAAGCCTTATTTGGCAATAACTCTCAATGATGAGTTGGAACTCTATCTAAGCTGTTTAAAAGTAGATGGTGTAAATCCTTTCTATATCACCCAACCCGAAGTTCTGCTTTATAACCTCTTAAACAATACGACGTCTAAAATTTCTATTTCTGAAGTTTTTAACTATTTAACCCAAGCGTCTTGGTGGCCGTCACCACACCGTCAGAAAGCAATTAATTATTGGCTCGACAACTTAGTAACGGCTGAAAAAATTCCTCAAATTTTACAGTCAGCACTTTCATTTTCATCGCCTTTAGTTACTAGCGAACTGCTCTCGCTGGTAGCCGACCGTCCATTTCATCCATTCGCCCACTCAAAAGGAGAACTTGCACCACTTACAACTCAAAAAGAAATTGAGGTGTATTGGTGGGCTTTTAAGAAAGATGACGTGATCAATAATATGGAGTCGATTCCTCATAAAGAGCTTCTGTTATCAGAAGCTGAGGACAAGCATATTACTGAAAAAATGGCTGAGCTTTCAGATGACTACTTAGCCCTGCCTTTGTTAGAGACGCAACATCGCTATTTAAAGTTTGATGAAAATAAGTACGGCGCTATTGACCTGAACCATGTCACGACAATTGGTTCACCGACTTCTTCATTAAGAACGCTTATTCATAACGCAAACCCTACTCTGCATTTAAAACTTTCGACCAATGCTAAAACATTAGGCGCAATCCGCTCTATGCCAGGCCGTTATTTAATGAATGGGCATACGGCTTATGATTTTTTAAATGAAGTCATTAATGAAACTTCTTTATTAAAAAATCGCCTCTTTTTGAGTAATGAAACACATTGGTGGGTACTCGGTAAACAAGAGCCTATCGTAAAAAATTTAGGTGTAATCGGTTGCCAAGTCAGACATTTACCCGATTTTTGCCAAGATCAAAATGTCACACCTATTACCATGTCAGCTTTAAGCTGTACGTATGTTAATCCTTGGGAAACATTGGGCATTGAAGGCGACAAATGGACATTATTAAAAGACTTAAGTGTTCATTTTATTCAAATATTCTTAACGCTTTGGGCAAAAGGAATCATGCCGGAATGCCACGGGCAAAACACCATGGTGTGTTATGAAAATAATAAGTTTAAATGCTTTATTTTACGAGACCACGATACCCTAAGAATATGTACCACAGCCATTGAAGAAAGTGGTTTTACACCTCCGATCTATACCATTGATACCAGTACGCCGAACAATCTTATCTTTACTAAAAATGAGGACTTATTTAACTACTTCATTACTTTAGGGATTCAAATTAACCTCTACCCAATTGCTTTAGCGACTTTGAAATATACAGATCGTACAGAAAGCGATTTTTGGGAAATGGTTCAAGACATTATTCAAGATTTTGTAGAAACCCAACCGATTTCAGAGCAAACAAAATCACAAATTCAAACTTATCTTTTTGACAATAAGACTTGGCCATTCAAACAGCTACTTACACCTTTACTCGCGCAAGAAAGTGACTCAACAGGCATGCCAAGTAAAATCGGAACCACACCCAACCCTTATCAGAACTTGTGTGTTTCTAGCTATGAGACCATGGATATTTAAATCATGCGCTCATCTCGCCTAGATCATTTCATTATTTTGCTCTGTCAGTTTTTTTCCACTTTTGGGCTTATGGTGCTGATTCCGATCATGCCGCTCTATATGCAAAAACTGACGGCGCATATGAGTGCTCCCACTATCTGGGCAGGTTTGGCACTCGCAGCTCCGGCTATTGGCAGTTTATTTACAGCACCGATTGTGGGTCATCTATCCGACACATTCGGCCATAAAAAAGCCTTGTTACTTTCTTTGGCTGGTTTCTGTATTTCAATATTGCTTATGGCGAGCGCCCAGCATTTATACCTATTTATTTTTGCTCGAATTTTACTCGGGTTTTGCGGTCTTTCCGTGATTTTAAATGCCTATGTTTCATATCTTTCCAATGAACAACAACGAGGTGCCGCTTTTGGGCAACTACAAAGTAGTGTTGCGCTCGCTTGCCTATGTGGTCCGGTTCTCGGTGGGATATTTATGGATCAATGGCGGGTTGAAGTATTACTCAACGCAACAGCATTTGTTGTGATGACACTCATTGTGATTGCGTCAATTGTATTAACCAATCCCGTTAAAACCGAGGCTTCAAAAACCAAAGAGAAATCTAAGTTTCCAGCCTTCTTTGATAGAACGATTTTTTCATGGTTAAGCGCCGGTATTTTGGTTCAAGCGGGCGGCTTTGGTTTGGTGTCTTGCTTTGTTTTATACATTAGTGAAATAAGCCAGAGCACTCATTCATCGTTATCTGCTGCAAGCTTAACAGGAACAATTCATGCACTCTCGTGGGGCGCGGCTTTTATTGCAGCAACCTATTGGGGAAAACGAAATGACCATAAAGGAGATTCTTTTAATAACTTCGTTTATGCATCTTTAATTTGTGGCATCACAATTTTTGCATTGATCTGGGTTTCTAATCTCTGGCTGATTCTTATATTACGACTCATACAAGGTTTCTGCTTTGCAGCTTTGATTCCTTCGATCTTACACACAATGTCTCTAAAAGCTGGCGCTCAAAGCCAAGGAAAAGTGATTGGTATTTCTAACAGTGCCTTTGTTTTAGGGCAACTTATTGGCCCAATCACCATCACCCTCACCTACTCATTTTTCAATATTACCGCTGCATTAATCTGCACTTCACTATTTTTTATCGGTGCGGGATTAGTGGTGATTTTGAACAGATTCTTAATGGATACAATTTTAAAAGAGGCACAAGAATGAACTCAATTATTACAACAGATGCATGGTCTTATAAACTTTTCGAACAGTACCTGAATACTTTCTTTCGTGAACTTAAAGTGAATCTTGAAGAGCACATTATTCCAGCTCAAGATTCTCCTTTATTCACCCTATATGCGGAGCGCCCAGATACCCTATATTTTGCTTATACATTTAATGCATCTAACACAATTGTTTATGGCGCCGTTCAGCATTTATCCACCACTGGCTACCATAGATATCAGCGTGGTTTTACCCTGCAAAACTTAAGCAACAATACATTTGACTCGCTCGCCGATCCTAAAAATTTAGTGAAGCTTATTACAGATGAACTGAATAGCTTATTTAAAGATAAAAATCAAAATAAGAACCTGTACTCCGATATTGCCAATAGTATCGAGAACACAAAATTCTTTTTAGAAAATAAGCCCTCTCAATCAGCACTTAAAGCACTGAGTGGTTTTCAGGCAACCGAACAAGGCATGTTATATGGGCATCCTTTTCATGTGACTTCTAAAGCCAATTTAGGTTTTTCTAAAGAAGACATGAAAAAATATAGCCCTGAGCTAGGCGCCAGTTTCCAACTTCACTACTTCGCGGTTCATTCTTCTCTAATTCAAAAGCTGGTAAGTAAAGAACAGCCTTCTTACCATATTGAAGATGAAGTTTTAGAGACCGCAAAAGAGCGTTTGCAAGAAAACTTCGCAAACTATGAGCTGATGCCAACTCACCCTTGGCAAGCCAACTTCTTACTTCAACATCCATCTTTAAAGAAACATTTAGATAACCAAGACGTTATTTATTTTGGAGCTTTAGGTCAAACTGTGTGGCCAACCTCATCTGTTCGTACCGTGTGGTTACCTCAATCGAACCTGTTCTTAAAGCTCTCCATTGATGTGCGAATTACCAGTTTCATTCGTAATAACCCAATGGATGAGATGGAACGTGCCATTGATGCAAGCAAAATTATTATCAATCATAAGATTAATGAGCAATATCCAGACCTTGTGATTCTGCCAGAGTTAGAGGCGAAAACAGTCAAAATCCCAGAGCTTGAAAGTTCATTTGGCATTATTTATCGGGCAGGACTCACGCCAGAGGTATTAGAAAATACCAGAATGCTCGGCGGCTTGGTTGAAGAAAACGAACATCATGAAATCCCGCTTTTAAGCTTCATTCAGCAAGCTGCCCCCAATCAAAATCTACAATCGAAAGATGCCAAAGACTTCATTACCTTTTGGTGGAAACAGTACGTTAAAGTTTCACTTATTCCATTAATTGAGTTGTTTGCAAATAAAGGCATTAGCGTAGAAGCTCATATGCAAAACAGTTTGATGGAATTTAAAAATGGCTATCCACATCGCCTTATTCTTCGAGATATGGAAGGCATTAGCATTGTTCCAGAAATGATAGAAGACAACTCATCTATTTCTGAAGATAGTACTGTTTGGTTCTCTCAAAAAGATGCATGGACCTTTTTAAAATATTACCTCGTGATCAATCACATTGCTCATCTCATCAGTGCGATTGCACGAGTTACGGCCATTGAAGAATCTGAACTTTGGCAAGCCACCCGCCTTACGCTCACACAAGAAAACTTTAGCGCCAAAGGCCAGCAATACCGCGATTTATTAATTAATTCACTCACATTACCAATCAAGGCAAATATGTTAAATACGCTCTACCACAGTGGTGGCAATCCAATCTGGATTGAAGTTGAAAACCCTATTTATAAATATCGCCGCGCAGAAGCACTTTGCCCTCTTCAACCGACTCAGCAAGCTAATTATAAAACGCTCGCGGAAAATCGCGTGATTGGCCAGTTATTAGAAGCACTCATTTTTGAAAATACTTTTAAATACGAGTTTTCTAAAGGTCAGATCAAGTTTTATATTTCCGATACTGTTTTTTATACCTGTGCGGCTAAACGACATTTCAGTTTTAAACGAATTAAGTTAGATCCTTCAAGCTTAGTCCGTTCTGATATTACTTTAGACACTGAAACGCGCCCTAACTTAAAAACGCTACTTGCCGATTTAAAAAATATTATTGAAGCTGACCCAGTTAAATGGCAGAACTTTAATGATGAGCTGAATTTAACTTACGTTAAACATGCTCAGACTTTGAGCCAAGTTCCTGCCCAACCTTTAAGAACCTTGCCTTATTTAGAACAAGAAGCGCGAATTACCAATGCGCATTTATACCACCCAAGTTTTAAGTCTCGTATTGGCTTCGATTTAAAAGAAAACCAGAAATATGCTCCAGAGCTTTCTGAAGGTTTTACGGTTCAATGGGTGGCGACTCATAACAGTTTATGCAAACTGGTTTTAAGTGAAACCATTAACTTAGAACAGCTTTATAAACAGCACTTTTCAGAGAAAGATCTACAAGCCATTAACGCTCAATTGAAAGAGCAAAATGTAGATTTTAAAGATTATATTCTTACCCCAATTCATCCATGGCAGTGGGATAAAATTATTGAATTATATTATCAAGATGCAATCAGCAACCAACTGATCATTCCGTTAGATATTGAAGGTCCGACTTATTTACCACAGCAGTCAATTCGAACCTTATCAAATATTAGTGATATCTCGGCGCTTTCTCTCAAATTGGCAATGAACTTGGTTAATACATCGACCTCTCGTGTATTGGCACCGCATACCGTTCAAAATGCTGCAAAAATGAGTGACTGGCTTTATAACATTGTTGAACAAGACCATATTTTAGAAAAACAACGTAAGCCTGTTATTTTAAGAGAGATTGGCGGTCTTTCAGTTAACCAGCCGATTGCCCTTCCTGTTCAATACGGCGCACTCGCCTGCATTTGGCGCGAAAGTATTTACAGTTACTTAAAAGAAGGTGAATCAGCAACGCCAGTAACCGGTCTAATGCAACTCGATACAGACCAAAAACCTTTAATTGATGAGTGGATTCAAGAGTACGGGATCGAGTTCTGGTTAGAAAAGTTACTCACCAATGCTTATTTACCGATCATGCATATTTTATGGTGCCACGGCCTCGCTTTAGAGTCACATGCACAAAACATGGTGCTCATTCATAAAAATGGCTTACCCGTTAAAGCTGCTTTGAAAGATTTCCATGATGGCATTCGTTTTAGCCGTCATCTGTTGCGCGAGCCGAACCTTTTACCTAACTTGCAAGATGCGCCGAAAGAACATGCCAAAATTAACCCGAACTCTTTCTTGGAAACCCATTCTCCAAATGAGTTAAGAGATTTTACTCAAGATGCGCTTTGGTTTGTAAATCTGGCTGAGTTAGCGATTTTCTTAAATGAACATTATGACTTCGATGAAATCAAATTCTGGACTATGTTAAGAACCATCATCAATCAACATAAAGAAGCACACCCAGAATTTAGCGAACGATATGAATTATTTAACTTTACAGATGACACTATCGACATTGAACAGCTGGCAAGCCGCCGTTTCCTTCCGGAAATTCGCCTAAGAGTACAAACCACACCAAATCCGCTCAGTCTTATTAAGGAAATTGAATATGAATAAATATTCGATTTCTTTTAAGAAACGAATAGCACACGGCGAGACGCTCTACGGAATATTTTGTTCCGTAGCCTCTCCCATTAATGTCGAGCAACTGGCACTTGCCGGCTATGACTTCATCATTATCGACTTAGAACATACTTTATTTAGTACGTCTCAAGTCGAGCCTATGATTTTAGCTGCTAGAGCCATGAGGCTTGATGTCTTCGTGAGAGTGCCATTAAACGCCAATCATTTGATTCTACCTCTGCTCGATGCAGGGGTAACCGGTATTGTGTTTCCACGTATTGAAAATGCTCAGCAAGCACAAGAGGCCGTGAACTATTGTCACTATATACCGCTTGGACAAAGGGGGCTGAATTCGACAAGGTTAAATCGATACGGCATGGACGATTTAGCGAGTTTTGTTCAACAGGCTGCAAACGAAACGGTTGTTATTGCCATGATTGAAAGCTTAGAAGGACTAGAACAACTTGATGAAATTTTAAAAGTCGAAGGCATCGACATTATTCTTGAAGGTGCTGCCGACCTTTCTCAATCTATGGGCATACCGTGGCAAACCAGCCATCCGAAGGTCCAAGAAAAAGTTCAAGAGATGTATACAAAAACGAAAAATAGTCAAAAACATTTCTGTGCTATTCCCCGAAAACCTGAAGATATCTCTACATGGAAAAAGCAATCTGTTCGGCTTTTTGTACTGGGTGATGACCGAAGTATTATTCGCCGCGCCCATCAAAATCATTTGAATTCTTATAAGGAAATCTCATAAATTTTCAGTCGTGTAGAGCGATAGAAATACGGTCCTCTACACAACAATTAATAAAAACGAATTTTATTATTTTTTGTCCAACAACGATATTGTGAATTACAATCATTCTCACTTATAATTCGACAAATTTAAAATCACTCTCAGGGCGAGACAATGGGAAATAAGATAAAAAGTCACAAACTTTTTACGAGGAAGTCTGAAGTAAAAAATATTATTCCACTCCTTTCACTTGGTGGGGCCATCTTTCTCTCAAACTCAGCCTTTGCAGCCTCGTCTTCTGAGACAACCGATGCTGAAAAAAAGCCTGAAGCATTACCTACAATCACAATTACCGCTTCACGTGCAGATGAACTTTCTACTTCTGCCAAGCAAGTAACCAAGCTAGATGAAAAGCAAATTGAACTTTTAAGAAATGGTTCATCTGGCAGTATTGCAACCGTTTTAGCGAAAGCCGTACCGGGCCTGTCAGATTCAAGCCGAACCATTACCGATTACGGCCAAACTTTACGTGGCCGTAATGCCCTCATCTTGGTCGATGGCGTACCAATGAACCTTACACGTGACACATCACGCGGACTTTCAGCAATTGACCCTGAAAGTATTGCCAACATTGAAGTGATTCGAGGCAGTAACGCAATTTATGGTGGTGGTGCTGCTGGCGGTATTATTTCAATTACCACAAAAGCTGCGGGCGGTGAACCCACGGCTAAAACCGTGGTTGGACTTCAAACACCTTTAACAAATTTCCGTTCTAATGCTTTAAGTGGCGATATTCATCAATATTTCACAGGCAGCTTTAACGCTTTTGATTATGCGCTCGACTTTGGTTACCAACGTATTGGTAGCCCGTATGATGCAAGCGGTGACCGTGTTGCACCTGAACCAAGTCAAGGCGACCTTTATGATTCCGATGGCTACAGCGTAGGCGGTAAACTGGGTTACCATATTGATGACAACCAATATCTACAGTTTGCTGCAAATTACTACAATGCCGAGCAAGACTCAGATTATGCATCTGACCCAAGTGTGAAGAATGCCCCTGCCGGAACCGTACCAGCTAAAGCCATTAAAGGCTTAAAGCTCAAAGACCAAAATAAAAACGAAAACCAGATCTACAATTTAACTTATAACCATAAAGACTTTTTTGGTAATAAGGTCGATGCTCAAATTTATTACCGCGACTTCTTTACCCGTTTTTCACCATTTGATGCACGAAAAAATGCAAATCGTGGTGGACAAGTCGATCAGATTTATCAAGAAAATAACGTACTCGGTAGCCGCTTAACTGTTACCACACCACTTGAGTTTTTAGGTGATACCTCATTGGTTTGGGGGGGCGACTTTAGCCGTGAAAAAAGCGAAATGCCTTTAGATATTTTCGATCAAAAAATTTATGATCAATCTGGTGGCTTAGAGTTTGTAAAAACTGGCAAGCTTATTTATTTGCCTGAGCTCACCACGCAAAGTGTGGGTGGTTTTGTACAGCTAAAGCACCGCTTTAATGATCAATGGTCAGCAGAAGCTGGTACACGCTATGAAGATAGCTACGCCCAAATTGATAGCTTTGTTCCATTATCACAATTAGGCAAAACTAACCCTTACACAGTTCCAGGCGGAAAAGTGAAAGCCGATGCATGGTTATACAATGCCAATTTAACTTTCTCACCGAATGATCAAAACTCGATTTATGCATCATTTAACCAAGGTTTTCAATTACCTGATGTAGGCTTGATTATCCGTAATGCTGGCGAAGGTTTTAACCTTGGTTCGTCATTCTTAGAGCCTGTAAAAGTAGATAACTACGAGTTGGGCTGGAAAGGAAACTTCAATAACTTCTCTTCAAGTTTAGCGGTCTTCCACTCTACTTCTGACCTAGGCGCTGTGCAATCATTCAATAACGGTCTAGTACTTGCTAGAACCAAAGAAAAAGTTACTGGTGTGGAAGCAACTTTTGACTATTTGGACGATGCGAACGTTTGGGGAACGGGTGGTAGCGTTACGTGGATGAAAGGTCGTGAAAAACCGCAAAACGGTGCTGAACAAGACATGACAGGCTTCCGTATTCCACCATTAAAACTCACAGCTTACGTTTCTTATAGCCCAACTGAAACTTGGACAAATCGCCTGCAAGCCACATACTTTGGCGCAGAAGATTATCGCTTGAATGGTGTAAATGGTTTTGGTCGTTACGATGTAAAAACTTATACCACAGCAGATTTAATCAGTAGCTTTGCGCTTAACAAAAAAGACACTGTGACGATTGGTTTAGAGAATATGTTTAACCGTAAGTACTATCCTCTCTACAGCCAACTATTAAGAACAAGTGATAACACTAGCCATTTAGTGGCAAATGGCGCAACGCTGAAAGTTTCTTATAGTCATAAATGGTAATCAAAACTAACTTAGAATGTTTCATCAAAAGGAGATCTATACGATCTCCTTTTTTTATTAAAAACGTTAATCCCTTATCTATTTTTTCCATGGTTAACTTGAGATAAACCCGCAGAACTCCTCTAGCTTTCCGTTAGAAACTTTGTTAACTTGATTTTGTTACATATTCAAAATGTAATTTTTTCGGTTAACACACCACCTCACTGTGTTTATGAAAGCAATATCAATATGTCGTTTTACCAATATTTTTAATGGGGCAAATCATAATGGAAATCTCACACCGCGAAATTTACGCGCTTGTCGACATTAATAATTGTTATGTCAGTTGTGAGCGCTTATTTAACCCCAAACTTATTGGTCTGCCTGTTGTAGTACTTTCTAACAACGATGGATGTGTTGTATCACGTAGTGAAGAAGCAAAAAATATGGGTATCAAAAT
Source organism: Acinetobacter sp. WU_MDCI_Abxe161 (assembly GCF_025514355.1). Lineage (NCBI taxonomy): Bacteria > Pseudomonadati > Pseudomonadota > Gammaproteobacteria > Moraxellales > Moraxellaceae > Acinetobacter > Acinetobacter sp. WU_MDCI_Abxe161. Next base: position 148,214 of record NZ_JAHPTU010000003.1, read on the forward strand.
GGGTATTCCATGGTATCAAATCGAGCAATACGCTCTTCAAGCAGGTGTACACGTCTATTCAAGCAACTACACTTTATATGCCGAGATGTCGCGTCGCTTTTTTTCAGTACTTGGGGAGTTTTTCTCACCCGATGATTTAGAAGCTTATTCTATTGACGAATGCTTTATTCGCCTTACCCCTTACCTACAGTCTATAGATATTCACTCTTACTGTGCCAAAGTCGTAGAAACTCTAGAAAGTTGGTTAAGCTTACCTTGCTGTATTGGTATCGGATATTCAAAAACTCAAGCAAAATTAGCCAATCACTATGCTAAAAAGATTCCAAGCTTTAATAAAATTTGTAATTTCATCACTTTAGATCCTTTGCTTCTTGAAGACCTCATGCAAAATACTTCGGTCAAAGAAGTATGGGGAATTGGCTATCAATTGGTCAAACAATTACGAAGCTATGAGATTTATTCATGCTTAGACTTAACTTTTGCCAATGAGCATCATCTAGCAAAAGCTTTTTCTGTGGTGATGGCACGTACCATTCGTGAGCTAAAAGGCCAATCCTGTATTCAACTCGACGATCCTGCCATCGTCACAAAACGAATTTTAGCTTCACGTAGTTTTGCTCAAGCTTTATCCAGCATTGAAATTATTAAACAAGCACTTATTTTCCATCTCAACCGTGCTCATCGCCGTTTAATGAAACAAGAGCAACTATGTGCCTGCATTCAAGTCATGCTTTATGAAAAAATAGATAAACCACCTTATAAAAAAGCATCATCTCAAGCGATAGGCTTAAATTATGCAACAGATGATTTATGTATATTAACAAAAGCAGCAATGCAACAAATTGATGTTTTATATAAAGAAAATAAGAAATACATTAAGATTGGAGTTTTATTTTGTGGTTTGCATCCCCGTCAACATCACATTGATGATTTATGGCAACCTCTGGAGTTAATTCATCAAAGACAACAATTGATGCAAACGCTCAGCACAGTTCGTAACCGATTCGGTAGTCACTATTTACAAGTCGGTTATCATTCTCGAAGTTCATCTTGGCATATGAAACAATGCCACCGTTCAAAAAACTATCTGACTCGGTGGAATGAACTCTTAGTGATTGGAGAGAACTCTATAGCCGTTACACAAAATACATGAACTGTTTTTGTCAATTCAGTTTAAAATAAGCTCTATTAAATTACTTGAAATTTTGTCATTTTTTAACATTGCTAAATCATCGCAAAATTTACAATATATAAGCCGAATTTGGTATACCCTTTCTGCGACGATGAAAACAAATTATAAAAAAATTGTAGAAACATATGCCATAATAAGCAAACTTTGCAGACATCTTGCAAAGAATATTTGCAACTTTAGAGCTGGAGCAATCTGAATGAGTTCGACCATTTTGGTGATTCATGGACCGAATTTGAATTTGCTGGGAAAACGCGAACCAGAAGTATATGGTCATCTTACCTTAGGTGATATTAACCAACAACTTATTAATCAAGCTCAACAAGCTTCAATTACATTAGATACTTTTCAAAGCAACTGGGAAGGTGCCATTGTTGATCGTATTCATCAGGCACAAACTGAAGGCGTAAAACTTATTATTATTAATCCTGCTGCCCTCACCCACACTTCAGTTGCTCTACGTGATGCCCTACTTGGCGTTGCGATTCCATTCATTGAAGTACATTTGTCGAATGTCCATGCAAGAGAGGCATTCAGACACCATTCTTATTTATCTGATAAAGCAATTGGCGTGATTTGTGGTCTAGGTGCAAAAGGCTATCGTTTTGCACTCGATTACGCTATTGAAAAAATTCAACCATCTAACCCAAACTAGTTTAGGAATAGTCGCCCATGGATATCCGCAAAATTAAGAAACTCATCGATTTAATGATTGAGTCTGACTTGCAAGCGATCGAAGTTAAAGAAGGTGATCAATCAATCGCTTTAACTCGTCGCAATCCTGTCGTTGCTGCGGCTGGTGTAGCACTTCCGGCTGCTCCTGTTGCAGAAGCACCAGTTGCAAAAACACCGCGTGGAGCAGTTGAAACTTCTCCAATGGTTGGCGTGTTCTACGCTGCTCCAAGCCCAGGCGAAGCACCATTTGTTAAAGTAGGTCAAACTGTATCTGCTGGTGAAACTTTGGGTATTATTGAAGCAATGAAAATCATGAACCCAATTGAAGCAACTCAAAGTGGCGTGATTGAAGAAATTTTAGTGAAAAATGGTGAAGTTATCCAATTCGGTCAACCTTTATTCCGTTATCGCGCGTAATTACCCCGGGGACGTCTATGTTGCAAAAAGTTTTAATTGCAAACCGTGGTGAAATCGCTTTACGTATTACCCGGGCTTGTAAAACATTAGGAATCAAGACTGTTGGTATCTATTCAGATGCCGATAAGGATTTGATGCATTTACGTTTTGTTGATGAAGCAGTATGTATTGGTCCGGGCGCAAGTAGTGATAGCTATTTAAATATCCCGGCAATTATTACTGCTGCAGAAATTACCGGTGCTGATGCTATTCACCCGGGTTATGGTTTCCTTTCAGAAAATGCTGAGTTTGCTGAAATTGTAGAAAGTTCAGGCTTTACTTTTATTGGCCCTCGTCCAGAACATATTCGTCTTATGGGGAATAAAGTTTCTGCGATTGTTGCCATGAAAAAAGCTGGCGTACCTACTGTACCAGGTTGTGACCATGCAGTGACCATCCACAATGCATTGGCAGAAGCGAAAGAAATTGGCTTCCCGCTTATTGTTAAAGCCGCTTCTGGTGGTGGTGGACGTGGTATGCGTATTGTTGAGCGTGTAGATACACTACTTGAATCAGTTCAAGCAGCGCAACGTGATGCAGAAATGTGGTTCGGTGATGATACCGTTTACATGGAACGCTTCTTACAAAAACCTCGCCATGTCGAAGTTCAAGTTCTTGGTGATGGTAATGGTCATGCAATCCATTTATATGACCGCGACTGTTCATTACAACGTCGCCATCAAAAAGTACTAGAAGAAGCACCTGCACCAAACTTACCAGAGCAAGCTCGAGCTGATATCTTAGAAGCTTGTGTTCATGCTTGTCAGTTAATGCAATATCGTGGTGCTGGTACATTTGAATTCTTATTTGAAGACGGTGAATTCTTCTTTATTGAAATGAATACTCGTGTTCAGGTAGAGCACCCTGTAACTGAAATGGTTACTGGTGTTGATATTATTGAACAGCAATTACGTATTGCAGGTGGCCTAGGACTAGAGCTTCAACAAGAAGACATTAAAGTTCAGGGACATGCAATTGAATGCCGTATCAATGCAGAAGACCCAACAACTTTCTTACCTTCACCTGGTAAAATCGAAAGTTTCTATGCGCCAGGTGGTGCAGGTATTCGTTTAGATTCTCATATCTACCCAGAATATAGCATTCCTCCTTACTATGACTCTATGATTGCTAAATTGATTTCTCATGGTAAAGATCGTGAAACTTCAATTGCACGTATGCGTCAAGCATTAGATGAAATGATCCTTACAGGAATTAAAACAAATATTCCTTTGCATAAAGATCTTATTTTGCAAGATAAGAGCTTCTGCTCTCAAGCAATGGACATCCATTACCTTGAAAAACACTTGTTAAAGCAAGTGGAAGAAAAGAAAGCTGAAACTGTATAATAAAAAAAGCCTCTTATTTTTAAGAGGCTTTTTTTTATCTACCGTTTTATGGTAACACCCTACGCAGAGTCGCAAAGCATTGCTCACCCTTCGCAGTCGAACAGAAATTGATGGTATGATCGTTTTTCCATTGTACAAAATATTGTGAGACATCACCTGTTTGGTCTTGCTTCTGACCAGAACAATCTACTTTATTATTATCAAATTTAATTTGCATCACTAAAGCGGCTAGCTGCTCTTTAGGATCATCAGATGGTTGATATTCATAAATACCATAAGACCATTCCTGACCGCTTTTAATCACTACATCATTACTACTACGAAAGTTATAATATTCCACACATTTCTTATTATTTGGAATCTCCATTCCCCATAATCCCATAATTTCAGGACGCGTAACAATACGTATAGCGTTAGGATTACTTGCAGTCCGAACAGGTTGTTCGGCTGGCTGTTGAGTAGCTGTTTCTGCCACAGCTAAACCAGAACAAGCCCACAATAATCCAATAATATAAATATTTTTCATAGATTTATTAATCATTAAACGCATGAACTTAAGTTAGCATATTTTTTTAGAAAATCATTGCTCCATAACCATATAAAAACAATATTTTTCAACTGTAACGTGCCACAACAAGTCAACAAACAATTTTATATTTATTTGCTTTTTTCAATACAAAGTTATTAAAGTTTTATCTCACCTCAAACTTATGTAGAAGAGTCAATTTGTTTAGGAAGCCACATCACAAAACCTAGGCCTAATAGTACCACCGCACTTGCATACATAAAGATGACTTCACCAGAAAGAATTTTCCAGAAATGCCCAGCTAAAACACTACCAAAGGCTACCCCTAATCCCCACATCGTGCTGTAAAGTGCTTGTCCGCGGCCCTGTTGCCCCGCTGAGAAGTTTTGAAAAATTACTCGCATCGCAATTAAATGAAATAAACCAAAACTAAAAGCGTGCAAACACTGCGCAAAAATTTGACCAACAAAATAATGTGAGAATATTGCAACCATCATCCAACGTATGCTCGTCAATATTAAGCAAACAATTACCAAAATACGCCATGAGAAATGTTGAAAAACTTTTGCAGCAATTGAAAACATAAAAATTTCAGCAAAAACACCCATAGCCCATAAGAAACCAATTTGCGTGGTACTAAAACTTAAAGATTTCAAAAAATTACTATAGAAACTATAAAAAGGCGCATGTGAAAAAAGCAGAATAAATTCAATTGCAAAAAATGCAGCCACAGTTGGACGTTTAAGAACAGGAAGTAAAGGTTCTAAATGTTTTTGTGAGGTAGGTGCACTATCAGGTTCGCGGATTGTGAAAGACCAGACGAAGGCCAGTGAAGCAATAATTAATAATAAAATTGGAAGCATTGAAATAGGCACTATTTCTAAAATTGCTCCAATAGTGAATACCCCAACAATAAACCCAACAGACCCCCATTTACGAATTTTGCCGTAAAGCTTCGCTTTTTGGTCACCTAACCAAAATAAAGTGACACCTTCAAATTGAGCTAAAATAGCATTCTGAAAGAAACTAAAAATAAGCATAAGCAAAGCAATTGATTGAAAAGTATTTGGCACTATAAAAATAGCTAACCATATACAGGACTCCATCCAAGTTGCCAGCCGGACAAGCAGCATTCGTTTACCAGATTTGTCAGCAATCCAGCCCCAAACTAACGGTGCAAAAAAACGCGTTACAATCGCAATTGATGATAAAACACCAATTTCTTGATAATTAAATCCTTGATCTTGAAGATACAAATTCCAATAAGGCATGAATGTACCAACAATGGAATAGTAGAAAAAGTAGAATCCGCCGAGTCTAGTCTGGATGGAAAGTGGTTGGAACAAGCTGTAAACCTTTGCATTTTCAATAGGTTAAAATTAGAGATAGTCATATATCAAAACATCCCAACTTTTTAATTTTAACACTTTGTTTTGTAATACAAATAACTAAATTATCGTTAATTCAATTGTCTCTAAAAGCATTTTTTTTGGATAAGAAAGTAAAAATAAGGAAAAGAGAACTGTAATTTAATTTGTACAATCTGTTAACTTGTGTAAAAATACATTTAATATTCATAAGGTATTTAATCATCAGATGTTTTTTCTTATTTTTTTAATTTGTCTTTTTCTGTTTTTACTCATCCTAAAACAACATTATCGATAAATCCCTCTATAAATTCCGATATATTCAAAATTTCGCTTTCAATCTAAATTAAGTCATCCTATTTCCCCCACTCCAATTCGCTGTGTAAAATTAAAAATATACTAGATTTCTTTAAATTAATTAAGAGATCTAGAAAAGACAATAAAAAGCAAAAAATTTAATTCTCAGCTCCGAGTAACTTCACATTTAAAAATAGAATTTATCTAAAATAAATAACCCCCTTAATTTTTATTATTTGTGTGGATTTTATATCTTCTACTTTATTTTAGGTTTGAGCTAACAATTCCATACTTGTAGTTTGACTTGCTTCTTGGCAAGGTATGTGCCAGTAAAACATTAGGAATTTGTTCCAATATGGCGAGTCCAGCACAAATCATTCGACATAAATTTCTCAATACATTTTTCTCACGCCATTCTATCTGGTTTTTATGTATTTTTACTGCGCTCAGTATTACGTGGTTTCGTACTGTATATACCCCTCATAGTATCTACTATTTTGTTTCTGACACTCTCCTTAACGGTTTATGGGTGGTTACAGGCGCCTTAAGCTTATTAGGTCTCTATGATGTTTTGCAGAATAAACATTCAATATTAAGAAATTACCCAATTATGGGGCATTTTCGTTTTTTGTTTGAAGATATCCGTCCTGAAATTCGCCAATACTTTATTGAAGCGGATCAAGATGCTCTACCTTTTTCACGGATGCAAAGAAGCTTAGTTTATCAACGTGCTAAAAATGAAAATGCAGATAAACCTTTTGGTTCAATCATTGATGTTTATCAAGAAAATTATCGTTTTATTGTTCACTCAATAAGCCCTTGCCCGCCCGCAGACCCAAAGAGCTTCCGTATTCAGGTAGGTAATGCACAATGCCTACAACCGTATAGCGCATCTATTATGAATATTTCTGCCATGAGCTTTGGTAGTTTAAGTGCCAATGCAATTCGTGCCCTAAATAAAGGAGCACAATTAGGCGGTTTTTATCATGATACTGGCGAAGGAAGTTTAAGCCCTTATCATCTGGAAAATGGCGGTGATATTGTTTGGCAAATTGCCAGTGGTTATTTTGGTTGTCGTACGCTTGATGGAAAATTTGACGAGCAAAAATTTGCCAAGCAATCTCAATTACCACAGATCAAAATGATCGAGCTGAAGCTTTCACAGGGTGCCAAACCTGGTCACGGCGGTATTTTACCTAAACATAAAATTACCGAAGAAATTGCTCAAATACGTGGTGTTTCGCGCGATCACGATTGTATTTCTCCTGCCAAGCATTCTAGTTTTTCTACCCCAATTGAAATGATGCATTTCTTACAAAAGTTACGCACATTATCTGGTGGTAAGCCAGTTGGTTTTAAATTGTGTATTGGCCAACCTTGGCAATTTATGAGTATTGTTAAAGCAATGCTTGAAACAAAAATTGTTCCTGATTTTATTGTTGTTGATGGTTCTGAAGGTGGTACGGGAGCAGCGCCAATTGAGTTTAGCGACAATATCGGTACTCCATTACGTGAAGGCTTACGCTTTGTCCATAACACACTTGTCGGTGCAGGGCTAAGAGATCAAGTTAAAATTGGCGCGAGTGGTAAAATTATTAGTGCATTTGATATTGCGAGTACTTTTGCGCTTGGTGCAGATTGGGTTAACTCGGCACGTGGTTTCATGTTTGCTGTCGGGTGTATTCAGGCACAAAGCTGTCATACCAACCAATGCCCAGTAGGCGTTGCAACCCAAGATAAAGATCGTCAAAAGGCAATTGATGTACCAACTAAATCAGAACGAGTATTTAATTTCCATAAAAACACATTGCATGCATTATCAGAAATGATTGCTGCTGCTGGTTTACGTCATCCTTCTGATATTAAAGCTCATCATTTAGCTCAGCGAGTAAATGACCGTGAAATTAAGAACTATGCTCAATTGCATTTTTTCTTAAAAGAAGGTGAACTTTTACAGTCTGAACTTAATAATGACGATGATAATTTTTATTATCGAATGTGGAATATGGCGGATGCTAATCATTTTTAATTGATATTAATTTTATCAGTTAAGCATTTATAGTGGGATGCCTCTCCCTATAAATGCTTCATATAGCTTTATCAAAATTAAAAAAATAACGCCCCAGATTCAGTCATGCATCTATCTAAAATTTTTGGATAGATGCATTATTTTTTAATAATAAAAATGTTTTGGCTTTGCATGTAAAAAGGCCGGAATCAATCCTGTTAATGCGGCACGTATATCCGCACGTTCATTAATTAATTGATGAGAACCTTCTTCAAGCATTAACAACGTTTGCAGTCTAAATTTACGACGAATAAATTCAATGTTGTAACGCCAATCAACTGTCTGATCGAGAGCACCTTGTGCAAGCCAGACTGGGATACGGCAAGCAGGTCGCGCTTCCATTTCTTGCATCCATTTTGACATGGCCAAAATCCAGTCCATCCCCATCATTCGGGGTTGTAACGGATCTTTTAAACGAATAAAACGCAAAAATTCAGGATTATGATTATTACGTCTAAAGTGTCTTGGTACTTGACGTTTAATACGGCGAATAATACCCAATCCAACAGGGTTATGCCACCATGCAGTTTTTGCCGGTCGAATCAAAGGAGAAAGTAAAAGTACTCGATCTACAATCGGATCTTGGCGTTTTTCAGCATATTCCAATAGGTGATGCATCCAGATTGCGCCACCCGTACTCTGACCGATACCAACCCATGGCTTTGGCAATTGATCTGCATGTTTTACATATTGATAAACAGCCATCAAAACTTGTTGATAATGATCAAAATTTTTAATACTGGCCGGTGAACCATCACTTAATCCGTGGCCAGGCAAATCATAAGTAATGATGCTAAAACCCTGCTCAAGAATTTCACGGATAATTGGCTGATAAATACCGCTATGTTCAAGATAGCCGTGCAATAGGCAAACAGTACCTTGTATTTTTTCTACTTTAGGTTTGAAAACTTGTACATGCAAACGGAATAAAGGCATTTGAACATAGCCCTGCCAATGGTCACATTCAAGTAAATGTAAACCATATAATTTGCGGTAAGCTAACAAATCACGAGAAGGTTCTTCTAATGTATTTAAATTGAGTGGACTCAAAACCTGCGGCGTAAGATCACGGTTAGGAACCGGTAAATCTAATTGTTTTAATACGGCAGGATTGAGAAATGGAATATCTGACATTAAGGAACCTCTCGACAATCACTTGAGCCAAACAACATGTCGCGAATTGTCGCAAGTAATTCATAATTTGCACGGCGGCTATGATCGTAATTTTGCACACTTGGTTGCCAGCGCGTCAGTGGAGTTGGCATTGGAGCCACAACAGGAATAGTTTCAATACCATTTAAGGCAAAGAGTCGGCGTGTACGCGGCATATGATATTCATCTGTAACCAGCATCACCGTCGGTGCTCCACCTTTTTTCTGAAGCAATAAAGAGCTAAAACGAGTATTTTCACATGTGTTCATACTACGCTTTTCTAATAGCTTGGCATCAACACCGCGCTCTTTTAACCACGCTTGCATATAAGGCGCTTCTACACCGCTCAGTACAATAGGTAGATGATTTTGTTTTTCAACTTCTAAAGTTTTTTCTAATCGCAAACGCGTATAGCCATTCACTACAATATCTTTACCATTTTTATCTAAAGTTAATCCTCCGCCCAATACAACAATTGCATAAGGCTCTGATAACTTTTTAGGTTGTACAGGTATTGGATTTTTACGTACATATTCGATTTTCTGCTCAGGTTCACTGACAGCTTCTTGATGCTCTGATACCACAGGTTTTCTTGCTAAAAACTCTGTATATTGCTCGGTAAGTGCCTTATTTTCAGAACTATTAATAAAAAGTGTTTCATCAACAGGGCTACTCGCCTCATCTGCAGCATCAATTTCTGAATTTTTAGCGACTAGAGGAACGGTTACCGTGGTTTCCTGTTCTTCTGTATCCTGTTCCTTTTCTTCTAAAAGAATAATTTGCTGTAAGGCTTTATAATTTTCTTGAATATAGGTCAAATCAGATGTCTTTTTTTCACGTAAAGCTTGCTCTGTCAATTTTAAATACGCCTGACGAGCAATCCATAAATTTGAACCGGGTTCTAAATTATCATGTTCACTTAACGAAGCTTGTCTTTGGCTCTCAGCGGCAACCTGATTAACGTCAACAGGAACAAAATAATTAAGCCCAGCTACAATAAGTTTTGAATAAAACGGTGAATATAAAAAAACCACGAAACAGCCTAATAGCACAAATAGTACGGTGACTACTTGGACTAAACGTACCATTAAGTGTACTTTTGGCATAAAACTATTCCGTATGATTTTCAATTAAACCTAAACTGTTATAAAGCACAGGCTCTGGTTCTAACATAATATGGAAACGCTGATCAACATCATGTTGTACAGCCTGATAAGTTTTCTTTACATCAGTAAGAGATGCATTGGCATAATTCACCAAAACTAATGCCTGTTTATGGAACATCCCCACCATATCGAGTTGCTTCCCTTTCCAACCCGCCTGATCAATTAACCATCCTGCTGCAATTTTAACGTTTCCATTCGCTTGAGGATAATGAGGAATTGTTGAGAATTGTGTGACTAAGCGCTCAAACTCTTGAGGACTAACAATCGGATTTTTAAAGAAACTACCTACATTTGGATATTCTTTTGGATCAGGAAGCTTACTTTGGCGAATATGGATGACCTGATTCTGTAAATTTTCAGCAGTCTGATTATCTCCAACTGCTTGTTTCAAATCGCCATAATTAAGTTTTAAGTGTGGCTGTTTAAGTAATTTAAAAGTGACATGCGTAATAATATAACGGTTCGGATCATCTTTAAAAATACTATGGCGGTAGGCGAAATGGCAGTCAGCCGCTAAAATTGTTTGAGTTTGCTTTAAATTGCGGTCATACACTTGTACTGACTCAATAAACTCACCCACCTCTACCCCATAAGCCCCAATATTTTGTACGGGAGAAGCGCCAACTAAGCCTGGAATAAGTGCAAGATTTTGCAAACCAAACCAGTTTTGCTCAGTGCTGTATAAAACAAAATCATGCCAGACTTGGCCTGCACCAACCTTAACCCGAACAAAATCATGATTGTTCGATAAAACTTCAATTCCCTGAATATCAAGATGAATAACTAAAGCATTGATCTGCTGCGGCAACAACATATTACTACCGCCCGATAATACAAGTACATTTAACTGATGCTGCTCTGCAAAATCTAAAGCTTCTTCAATATCGTGAATATTGGCAACTTTAGTATAGTGAGAAACGGTTGCATCTAAACTTAAGGTATTGAATGGCTTAAGCTGTACTTGATTCTGAATTTGCATTGTGTTGAAAAACCTATTCTTAAACATTCAATTGTTTTTTTAAAATATTAACCCACGCCAAACTACTAGACTCACATTGATTGAGTACACGTTCAAAGCCATCCGCACCGCCATAATAAGGATCTGGCAACGCTTGTTGTGGATATTCAGGATCATGCTCACTCATTAAAGCTACTTTTGCACGAATTTGATGAGCGCCAAATTGTGAGACTGCTCTTTGCAGTACTTCATGAATATCTTCAAAATTTTGATGATCCATTGCCAAAATCAAATCAAACTCTAAAAAGTCTTGAGTTGAAAGTTGTCTTGCTCGTAAAGTCGATAAGTCATAGCCTCTTTTTTTAGCATGCAACTGACTGCGCTGATCAGGCGCTTTATTTGGATGATAATTACTTGTTCCAGCTGAATCGACAATGACACTGAGTTGATGTGCATCACAATAATGTCTAAAAACCACCTCAGCCGTGGGAGAACGGCAAATATTTCCTAAACAGACACATAACACCTTATATTGTGTTTCCATTAGAAATTACATCCAAACTTTTGAATTAAATAAAAATAAATTGGGTGCACGCAAAATCTTAACAAACTATAAATTTGTGACAACCGCATTGACCATGTGACTTGTTGCATTTTGTCAAAACTCACATGGGTTGAAAAGGAAAATAATGTTTATCAATAGATTAAAAGTTGATAAATCGGTCGATAAACTATCTGATCTTTTATCCTTTCTTATGACTCAGCCATTTCGAAGAACTCGAGACACGATATAAAAAAAGCCTACTCTTTCAAGTAGGCTTTCCCCTTATGACTTTTGCGCTGATCATTAAGGTTTATTGTTGTTTAAAGCAACTCGGGGATCTTACAGAAATACTTAAGAATAAAAAAGCTTATTTACTTAACTGAATGTAAGTACTCATATGCGCCTTTTTCGTTACTCTCCAGTTTAATGACTGCATCTGTTTCATCATTTAGTGTCAGGTTAAATACTTTTTCACCATCATATGAAATTTGATGCCCCATGCGAAACTCCGAGTCAAGTGACTCAAGAATAATAAAATTTCCTTCGTTGTTCGAAGCGATATAGTAAGTATTGTTCCGATGAACATATCTAATTGTGTACATCACTATTTAAATTCCACCTCAAAAAATTATGTTTTTTCTTAATAATAAAAAGACCTTGTTTTCCCCGTCTCAATCAGAAATGGTCCTAACGAAAAAGACATCTAACCTCTAAAAAACAGGAAATACGTATTTGGTTATATTTCCAACTTTACAACTGGATAATTCCCACACACCCACTATTAATAAAAAACAAATTAATTCAAAAACTTATAACCAAAACTTTGTAAACATAAGTTTATAAAGTCAGCTCCCTCTTTTTGATTATTAATCCTGATTATTTGGCATTTTTCCCTGCTTATACTATCAAATTGATATTACAGAAATACTTAATAATAAAAAACCCCGCCATTAGTCGATAGTTAGCGGAGTTTTTTGCAATCTAAATTTGCTTTTGCTGGTTTAAATCCTGAGCTATAAAATCACCTTACGAGAATGCTTTATTTTAAAGTGTCTTATGCTAACTTATTTGGAGATTGAATCTTATAGAACCATTCAACAATAATGTTCAAAAATAAGGAAATAATGTATATGAGCCATTTTCAATTTCAAACTGTTCCAAATATCATCTCTGGCTTAGGCTCTATACAAGAATTACAGAATATATTGTCCTCAAAAACTTACCGTAAGTTATTGCTGGTCACTGATGCGGGTATGGTTAAAAATCAATTACACCGTCCCATCCTTCAAATTTTAGATACCCTCAATCTTGAATATGTCATTTATGCGGATGTGCAGGCTGACCCACCAGAACAAGTGGTTTTAGATGCAGCCAATTATGCAAAACAGCAAAATGTCGATGTCATTATTGGTTTCGGTGGTGGTAGCTCTTTGGACGTTGCAAAAGTAATTGCTTTACTCGCACACCCCAACCAAACTCAACATTTGCAAGAGATGTATGGTGTAAATCAGGTCACCACAACTCGCCTTCCGCTTATTTTAATTCCGACTACGGCTGGTACTGGCTCAGAAGTAACGCCAATCTCAATTGTGACCACTGGTGAAACGACAAAAATGGGGATTGTTTCTCCAGTACTGTATGCCGACACAGCAATTCTTGATGCCACCTTTACTCAAAACCTTCCAGCCCATATTACTGCTGCGACAGGTATTGATGCGATGGTGCATGCCATTGAGGCATATACTTCTAAGCACAAAAAAAATATATATACCGATATTTTAGCCAAACATGCACTCAAGCTACTAAATCATAACTTACCGAAAGTTCTTAAGAACGGTAATGATTTGGAAGCAAGGCAAAATATGCTGTTCGGCTCAATGCTTGCAGGTCAGGCATTTGCAAACTCGCCCGTTGCTGCGGTACATGCTTTAGCTTATCCACTGGGTGGACATTTTCATCTTTCGCATGGTCACACCAATGCCTTAGTATTGGTTGAAGTATTAAAATTTAATGCACCACATGCTAAACAATATTATGCAGAGCTTATGCAATGGTTAGATCCATATAGCAATGGCAGCACCGATGGTCTATGTGATCTGTTTATTGATCATATGCAAAACCATTTAGACCGTAGTGGTTTGACTTTAAAACTTAGAGATCTGGGTATTGATGAGTCTAGCTTACCTAGACTTGCTCAAGATGCCATGTTGCAAACCCGCTTACTACAAAATAACCCACGTGACATGACAGAAGCCGCTGCTTTGGCAATTTATCAGGCGATTCATTGATGACTAAACCCGTTTTAAAAACCCGTGATCAATTTAAGTTCTTTTTAGACATTCAAACGCGTTGGGCAGATAACGATATTTATGGTCATGTGAATAATGTGACTTACTATAGCTATTTTGATACAGCAGCCAATGCGTTACTGATTCAAAAAACAGGTTTTGATATTCATGAAGCAAAATCAATTGGGTTAGTCGTCGATTCAGCTTGTAGCTTTAATCAGGAATTGTCATTTCCAGAAATTATTCAAGTGGGTGTTGCGATTGGGAAAATCGGCACGACATCTTTACGCTATGAATTGGCAATCTTTAAACAAGGTCAAGACCAAGCGTCAGCTCAAGGACATTTTGTTCATGTGTTTGTTGATCGCGAAACGCGTAAAACTGTACCTATTTCTGAGACAGTTCGTGAGGTTTTAGAAAGTTATTTATTATAAAAAACAGGGCAAAAAGAAAATAAACTACTCTTTTTGCCTCTCTCTACTTATATCATTGCAGGATCACTAAAGGAGTCTTCACCCGTCTCAACTCGACCAGCAAAACGTCGGTAATAATACGGATCACTTTGACTGGTGATTTCAAAATCATACCAATGTCCTACGTCAGCTAACGACCAATGTTGTTTAACGACCTGTCCCGCTTTTACGGTCAGTTGTAACGGTGCATCTTGGCGGTATGCACAAGGTTTTACCGTCAATATTGCATCCTTAGTTCCTTCATTCATGAGTTCTACATACACATCACCGTTGGCAATGTCATAACACACTCGAATTTCAGGTTTAACACCACTATCGACAATACGTTGAGTATCTCCTTTAAAATGACGATGGTAGCCATTTGGACTGAGTACCCATAAGTCGTAACGACCTAAATTATCTTTTAAAGCATCCCATTCATCATCTAGAGTTTTATTCGGCTCGACAATATAACGCTTTGGAATACGGTCTAAGTTGAGCTTGTCATATACGTGGAAAACCGCTGCTTGCGTACCCGTATTAGAGAATATCAATTGTACCTTACTATCCGCTTTACAGCGCGCGCTGGTGTGCAGCTCGTAAGGTAGCGCACGTGACAGACGTATACCACTTTGCTGAATCGGTAACTTAATATCTGTCGGTATGGGAACAGCTGGCAGAGCTTCTTGGTTTTCTCTTAACTCATCTGCCTGCACACGGGTTTGTTTACCGTTCAGCTGCGGTAAAACATCTGCATTTGGTGTTTTAAAGTTAAATGCACTGGTTAAATCACCACACACTGCACGGCGATATGGACTGATATTCGGCTCTTTTACTCCAAAACGTTTTTCTAAAAACATGAGCACGGAAGTATGGTCAAAAACTTGCGAGTTAACCCAACCACCACGGCTCCATGGAGAAATCACATATAACGGGACACGCGGACCCGGACCATAAACTCGTCCATCAGGTGTAGGCTGAGAATGGCTTCCCTCAGGTGCAGCATGGTCAAAATATTCGTCCTGCATATCAGCACTGCTTAATGTTGATTTTCCAGCGTACTGACCATTTTTAAGACGAGATGGCGCTGATGGTGATGGCACATGGTCAAAGTAACCATCATTTTCATCGAAATTGATAATGAGTGCAGTTTTACTCCAGACTTCAGGCACCGCAGTTAACGCGTCAATAATTTCTTGAATAAACCATGCCCCTTGAACTGGGCTTGAAGGATCCGGATGTTCACAATAAATTGAGGGTGCATTAATCCACGAGACTTGCGGTAACTTACCCTCACGAATGTCTCGTTTAAAAGCATCAAGATATTCTTCTGGTTTATTACCCGGCAACGTATTTGCAATGCCTTTGTACAATGGGTTTTTGGCATTATCGGTCGTAGCATCATAGGCTTTATACGGTAGCTTTTGACCCGTATCGGCATATGGTTTATTCGGCTCACCACCGCTTGAAACTGGATAGCCAGAAGCAATGTTCGCCTTTCTAAACGTACGAAATGCCCCAAGCATATTATCGCCCCATTCATCTGGCATATTTTGATAACAAATCCAGCTTATGCCTGCTTCTTCTAAACGCTCGGCATAGGTCTTCCATGTATAACCACGATCTGCCGTCGCTGGGTTACCATCAATCCAGTCCCACTCATTGTTTACAAATGAACGCTTGGTCGGTGTTGCACCATTGGTACCCGTCAAATGATAAGATCGATTTGCATCTGTTCCTGTATGCATAGAACAATGGTAGGCATCACAAATCGTAAAGGCATTCGCAAGTGCAAACTGATATGGAATTTCTTTTTCTTTAAAATAGCCCATGGAGATATCAGTTTTGTGGGTTGGCCAGTTCGCCATACGCCCATTGTCCCAAGCCAACTGACTGTCATTCCATGTATGGGGCGTCCCATCTGCACGCTGTGCATTATTGGCCGTTCCATCCAAATGAAAAGGCGTTAAAACTTGTTCATTGCTTCTAAGCTGCTCCCAAACACGACGGCCACTAGGCAAAGGAATCGTAAAACGATCAGCAAAACCTCGAACACCTTTTAATGTTCCAAAGTAATGGTCAAAAGATCGGTTTTCCTGCATTAAGATAATAACGTGTTCGACATCCTGAATGGTGCCAGTTTTATTGTTTGCAGGAATTGCTAAAGCTTTTTGAATACTCGATGGGAAAGCCGCTAATGCCGCAGCACCAAAACCCATATTTAAAGAGTAATTTAAAAATTTACGGCGTGTAATCATGATCAGGTTCTTTTTATTATTTAAGTTTATGGGGCACAGCGCATTACAGGCTTTTTACCTGTATCTGGCGTATTTGAATTATCATTTGATGAGTCGTTACAACCACTCAGCAGAATCGCGCCGATTAATAAAAAATATGAATATTTAAAACAATTTATTCCAGTGCATTGCCTTTTCATCGCTATGTACAATCCATTTAAAATCTAAAATGGCTAACATAGAAAAGTACAATGACAGTGACATGACTTGAATATTTCAATCCAATGAAGAATATGAAAACTCTAAGATTTTCATATTCTCCACCAGATCAAAACTTAAATGAATTTAAGGCTTTAATTGAATATTTTGCAGTTCGCCATCAAAAGTTTCTATGAGACTCTTAATGACTGGCTGTTGCTGTAATAGCTCAGCTGCTCTGTGAAACGCCTTTTCTTTACGTGCACTTTGAATGGTGTAGGGTGTAGATGTATTTAAAGCACCATATTCAACTGTAAATTGAGTATTCGGCCATTGTCCATTTAATGCATCAATAAGCCCTTGTTGTAATTGCGTCAGCATATTTTCATATTCTTGAGGAATATGGAAAACAGTATTGCCGCCAATTTCACCGGTCATCACACCATGCTGAGCAAGTTCTTGAACCGCTGGAGAAAGCTGGCTATTTCTAAACCAATATTCCCATTTTTCAAGCGTCCACTCACCTTCCAAAACTTGAGGAGAAAGCTTCAAGATATCTTGAGGCATAAGCTGCCCGTTATCAGTTGCGCTAGAGTCTTTTACAACGGCAACTGTTTCAATAACTTCAGACTGCACTAATGACTGTTGTTCAACAACAAGTTCAGAAGGCAAATCATGAGCTATAGGCGCATCTTGACCAAGAGAAAATTCAGCGCTAGATGATTCAAACAAACCTTGAGGTTCAGCAGAGAAAGCTGGTTCAGATTCAATTTGTTTGGCTTGGGTTTCTACCTGAACTTGTATTAACTTTTGCTCTGGTACTGGAATGAAATCTTCTTCCAGAACACTAACTGTTTCTTGAACAGCTGCTGACTCAAGCCCAATCAGCTCATGATGATTTGGGTCGAATACCATTAAATCCTGATTAGACTGTGGTTCAGGTTCAGGTTCAGGTTCAGGTTCAGGTTCAGGTTCAGGTTCAGGTTCAGGTTCAGGTTCAGGTTCAACCATAGCGGGTTGACTAATAACTTCAACAGGCTGAACAGTATTTACTGGAGTAATCTCCTGAGCTGTGGGCTGAGTCTGTTGACTCAAAGCTACCACTGCTTGCCCATTTTGCTGAACTGGCTCTGACGCTACAATTTCATTAGGCGCTAAAGGACGGAATGCCAATAAGCGTAAAACGCACATTTCAAAACCTTGCTCTTGCGTTACGGCAAGCTGCAAGTCTGAACGTCCTTTACATGCGATCTGATAGTAAAGCTGCAAATCTTGAGCAGAAATCAGCTTAGACAGCTGCATGATTTTGCGATTGATTTCATCGCTATATTTCAAACTCAAATCAGGTAGATATTGTAAAATTGCCAATTCATGCAATGTCGAAATCAACTGATCCAGCACCAGTGAAACATCTAGCGCTTGATGTCTAAACTGCAGTAAAAGCTGACTGACTTTTTCACGTTGGTTCTGATGAATCGCTAAAATCAAATCATAAATAATGGTGCGATCAATCAAGCCAAGCATTTCTTTAACATCTTGGTGATGTACCGCACCCTGTCCATAAGCAATCGCTTGGTCAGTTAAAGATAATGCATCACGTAATGAACCTTGAGCAGATTCGGCAATTTGCCAAATTGCATCTTGGTCAGCAGTAATCTGTTCTTTTTCAAGAATAGCCCCGAGATGCTTAGTAATTTCATCTACAGCTAAAGGTCGTAAGGTAAATTGCAGACAACGTGAAATAACAGTAATTGGCAGCTTTTGCGGGTCTGTAGTTGCAAACAAAAACTTAACGTGTTCTGGTGGTTCTTCTAGTGTTTTTAATAACGCATTAAAAGAATGCGTTGATAGCATATGTACTTCGTCAATCAAGTAAACTTTAAAACGACCTTGCGTTGGCGCATAAGGAACGTTGTCTAAAAGTTCACGCGTATCTTCTACTTTAGTTCTTGAAGCAGCATCGATTTCGATCAGATCAATAAAGCGGCCTTCATTTACCGCTTTACACGTTGCGCAAACTTCACATGGCGTAGAAGTCACACCTGTTTCACAGTTCAAGCACTTAGCTAAAATACGTGCAATTGTAGTTTTACCTACACCACGCGTTCCTGTAAATAAATAAGCATGGTGAAGTCGACCGCGTTCCAATGCACTGCTTAATGCACGAGAAACGTGGTTTTGCCCCACTAACTCATTGAAATTACGTGGACGGTATTTTCTAGCAAGTACTTGATACATGTATGCTCCTTGTTACAGGCATAAGCATACTTTGTTTTTAAAAGAGAGTGAACGCATAAAGCTCATATCCGTACAGATAAACTGCGAACTACACCATTTGTCTGAACTATCAATGAATTTTAAAGTTTCGGAAAAACTGTCTACCGAAACTTTAAATACTACGAAATATTCTAATTTACTTTCTTTGGAAAACTAAACCAGACAAATACAGTTAAAAGGAAGAAGCAAATGGCTGAGATGGTAAGCACCCAACTATGTGCATAGCTAAAAGCTTGCTGTGCAACTGCAATTAATTGTCCACCCAAAGGGTTTTCAAGATTAGATGCTAATTGCATGGTTTCACCAATAGAAATACTCGCTTTTTCAATTAAGTCTGACGGAAGCTCGGCTGGCAGAACAATTGAACGACTGTAGAACCAAGAC
Source organism: Acinetobacter sp. WU_MDCI_Abxe161 (assembly GCF_025514355.1). Lineage (NCBI taxonomy): Bacteria > Pseudomonadati > Pseudomonadota > Gammaproteobacteria > Moraxellales > Moraxellaceae > Acinetobacter > Acinetobacter sp. WU_MDCI_Abxe161. The sequence continues at coordinate 167,794 of NZ_JAHPTU010000003.1, forward strand.
AACATTAAACCAAAAATAGCGACACCTAAACCAGCGCCAAGTTCATAGGCCATCCCTTCAATAGCACCTGCTGCACTCGCTTTTTGAGGCGGTACAGATGACATAATGGCAGCGGTGGAAGCCAGTAAGGCAATTTCAATGCTAAAGCCTAAAAAGACCATACACGTCCATGCTAAAAAGTGATCGGTCGAGAAATTAAGCTGAGCAAGCCCCCATAGACTAAATCCACTTATTAAAATACCAACAGTAGATACAAGTCTAAGTCCCCATTTATTTAAACAGATTCCTGCGAGTGGACCACCTAAACTGATTGCAATCATGAATGGGATAATAAACATCGCTGCCTGTAAGGGCGAAAATCCATGTACAAACTGCAACTCTTGAGACAAGAGTAATTCGAACCCAACCAAAGCAATCATCGAAACAACAGCCATGACAATGCTGGTAGAAATCACTGGATGTTTAAATAACTCCAGATCAATCATTGGCGTCGTACTTCTTTTTTGGCTTCGAATGAAGTGAATTAATGTGCTTATACCCACTACGAACATCACAACCGTAAGTACCGAGAAGTTATACATAGCCGATTTGATTGAATAGATAAGACTTAAAATTGCTACAACCAAGATTAAAGCTTGCTCTAAGTTAATAGGCTGATCGGTTTTCTCTTGTTGTTTAGGAATGATCATCACGATCATGAGCAAAACCACTAAAATAATTGGAATGTTAATGAGGAACACGGCTCCCCAATGAAAATGTTCTAGTACAAAACCACCTACCAATGGACCGAAAGCTGCCCCTCCACCACCTACTGTAGACCAAAGCCCAAGTGCAAAATTTCTCTGCTTTTCTTCGGTAAAAGCATTACGAATACCAGATAAAGTGGCAGGAATAAGCATCGCTGCCCCTAACCCCAAAACAGCACGGGAAGCAATTAGGGCGTAGGCAGTTGGAGAAAAGGCAGCAGCTAGCGAACCAACACCAAAAACTGCGGTTCCAATAAATAATAATTTTTTAAAGCCAATACGATCACCGAGTGCACCCATTGGCAAAATCAACCCTGCCATAATCAGTGAATAAATATCAATGATCCATAAAAGCTGATTGGCAGTTAAATTCAATGCTGCACTTAAAGATGGTGTTGCAACATGCATCACTGTTGCGTCAATCGTAACTGGTAAATATATAAGGACAATAATTGTCAGGATTAACCATTTCTTTTGCATAATGCTCTTCGATATCCAAAACTTGGACATGTGTTCAAATTATGGTTATTATATACACAACTGGATACTTGTCCAACTTTTAATTTTAATGTAGTTTGTGTCGAATTCAGTCAGGTGAAATAAACATGGCCTATCTTAATCGCGATCAACGCAGAGAAATGATTCTGCAAGCCGCCATGCACGTTGCTTTGGCTGAAGGTTTTGCAGCCATGACGGTACGTCGAATCGCAACAGAAGCACAAACATCCACAGGACAAGTTCATCATCATTTTTCTTCGGCATCTCATTTAAAAGCTGAAGCGTTTTTAAAGCTGATGGAACAGCTTGATGAAATTGAACAAACCTTAAAAACAACTAGCCAATTTCAAAGGGTCTTCATTTTATTGGGTGCAGAAAACATCGATAGACTTCAGCCCTACCTACGCCTATGGAATGAAGCTGAACTCTTAATTGAACAAGATATTGAAATACGAAAGGCTTATAACCTTGCTATGCAGAGTTGGCATGAAACGATTGTGCAGGCCATTGAATGTGGCAAACAACAAGGTGAATTTAAAAACATATCCAACTCAACAGACATTGCATGGCGACTCATTGCCTTTGTCTGCGGATTAGAAGGTATTTATCAACTTGGATTACAAGGTTTAGCTGAAGAAGACTTCAAGCGCCATACCGAAGCGATTATTCGCCTAGAATTATTATAAATATTGAGCTGGCATTGCTTAAAAATACCAGCTTTAAAATATTAAAATTAGAACCAGCCTTTACGGCCTTTTAAAATTTGGTCGGTACACCGTAAGGCTTCTTGAGTCAGTCCCCATAAACGGTAATCACCGGTGATTGAACCAATCTGGAAGTTGTGAGTATAGGCAAAGCTAAGATCACGCTCAGGATCGCACCACGCCCCTGAACCATTGTAACCAATATGTCCAAAGCCATTTTTAGCGCGTTTACCCATGGTAATAATACGGTGATAGCCTAAACGCCAATTCATCGGAATTGGCATGACACGATCACGTGCATAACTTTGAATAGCACTAAGCTCTTTAAATACTTCTGGGCGAATCAATTGCTGCCCATCCCATTCGCCTTGATTTGCCAGCATCGCATAAATTTTAGCAAGACTATTTGCAGTAAACGTGCCGTTCGCCGCTGGAATAACAGCTTGTAATCCTTCATCACTAAAGAAACTAAAATGCTTCATTCCTTTTGGAATCATAGCATCCTGAAAATCTTGCGGGTCTTGTCCAGTCCACGTAATCATTTTTTCAGAAAGTGAACTTTTACGGGGCTGAGGCTTTTTAGGTTTTTCAGCTTGAGTAGACGCTGGTTTTTCTGGTTTCGGTTGAATTATTAAACGTGCTACACGATCTAACTCGCTTACAGGGGTTCCAAAGTAAGCACCATCTAACTGCAAAGGTTCAACCAGATATTTTTGCATGAGCTGATCTAGAGATTGACCAGTTGCTTTTTCGAGTACACCACCCACTAGCCAACCAAATGTTAAAGCTTGGTAGGCATTACCCGCTCCCGCAAGGAATCTAGGCTTAGTCGCCGCAACCACATCTAACATATGTGACCAGTCAAGCATTTCTCTCGCACTTTCGATAATATTTCGAACATCAAACATGCCGCTTTGATGGCTTAGCACATGGCGCAATGTCATTTGCTCTTTTCCATTTTGAGCAAACTCAGGCCAATAGGTCGCAATCGGTTTGTCGTATTCTAAAAAACCTTCACTTACTAAAATATGCGCTAAAGTTGCAAGTACACCTTTACCTGTAGAGTAGCAAACTGCCAAGGTATCGGGTTGCCAAGCTTCATTTTGTGATTGAAGACCGGTGTAGATATCTACAACTTTTTGGCCTCTAAAATAAACCGCTAAAGCAGCTCCACCTTGTCCTGTTCTAGCATCTTGAAGACGGCTGAACTGGTGAGCTAAATCAATAAAACGTTCATCTAAAATACCGTGATAGTTATGGGTATCGGCCAGTAAAATTTCTTTAATCACATGAAGTTCCTTGCATTTTTTGTTATTTTGCTTAAAAGCAGCCCAAACATTTGCTTAGGCTGCTGATATTTTTATAATGCTTTTACTGTTCCTGCAACATGCGGTTTTTGTGATTTCGCATTACGAATCAAGAAATCAGTCTTTTTGTCTGCATTGGCAGTTAAAAACTCAACTTTTGATGGCAAGAACATTGGCAGCTTAAACCACACATCTGCTTCATAAGCATTTGGTAATTCAAGATTCGCTAAAGCTTTTGCTTTGCTCCACATACCATGAGCAATTGCTTGTTTAAAACCAAATGCTTTTGCTGTGATGGCATGGATATGAATTAAGTTAAAATCACCAGACACTTTTGCGTAACGGCGGCCAGTGTTTTCTAAAATATCCCACTGGGCTTTTGGAGCATAAGAAGGTGCTTGTTCTTCTTTAGCTTTCTCACCCACTCTTTTCTCGACTTTTTGGCGAGATAAATAAGTGGTTAAGCCCTCCATCACCACTTCATTACCAACTTTTGCTGTGGTAATAAAGTCAAACTGAACACCTTTATCATGCGGTTTTAGCTCCCCAAATTTGCATGACAAAGTTAGTTTTTCAGTTACACCAATTGGTTTAGTCTGTTTAATCTGGTTGCGGATATGCACTAAACCTAAAATTGGAAATGGAAAGGCTTCTGCCGTCATCATATGCATTTGCAAACTTTGAGAAAGCACAGCCAAATAAATTGCTGGTACAAAGCCATTATTTTTAAAACCACATACTTCGTTATACGCTTTGAGATGATTCTGATCAATTTCTAGAGCATCAACCACATATTCAACTTGCGGTAAGATTTTTGGGCCTTTAGGCTTTTTAAAAATTAAACCTTGTACTACTTTTGGGTAAGCCAATGCCGCTTTTGGTAGCTGGCTAAAATGACGAGTATTCATACCTAACCTTTTATAATTTATAGATTCTTGAATAAAAAAGGGATGCACAAGCACCCCTATTTCGCTAAAAGTGCTTAAGCGCCCAACAAGCTTTGACCACACACACGTACAACGTTGCCATTTACGCCTGTAGAAGCAGTTGATGCAAACCATGCAATCGTTTCTGCTACATCAACAGGTAAACCACCTTGTTGCATCGAGTTCATACGGCGGCCAGCTTCACGAATTGCAAATGGAATCGCAGCTGTCATTTGTGTCTCAATAAACCCAGGAGCTACTGCGTTGATGGTAATACCATTTTTTAGAATAGGTGCAGTAAATTTCACTAGGCCAATTACACCTGCTTTTGATGCAGCATAGTTGGTTTGACCAAGGTTACCAGCAATACCACTGATTGATGATACACAAACAATGCGGCCATTTGCATTTAGACCATCATTTTCTAGCAAGTAGTCATTTACGCGTTCAGCAGCAGACAAGTTAATGTTAATTACCAAGTCCCAAAGCTCTGGCTTCATGTTTGCCAAAGTTTTGTCACGAGTAATACCCGCGTTATGAACGATAATATCTAAACCACCTTGTTTTGCAGCAGCAGCTTTAATTTTTTCGCCCGCATCAGCAGCTGTAATGTCAATTGCCAATGTAGAGCCACCAATATCAGCAGCTACACGGTCAAGATCAGCTTGTTGCTGTGGTACATCTAAACAAATAACATGCGCGCCGTCACGTGCCAATACATGTGCAATTGCTTCACCGATACCACGGCTCGCACCTGTTACCAACGCAGTTTTACCAGCAAGCGGTTTTGCCCAATCAACATCAACTACATCTGCTTTAGAAACACGAATTACTTGACCAGACACATAAGCTGAACGTGGAGAAAGTAAGAAACGTAAAGTTGATTCAAGGTTTGCAGCAGCGCCTTCATCTACATAGACAACTTGAGCAGTAATACCCTTTTTAAATTCTTTACCTACAGATTTGATAAAGCCTTCAAGTGCACGCTGAGCAATCGCCTGTTTTACAGTTTTTGCAGTTTCAGGTGTTGTACCAATAACAATCACACGACCTGAAGTCGCAACTTGACGTGCAATCGGGTTAAAGAATTTATAAAGTTCATTTAACTGTTCTGAGTTTTGGATACCAGACGCATCGAATACCACTGCTTTGAATTTTGATTCTTTATCGCCTGCATTAAATGGGCGTAAATTTAAACCAACTTTTGCAGCTTCTTGCTGTAATGCAACATGATTACCTACATAGCTATCTGCATGAATATTGCTAAGTACTTGTGCAATCGCACCAGACAATACACTTGACGGCGCTGCGCCAACCAATACTGCACCATTCACTACTGGCTGAGCACTTTCAAAACGCTCTAATACAACAGGTGATGGTAAACCCAGATTTTTGACAACGAATTTACCAATAGGAGATTGTGTAAATGCTTGGTATTGATCAGTCATGATTATTATCTCTCAAAAAAATGATTTTCTACGACAGGCTTCATTATGTTATGAAATGGAGAGGAACAATATGAAAGCGGCCGTTCATTAGAGTCATCCCAAATCATACTTGAGTTCATCTTTTGATGTCTTGACCTGAATGCTATCTACAATGTCATTCGAGTCAATACAGGTCTATTTGAATTGTGTTAAGGTAGCTTATAAGAATATCGTTAATATGCTTGGAAAAGCCTTATGAGCAAACCAACTCAAGAAAATCCAGCAGTCGAAAATTCTGCTCAGGAAAAAGTGTCAAATACATCAAAGCCGGCTTCTAACACAGCTAAGCGTAACAGTACTACTCCTAAAGCAGCAACTAATACTCCAAAAACGACACGTACTCGTTCAACGACTGCACCTGCACGTAGCCCTCGTACTAAGAGCGCCGCTACAGCAACTACTTCTACATCTTCAAATGTAGCTGCAGAACCAAAAGCAACAAAAACCAAAACTTCTGTTCAACAGGATAAAACCATGAGCCAAAACACTGTTCGCCGCGTTGCAATTATTGGTGGCAACCGTATTCCATTTGCACGTTCAAATACTGCTTATTTTAAAGCGTCTAATTCTGACATGCTGACAGCAGCATTAAACGGTTTGGTTGAGCGCTTTAATTTACAAGGTAAGCGTATTGGTGAAGTTGTTGCGGGTGCTGTTTTAAAACATAGCCGTGACTTCAACATGACTCGTGAAGTTGTATTGAGCACAGATCTTGCTCCTGAAACTCCTGCTTATGACATTCAAATTGCTTGTGGTACAGGTTTACAAGCAGCTTTTGTTGTTGCAAACAAAATTGCACTTGGTCAAATTGACGTAGGTATTGCTGGTGGTGTAGACACCACGTCTGATGCACCAATTGCTGTAGGTGATGGTTTACGTAAAGTTTTACTTGAACTCAATGTTGCTAAAACTGGTAAAGACCGTCTTAAAGCTTTAACAAAAATTGATTTTAAAAAGCTTCTTGATGCACCAAGTAATGGTGAACCACGTACTGGCCTTTCAATGGGTGAGCACCAAGCAATCACTGCTTTAGAATGGGGTATCACTCGCGAAGCACAAGATGAGTTAGCTGCTAGCAGCCATCAAAAACTTGCTGCTGCTTATGAGCGTGGTTTCTTTGATGACTTAATGACTCCATTCTTAGGTCTTAACCGTGACAATAATTTACGTGCAGACAGCACAGTTGAAAAGCTAGCTAAATTAAAACCAGTTTTCGGTAAAGGCGAAACTGCAACAATGACAGCTGGTAACTCAACTCCGTTAACTGACGGTGCTTCTGTTGTCTTGCTTGCTTCTGAAGAATGGGCAAAAGAAAACGGTCATGAAGTTTTAGCTTACCTTTCTTTCTCTGAAACAGCAGCTGTTGACTTCATTGGCAAGAACGGTCCTAAAGAAGGCTTATTGATGGCTCCTGCTTATGCAGTACCTCGTATGCTTAAACGTGCGAATCTTAAACTTCAAGATTTTGATTTCTACGAAATCCATGAAGCATTCGCATCTCAAGTGTTATCTACTTTGAAAGCTTGGGAAGATGAAAAATTCTGTAAAGAACGTCTTGGTTTAGATGCACCTTTGGGTTCAATCGATCGCTCTAAACTAAACGTAAATGGTTCATCTTTAGGTGCAGGCCATCCATTTGCTGCAACTGGTGGTCGTATCTTAGCTACTGCTGCTAAATTGATTAATCAAAAAGGTTCAGGCCGCGCATTAATCTCAATCTGTACAGCAGGTGGTGAAGGTGTGGTTGCGATTGTAGAAAAATAATTTCTATAATGAACTAACAAAATAAGCACCCTTCTGGGTGCTTATTTCATTTCAATAGATTAGCTTAATGAAGTGATGCAGCTTTAGCATCGGGGAAAAATTTATCTTCGATATGGTCATAACACCACTGGAAAATAAAGGTATAAACCAAAATACATAAGGTTAAGCCAATATCTAAAATAAATGCATCAATAACACTCATCTGCATCATATAGGCGATCATCGGTACAGTCGCAATCAGCAAACCGCCTTCAAAACCAATCGCATGTAAAATCCGTACAGGGATCGTTCTTTCCCAATTATATTTATGCTCTACTTTTTCGAAATAATGGTTAAAAATCATATTCCAGAAAACTGAAACCACTGCCATAAACACACCGAGTGTTCCGGTCACTTCCATCGGCATATTAAAAATAAAACTTAATGCAATCGCAATGATGACCAATAAAATTCCTTCATAACTGATTGCATGAATGAGTCTTCTCTTGGAAATCAACATTTTTAAATACTCAATAATTACTTGGATAATGTGCATTTTATTTTTATAATATTGATTAATCCAATCAGGTTCTTTCAGTTTTTTTGACAGATGAATATTAATCAAGAACAACTACTCATGTTTCAAGCTGTGATTGAAACTGGCTCTTTTTCTGCAGCAGCCCGTAAACTTGGCAAAGTTCCTTCGGCTGTAAGCATGTCTATTGCCAACTTAGAAATTGATCTGAACTTAACATTATTTGACCGTAAAGGCCGTGAACCCGTCCCTACTGACGAAGCACGAGTTTTATATGAAAAGACATCTCAGCTTTTGATTGAGATGAATCAATGGAAACAACATGCTCATGCATTAAGTACAGGGTTAGAAGCTAATTTAACTATAGTGATTGTGTCCGAACTTTTACATACCAATTGGACAGACTATATTTGTCTCTTAGAGAGTCGCTTTCCAGACTTACAAATTAATATTGTGTCTGCCCCTCAAGAAGATGCGCTCCAAATGCTATTGGACGGGTCTGCCCAACTTGCACTGATGTTTGAACGCGAGAACTTAGATAATAGAGAACAATTTGTAGAGCTCAAACGTGAGGCTCTAATTCCGGTTATTTCAAATAACCATCCTCTAGCCAACCAAAATCAGGTTTCTTATGAGCAGATCCTCACTACACGACAAATTGTAGTCGCAAGTCGTGATGAGACTTTAAAGCCTGAATTACTTTTTTCAAAACATTATTGGCGTACAGACAACCACCACTCTGCTTGTTTAATGATTTTACGTAATCTAGGTTGGGGTGTTCTTCCTCAAGAAATGTTTAAAGAAAACCCTGAATTAAAAAATAAACTTAAAATATTGGATTTATTAGATTTCACTCCACGGTTTGAATATTATGTCGACTTGGTTTGGAGCCGGGAAAGTGAACTTGGTGCCGCTGCTAGATATCTGATTGAGTATATCCGTACGCAAAGAATACAACAGGTGCCTTAAAATTATTTCAATTTAGATGCAGAACCTAAACGTTTTTCTTTGAAAGATAACAATTGATATATCGACAGCATGAATAGACTTTGTGCTATAAAGAAAACATAAGATTTATTACTGAAGATGTTGAATATCAATGACTCATACAGCACTTGACCAATTAAAAACATTAACGACCGTTGTTGCCGACAGTAGTGACCTTGATGCAATTCGTAAATTCCGTCCATTAGACGCGACGACTAATCCTTCATTGATTACGGCAGCAGCAGAACAACCAGAAAGTAAAGAGCTCATTGAAGATGCTTATTATCAAGCCAAAGAAGAAGGCTATAGCAATGATGAGTTAATCGAAAGAACCATTGATATCTTAACCGTAAAATTTGGTGTAGAAATTTTAAAACTGATCGAAGGCCGAGTTTCAACAGAAGTGGATGCGGCACTTTCATATGACACTGAAGCAACTATTCAAAAAGCACATGAATTATGTGAACTTTACAAAGGTTATGGGATTGATCAGTCACGCATTCTGATTAAAATTGCTTCGACTTGGGAGGGTATTCAAGCTGCTAAAGTATTAGAAGCTGAAGGTATTGCTTGTAACCTCACCCTCCTTTTCGGTTTACATCAAGCTCAAGCATGTGCAGATGCAAAAGTAACTTTAATTTCGCCATTTGTAGGTCGTATCTTAGATTGGTACAAAAAAGCTGAAGGTGTAGATGCTTACCCAATCGAAAAAGACCCAGGTGTCGTTTCAGTGAAGAAAATCTATACCTATTACAAACAGCAAAACATTCCAACTCAAGTGATGGGTGCAAGCTTCCGTAGCATCGACCAAGTACTTGGTCTTGCTGGATGTGATTTACTTACGATCTCACCAAGTTTACTTACCCAACTTGAGCAAGATACACGTACAGTTGATGCGGCACTTGATGCCTCTCAAGCAAAACAAGCAGAAGCGATTGTTCGACCAGCGCAAGATGAACAAAGCTTTAAAGATGAACTTAACCATGACTTAATGGCATTCCAGCTTTTACAAGGTGGTGTTGATGGCTTTATCAAAGCACGTGACCAATTAAGCCTTTTGTTACGTCAGTCTTTTGGAATTGATGCGGAAATAAAATCTTAAAAAACTGCACTTTTCATACAAAATCACCGATTTTTGTTATCATAACAAAAATCGGTTTTTTATTGGGTTTCTCGTGTTCGGCATAACAGACTTAACAACATATATTATTGGTACATTCCTAATTGTGTTATTGCCCGGACCCAATTCTCTTTATGTGATGTCAATTGCTTCACGTTACGGCATTAAAACCGGATATATGGGTGCATTCGGTATTTTCACCGGTGACCTTATTTTAATGCTGTGTACAGTGCTTGGTGCTGCTTCTTTACTTAAAGCCTTTCCATGGGTATTTGTTATTCTTAAATTAACAGGTGCACTTTATCTTTCTTACTTAGGCTTTAAACTATTACAAGGCAGTATTCAACGCTGGAAACAACGTAAACAACGTAAACCAGAAATGGCCGATTTACCCGCTTTAGATAAAATTCATCCTTATAAAACAGCACTTAGTATCAGTTTACTCAATCCTAAAGCAATTTTATTTTTCCTCTCTTTCTTTGTTCAATTTGTTGAACCAGACTACGCTTATCCTGCTCTGAGCTTTTTAATTTTAGCGATTATTTTACAGATCATTAGTTTTAGTTATTTAACTGCATTAATCTTCTCTGGCATCAAACTCTCGGCATTTTTTAAAGAGAACCATAAAATTGCGGCGAGCGGAATCTTTCTTGTAGGAATTCTATTTTTTGGGTTTGGTTTAAAATTAGCAACTTCAACGATTTAATTATTTTACTCTATCAGTTTTTGTATTAGAAAGTTAAAGCATGATGAGCCATTAAAATGCCAGCATGCCATCAGTTTTAACTTCATTTAGCACAAAAAATGTTCTGACTTGTCTTACACCGGGTAAAGCAATAATCTTTTCGCTATGAAATCGATTAAACGCAGCTAAATCTTTAACACGGATTTTGAGAAAATAATCGACTTCCCCAGCTACCAGATAACATTCTAAAACATTTTCCAAATCACCCGATGCTTGTTCAAAAGCCTGAAAGCTATCAGGAGTTGAACGATCCAAAACTACACCGACTAACACCACAGTACCACGTTGAACGGTATTGGGATTGATCCGAGCACGAACATCCAAGATGGCCCCAATCTTAAAAAGGCGCTGAGTATGATTCCAACAAGATGATGTACTAATGCCTACAAGTTTTGCCAACTCAGCATTACTTAAACGTCCATTTTCTTGTAAAGCACGCATAATTTTCAGTTCAAGGGGTGTCAAATTTTCAGCTTGCTCTTCCATAAAATAATATCCCAAATTAATTATTAGTTCCGAAATAAATAATAGCATTATTCAATATTTTAAAAATATTATTTCTTTTTTATGCTCAAAATAGAAAGCACCTTCTTAAAAAAAATTGTTAAATTCACCCCAACTGGAAGCAATGGCAGAAGCCTATAAACTTTTCTTGGATTTAGAACACGTATTATGCAAAAGATTCTTCAAGATTTTTCAATTCCGGCAGTATTTGCTGGCTTTATTACTTTTTTAATCGGTATTAGTGTTTCGGCCGTTTTAGTCATTCAAGCGGCTCAAATTTTAGGTGCTTCACCTGAACAGATTACCTCTTGGTTTTGGGCATTAGGTCTAGGAATTGGCTTATCGGGACTCATTCTTTCTTGGAAATTTAAATATCCCGTAGCGACTTCATGGTCAACCGCTGGTCTTGCTTTAATTATGGCGACAGGCAGTGGATATAGTTTAAATGAAGCGATTGGTGCTTTTTTAGTGGGTGGTTTACTCACTGCTATTTTGGGCTTTTCAGGTATTTTTCAAAAAGCTTTGTCATATATTCCTCAAAGCTTAACCAGTGCCATGCTTGCTGGGGTCTTACTCAAATTTGGTATCTCACTTTTCGCAAGTTTACAAAATGATTGGGCATTTATTTTGTCCTTACTTAGCATTTATGTCATTACAAAAAGATTGTGGCCGCGTTACAGCATTGTATTTACCGCAATTGCAGGGATTGCCCTCTGCCCCGTTTTTTTAGAATTTCATATGCCTACACTTCAGTGGTCTTTAGCAAAACCTGTTTGGATTAGCCCGGACTTTAGTTGGTCGGCACTGTTGGGCTTAGCTTTACCACTGTTTGTGATTAATATGGCCTCGCAATATTTACCGGGAATTGCCATGATCAAAAGTTATGGCTATAAACCACACGTTAACCAACTCATTGGCTGGACAGGTTTAACTCAAGCTTTGCTTGCCCCTTTTGGTTGTTACACCGTAAATATTGCTGCCATTAGTGCTGCGGTAAGCTTAGACGATCAAGTTCATCCTGATCCCAACAAACGCTATATTGCGGGCATGAGCTGCGGATTTTTCTACATCTTAATGGGCTTGTTTGCTGCAACACTCACAAGTTTATTGATGTCATTTCCTCACATTTTTATTGTAGCTTTGGCAGGCATTGCTTTACTTGGTACGATTAGCCACAACGTTGCAATTGCCTTTGCTCAAGTTGAAGAACGTGAAGCTGCATTATTTACCTTTTTATGTAGTGCTTCGGGTATTCAATTTTTCGGTATTGGTTCAGCATTTTGGGGATTAATTGTCGGTATCCTTGTATTTGTAATACTTAAATTTAAAACCAAAAGAAACTAATAAAAAGCGTTCATAGCGTGCTATTTTCAATGCTATGAACGCCTTTGCCATAATTCTTATAGCTCTCTGACTACGACTGTTTTTGCCATTTTGTCATGCCAGCCTTGTTTTTTAGAATCAAATGCAACCCAGAAAAGGCCAATGCCAAACACTAAAATTGATGGAATATAGCCAATGTAGCGAATAATACTTTGCATAACAGTGAGCTTATTGCCTGTTTTTTCATCTAAAACTTTTAATCGCATTAAACGTTTGCCAGGTGTTCCCGCAAAATACAACCAACATAAAACTGAATACAAGAAAGGAAATGCATAGTTCACAATAAGATCGAACAAATAATTTTGTGGCTGACTACTTAAGCCAGTAGCAAAAACCAAGTCATAATCTCCCCGATAAAAAATCCATGCCGCTGGAATAATTGCTAAAAAAAGAATCAGACTATCAATAATCATTGCACCAAATCTTAACCAGAACCCTGCATACTCATACTTATAAGACATGCTCACCTCACTTTGTTATTGTTTAATAGATCAAAACGTTCTTACAATTTTACTTTTATCCTAAAGGAAACTTTTTTAGTTTTAAATACTTAAATAACTTTAATATTTTCTACTTTTATATTTTATTGTAATTATTTTGATCAAAATAAATCTTAATTTAATATTTTTAAAACTGACACTTTTTATGTCAGTTATAGTGAAATACTTTTTCTAGTCGATGAAAATTAAATTAAAGATAAATATTATATTTATTCCCAAAATAAAATATCTATTTTAAACTCATTTTTTAATAGTAATGCTGCAAATAATACACCTAACCCAATGACAATTAAAAAAACACTTAAACTGAATAGTCCACAAATAATAGCTATAGCACCTAATATAGCTAATATATAGAATATAATTACGCTGAATGTTGGCATTTCAATTTATTCCACTACTTAAAATAAAAGCAATTTATTTTATCGAGTTTATAAACGATTGCTGTTTTCAAATGTTGATTACACTATTAATTTGTATCATCATACAATAATCACGTTATTAAACTTAATTAGTGTTACTTTATTTTAATAACCAGTGATGCAGTTCACATAATTTTTAACGAATTTCAAAGTAATGTTTTTCAGTTACAAGTTTAATTTTTAAATTTTTATATAAACGTTCTTTTGAATCTTCGAGTGAAGGAACAACTTTTTCTGCAAATTTATCTTCCGTCATGAGTCTGGCATAAGTTTTGTAGCCAATGATTAATTTTTGGGGTTCTTTACCTGTTTGACGAAACTCTTCAATGAGTTTATTTACTTTCTTTGCTGTTAAATCTGCCATCTTCCTTTCTCCCCCTAAATTTACTATTTTGTTATACGGGTTCTATGTGACAGAAATATGAATAGTAATTTTTTGTAATTTTCATGTAAATATTAAAGATTTACTTCTCTAGTGTGGTCACCCATTTACAGTGAAGCAGAAAATTAATTCAAAATAATTATTTATATTGTTTTTGTTTAATTTCAATTACTTTCAATTGAATAGATGTCTCCAAAGAATGAAATATGTTAATCTTTAATTAATAAAAGCTTCATACATATAATAACTGTAAATAAGAGGAATAACATCATGAATTATCAACATATTATTGTACCAGTAGATGGTTCTGAAATTTCTTTAGCAGCAGCTAGACAGGCAGCCCACATTGCAAAGGCATTTGGTAGTAAATTGACCGCCATTAGTTTGGTTGCGGTAGACCCTTTTAGTGGCGTAGATTTTTATTACATCTCACCTGTTGTAAAAGATTATTTTGTTGAAGCACGTGCCAATGCAGAAAAGACTCTCGTTAAAGTAAAAGCTTTATGTGCAGAAGAAGGTATTGATGCAGAGACTCAAATTATCCAAGGTGAAATTTCTTCAGATGGTATTTTGAAAGCTGTAGAAGACTTAGGTTCTGATTTGATTGTGATCGGTTCACATGGTCGTAAAGGCTTCCAAAAACTAATATTAGGTAGTTTTGCTCAAGATGTTTTAAATAGCACTAAAATTCAAGTTTTAGTCGTAAAAGAGTAAAACTCTAGAAAGACAACAGCCCAATCTAATGATTGGGCTTTTTAACAGAATAACTTCGAGAAATTTTACACTTACCTAAAACCTCTATAGAATAGTTCATTCTTCCCCCAAATTTCGTGAGTCACGCCAATGAAGTAAGTCTTTTTTCTCATCAATTTTTTCTTTCTTTGATGTGCAAAATAGACTATTTTTGTGATTTACCGTCTCTCTTAAAAATTATTATTATCCTATTTTGTACATCCTGTATTTATGAGGTTCTTTATGACTCAGCAGGCATGTGTAATATCGCAACTTACCTTAGAATTCCCTTCAAAGGTAATGTTTAAGCATCTAAATTTTAGTCTTGAATCAAATCAGGTATCTGCACTAATTGGTCGTAATGGCCAAGGTAAATCTTTGCTTATGCAAATGTTAAATGAGACGCTTGCAGCAGATTCAATTTTTATTTCTGGCCAAATATCTTGGCATGTGAAGCATGCATATTTACCTCAATTACATCGTTTGACGGCGCTGACCATTGCCGAAGCATTAAATATCTTAGATATTTATCAGGCTTTTAAAAGAGTCGAACAAGGTGATGCTAGCTTTGAAGATTATGATTTATTGGAAGGTAAATGGGACTTACCCACCTTATGGAATACCCTATTAGAAAATGCTGGTTTACCAACAGATTTAGATTTTCCAGTTAAAAATTTAAGTGAAGGTCAAAAAACCAAGTTAGCTTTAAGCTGTTTATTTCTAAAAACAGATCACTATCTATTACTTGATGAGCCTAGCAATCATCTAGATCAGGAATCTAGGCAATGGTTAATTAATCATTTGAAAAAACACCCAGCAGGTGGACTGATTATTAGCCATGATCGGACATTATTAAATGAAGTAGACCATATTTATCATTTAAATGAACATGGACTACATCACACCACAGGAAACTATGAAAAATTTTATGAGCAATATCAGTTAAATATTGCTGCTCTGGAGCAATCCATTCAACAAAACCAACGTGAAGTTAAACACATGAAGCAAAAGCAGCATGATGTATTAATGAAAGCTCAAAAACGTGAGCGTGCTGGTAATAAATTAAGAGAATCAAATTCTCAAGCCAAAATTTTGCTCGACTTTAAAAAGGAACAAGCAGGCCAAAGTATCGCCGCTCTACAGTCTCAACATCAACGACAAATTTCGAACAGTCAAAATGAATTAAAAGACAAGAAAATGCTTCTTGAAACCGTCAAACCTCAACAGTTTGTATTCCCAACTTTTCAGAAGAAATCAGGTGAAATTCTTCGTATTAAAAAACTTAAACTGAAACATGGAACTCAAAGGCCCATTGATCTCGCTGTACAAGCTGCTCAAAAAATTCACATAACTGGACAAAATGGCATTGGAAAGTCAACTTTGCTTAAAGCAATTTATGAACAAAACAAACAGCCATCTGACAGCATCCACTTATCTGTAGGGTGTTTCTATCTCGACCAGAACTTTAGTTTTTTATGTGATGAAATGACGGTGATTAACAATCTAACTCAACTGAATAATGAACTTTCAGAGGTTGAGTGGCGGAATTTATTAGGTCAACTCCGAATCCGCGGTGATAAAGGTACACAACTACTGTCTCAGCTAAGTGGTGGTGAAAAACTAAAAGTAGCTTTATTGGCCCTTAGTCAGATAAAACCTACACCTGAACTCCTGTTATTAGATGAACCCGAAAATCACTTAGATATTGAATCTAGGGAGTTACTCGCTCATGCAATTCAGAGTTATGAAGGCGCCGTATTACTCATTTCACACGACCCATTGTTTGTAGAAAATTGCGGTATAACTGAGTCATTTATATTAGCCGAATAGTTTTTTCAGACTATTGTGCAAATTTACTAGTTCTCATTTGAGAGCTAGTAAATTTT
Source organism: Acinetobacter sp. WU_MDCI_Abxe161 (assembly GCF_025514355.1). Lineage (NCBI taxonomy): Bacteria > Pseudomonadati > Pseudomonadota > Gammaproteobacteria > Moraxellales > Moraxellaceae > Acinetobacter > Acinetobacter sp. WU_MDCI_Abxe161. The sequence goes on from NZ_JAHPTU010000003.1 coordinate 184,401, forward strand.
ATCAATTCTTATTTTACTTTATTTAAAAGTTCAAGGTCTAAATTATATTTCACAGTTTTATTTTTACGGGCACTATTACGCATTTGATAAACTTGAATAATATAATCACCATCGGCTGGTAAAATTAGCTCTCCTTTAAAACCTACTGTTGAGCCAATCAATAATGCTGTATCTTTACCAGGCTTTGTTCCGGGTGCAAAAATATTAACGTAGGCTAAATTACCAAGGCTATTAATATCAAATTTTAATATTTGACCTTTTTTTGCATAAATTCTATACCGCACATCATCATAGCCCTGAAATTTTCCAGTTAAATTAGTATGGGGTGAACCTTGTAAAAAATTAACTTTTTGCTCAATATTTTTTGCATAAATAGTAAATGAAATCATTGAGATTAATGTTGTTAAGAATAAAGTTTTAATGATTTTTTTCAATTTCCAACCCTCAAAAATATTTTTAAATTATTATATTAAAAATAGTTTTATAGAATTTTACTTTATGTATGATTTTAATAAGTAATAGTTGTTTTTTATAAATAGTAACAAATAAGGTATCTCAAAAATTTAATATTATTAATTTTGAGATACCTTTTTTAAAACTTAGAATCTATACCCTACCCCTAAATAGGTAATCAGCGGATCAATATCCACTTTTGTTGTTGCATGTATTAAGCGAGTGCCCGTATTTTGATTAACTACATCAATTTGTGCTTTGTTGTTTAGTTTTGCATAAGATACTGAAGCAACCGTATACCATGACTCATTAAAATCATAGGTAAAACCAGCAGTAAAAATAGGGGCTATTGCATCATCTGTATCGACATTAACCACCATTTTTCCGCTCGACTCTTTTCGATCTAAAGCCGCTCCAGCTTTACCATCTAAGACATTTTGAATCATATGACCTGCGGAGACTAAATCAGAGTGAATTCCATCATTAAGTTTAATATCATTAAAATGAGCATACATTAAGCCCGCACCAATATAAGGTCTAAACTTATTTACTCCGCTTCTACCAAATTGATATTGCGCTTCTATCGTTGGTGTCCATGCTCGAATAGATGCGGCTTTAGATTTATTTCCCAAGTTAGTAATTGGAATCGCTTGACCTAGAGTAAAACCATCAGGGAAAAGATATTGAACTAGCCCGTTAGGAGACATGGCGACTCCACTTAATGGTGCTAAGATTTCACCTTTGCCTTTTACATCAACTTTAGGTGGAATTCCGCCAATAAATTGTAAAGACACATTATCATTTAGATAATAGTTAAATGTTAAGCCCAATGTGTCTACATCATCAACTTCTAATCCCGCATCTTGCTGCTGCCAGCTTTCCAATCCCTCAATTCGGGCTGTACCAGCAACATCAGCTAGAATATTCCCTTTACCGTCTGTAAGTTGATCTTGGATTTCGGGTTGAGCTAAAAACTCAGTCAGGGATTCTTTTAAATTCCAAACCTGTCCTCCCATATCAGTCATAGTAGCATTGGGATCAATTGAGTTTAAAAAGCTTGTGGTTGAGATAGTACCGACTTTGGCTACGGACCCATTTTTAACAGCAGTATTAATATTAAACGGGTTAGCTTTACCTTGTGGCATTACATGTAACCATCCAGCAGATACAGAGAATCTTTTAAATCCTTCCGCATAACTCATGCTTGTGATTACAGATAATGAGCTCACTATTGCTATTTTTATTACTCTTTTTTTCATTTTTATTCCATCCTAGAAATATATTGCTGATTTTGCAATATATGTATGGAATATAGCCAAGTTGCCTTTTTTATCAATCAGTATATTTACTAAACAAAATTAATTTAGATAACTCTATCAATTTATAGTAATAATCATTTGAAATAGTTATCTAATTTTTCTGACGAATGGTACAAATAAAGTTAAAAACAATTTAACGTTTGGTAAAATAATAAAAATAAGGCTTATATGAGTTAGCTATCATAATTGAATTACTTAGACTAAAATCTAAATAGATATTTAAATTTCTTTTATGGATATTTCGACAAAAACCAATAAAGAGAACTTATCTAACTGTTAAGCCGTATAGCTAATCAATAAATCTGGAAGAGTTTTTTAATGAATATTATTATTCGTGATGAGCAAGATAAAGATATTGAAGCGATAGAGAAACTAACAAAAGCAGCTTTTGAAAATGCTGAGCACACAAGTCATACCGAACATTTTATTGTTAATAGTTTAAGAACTCACGGTCAACTCACTATTTCTCTAGTGGCAATTGAAGATGGCTCTATTATTGGCCATGTTGCCATTTCACCCGTTCAAATGAGTTCAGGTGAAATAGGTTGGTATGGTTTAGGTCCTATTTCTGTTTACCCCGCTAAACAAGGCCGTGGTATTGGCTCACTCCTCATGAATAAATCATTGGAAAAGTTAAAACAACTCGGAGCACAAGGATGTGTTTTATTAGGTGATCCAAGCTATTACAGCCGATTTGGTTTTAAAAATTATCCTGAGCTAATTCTGCCTGATGTACCGAGTGAGTATTTTCAAGCTCTAACTTTCTCTGGCAATATTCCAAAAGCGAATGTTGCATACCATGAGGCATTTAATGCGACCCAATAATAGAAAGTTATTGCCTTTAAAAGAAAACTCCTAAAAGTAGGAGTTTTCTTTTTAATAACCTGAACACAATTTATGCAAATTAAACTGTTTTATTTAACTCGTTTAATCTGAAAAACTTCAATATCGGTAGGTTTAACTCTATGCTTATCTACCTCTCCAACCACACGGACTTTATCTCCTGCTTTTAACTGTAAAGGCTTCCATAAATCATCATCGATATCAATAATGATGGAACCTGTTGCATCTTTGAGCTCAAAATGATCACCAGCAATATGCTTTACAATGGTTCCTGTTAAAGTTACCCCAGCTTCATCAGCCAAAGTTTTTATTTTAGATACTGTGACTACATTTTTTGTCGCTTCTTTTAATAAAGCAGCATCTGGTTTAGCCATCACAGCATTACTACCTAATAAAGCACATCCAGCCAATGCTGTTAAAAGTATTTTTTTCATTACAATTACCTGTTTTATAATAGTCTTAGTTATATAAACAAATTCTTCTAAAGTTATAGATTTAGCTTTTGTGGTTTTTTGTATCTTATTAGAGGCTTTGTTTAAAAAGATAAATTAAAACACAGAATAATTTTATGAGTTCTACTGTTTAACTCTATTTTTCACTTAAAGTTTTTTGTTCAATTTACTCAAGAAAAAGTGTCCGTAAGTAAATTGAACTCATTTAAAAAATCATTTAATTTTTAAACAACCAGCTGTCCTAAATCCATTAAAACATTCATGGCTTCTGTCTCGTCTTCTGTTTGCATAACAATTATTCTGTCATAAGAAATTCCACCAATCTCAATATAAATTTTCGGGTGTGGAAGTTGGGGAATATAGACTTTTAGCGGCTGATAAAGAGCAAGAAGATAACCAAATGAATCATAAGGATAATGGTCATCTTTTAATGACTTTTTTATCACGATATAATGATTCAATATATTTAATATAAAACCATATTCATTTTCAGAGTGAAATTTAGCATCCATACCCACCTCCTTGATTCATTTATATTTTTATAATCAAATTTAAAGGTTAAATTTCTGAACTGATGATATTTAAACAAGTTATTTTAAATATAGAGTTCTATTTAAAATAATGAGTTTCGAATTTAAATATATTTAAAACCTAGTGTACTAGTCAACATATTTTGAACAGCGCCATTAAAAATAAATTTTTTGAGTTACAAATCACACTTTAGAACAAGAATAAAAGATATAAAAAAACCCATCTTACGACGGGCTGTAGTGATTTAACTAGGTTATGAATCCTTATCCATTGAATGTGGAGTCGTGGTTTTATCTTGCTGGTTTGTGTCGTTTTCACCTTGGCAAGCGCTCACACTTAAAGCAATAAAAGCAGCTAAACCTAAGGACGCTATAATTTTTGTCATGTTTCACCTCATGAATTGTTTAGATTAATGAGTTAATAAATACTTTTTATTAGTTTTACGATCAGCATAGGTTTCTAGGCTTTTTTGTAGATTTAACGCAAAAATGTAAAGCTATTTAGATATATCTTAAATTTCAAAACAAAATGTGCAAACAAATATAAGTAGTTCCCCAAAATGTTAAAATCAAACATTAACCGAATGCCGAAGTGTTTTGATGAGTAAGTCATATAAGTGATCTACAGCTTTTGACTCTAAAGATGCCCTACTTCGATAGACAGCAGCCTCCATCGGTTCTAAAGGTCCAAGGCCATGATCAGCCCCCAATATCGTTAAATGCTGGGGTGCACTACACTGTGTGAACACAGCAATTGCTAAACCACTTTCAACTGCTGCAATTTGGCCTGCTAAGCTTGAACTGTTATATACCACACGATAACGGCGTCCTTGTAATGCTAAGGAATTAATCGCACTCTTTTTGGCTTGGCTGGTACTTTCATAAACTGCAATTGGCAGTGGGTCTTCTCGCCAAAGTTCAAACTGTGGAGAGCCTACCCACACCATCGGTTCATGAAATAAAAGTGTGCCTTGACGAGCGTTATCTCTTGAGATTAATGCCAAATCTATATCACCACTTTCTACCCGCGGTATTAACGAAGTAGATTGCTCACAGATCAACTCGATTTCAACTCCTCCATAACGTGGCGCAAAACGCTTCAGTACGGGCGTTAAATATTTCGCTGCATAATCATCGGGCACCCCAAGACGTATACGCCCTTTCAGTTCATCTCCGTGAAATGCCATTTGAGCTTCAGCATGCAAGTCAAGAATACGACGTGCATAACCTAAAAGTAGCTGTCCTTGCGACGTTAATTCAATTTGTCGATGTGTTCGTATTAAAAGTTGGCAATGTAGCGCTTCTTCTAGTTTTTTCAATTGCATGCTAACAGCAGACTGTGAGCGGTATAACTCAGGGGCTGCATTCGATAGTGAGCCTGTATCTACTACGGTGACAAAACACTTTAACCAATCGATCTGTAGGTTTTTTAAATTCATGAGGATTTATCTATTCGATTTTCAAATAGTATATAAAAGAATTATGCGCTTTTCTTTATTTGTTGTCTCTCTCATACTGAAATTAGAAGAAGTTAAACCAATTCATTTTTCTTAAAGAAGTTATCCATGAATTGCTTAATGACTAAATAAACCTTTAATCACTTTACTTACAAATCATTTTATCACTTCGTATTTCTTAGATATTACGCACTAGGAGGAGGTTTTATGCGCCTAAATAACCAGCTGCTCGCATCACAAAGTGCGACATCTATTTTCGTTTTACTTTGGGGAAGTGCCGCGATTTTTACTCGATGGGGACTCGATAATGCCTCACCCATAGCATTATTAATTCTAAGATTTTCTATCGCTTTGATTGTTCTGTTGTTACTTGCGATTTTCAGAAAAAGGTTCTTACCCAAGCACGGAACTCGAAAGCAAGTTTTACTGACTGGATTGCTCATGATTGCAGGTTATTCAATCTGTTATTTCAAAGCGATGGCTCACGGGGTTACTCCTGGTTTAATGGCAACAATCATGGGAATACAGCCAATCTTGACGCTTTGTCTTCTAGAAAAGAATTTACAAAAAGAAAGATTATTAGGGCTATTTATTGCTTTAGCCGGACTCATCCTTTTAGTGTGGAAAAGTCTGACTATGTCTTTTATCGCTCCAATCGGTATATGCTTTGCCTTGGCTGCACTGATCTGTATAACTTTTGGCGCCATCATGCAAAAGAATATTCAACAAGCTCCAACTGATATCTTACCGCTCCAATATGTAGTCAGTCTTGTCGTTTGCTTATTTATAGTTCCGTTTGAACATTTTGAAATAACGTGGAATTCACAACTCATTATTTCGGTGTTATTTCTTGGAATTTTAATTTCTGTAGTTGCTCAACTTTTACTTTACCGACTTCTAAGTCAGGGTAATATTGTAAATGTTACAAGCCTGTTTTATTTAGTCCCTGTGGTTACTGCAATTTTAGATTTTCTAATTTTGAAAAATAAGTTGCCATTGGCAGGTTTAATTGGAATGATGGCAATTTTAATAGGCTTAATGCTTGTATTTAAAAAGAAATAATTCATTTAAAATTTAGTCTAAAACCCTCGAGTGAGGGCTTTAGAAGGATTGAAAACTAGTCTAAATTTTTCCAATCTTTGCCGATTTGAGCCAGTGCGGGAAGTTCATCACTGTTAAACACATTGGAATTGCGATCAATAGCAAATCGATAGATGGGTACAGAATCAGCTTCTATTTTTTTATAGAAGCTAAAATTTTCAGTAATATGATAATTTCCGGCTTCTGTAGATTTTACAGCCGCTCCTGATGGGATATGGATATAACTTTCACATTCCACTTCAACATTATTTCCGTCAAGATCTTGGTAGGAAAATTTCATATTCTCATCCTTTTTAACTTTTTATGATTGAGAAAAACTTAACATGCTACCTGACTAAATAATGGAAACTTTTTTCAACTAATTGTTTAAGTGTGTATATTTAGTTAAAACTAAAAAAGTTATTTAAGATAAAAAACCTATTCCAAATGCTGTTGTCCTCAATCACAATCCCAAAGCTTTAAAAGCCCGCTCATCCAGTTCTTTAAGCTCCTCAAGTGTATATAATCGCCCTTCTGGATCAAAAAATTTATCAAAATCGAATTCCCCTTCTTTATATAGTTGATACCTTTTAGGCCCTAGCCACTCTTTTTGAAAGAAATCATCTGTCAATTTAAAAAATTCTTTAAAAGAAGTATTTGCATCTAATTGACCAGTTAATTGTTCACGTTCACTTTTAGGAATATCCTTAAATTTTCTTTCATCCATAATGAAAGCTCGACTTCCAACGAGCTGACCATCTTCATGTGTTGGAATTAAAATGCTACGGCAATGAGGATGTAAAGGAGGAACTTTCTTTGTAGGATCATTGATGGTCCAGACACTACTATCAAGCGCAGCACATACTTTAGAGGTTCTTCCATCAAGGACACTTACAAATCTGACATATTCAAACTTTAACTGTTTATAGCTATTTAAATAGGCCTGATTGGATATATGGCTTCGAATTGTACGTACAGTTCGTTCAATATCTGCCTTTGTGCTATTTAATAGTCCATCTTCATATTTAAGGCGTTTAGTACCCTGAATCCTTTGAATAATTTGTTGATTTGTGGCTCCAGTATTAAGGCTATCCCGAATTGCATATTCGACACGTTGACGTGCCACCTCTACAATTTTCAAGAGCAACTCATCTACCAATGCGCCACCTGCTAAAGGAACACGTTTAGCAGCTTTATAGAGCTGTTCACCTTTTAACTCTTTATGTTTACCACCAAAAATTTTTGACATATATCTGGCTTCGTAGACAGCCAATGCCACAGCAGAGACGGTAAACGTATCAATGAGTGCATCATTCGTTACATTAAACCATTGAGAAATTAGTGCACGTATCTCTTTTAATGGAGCTGTTGAGTAAAGCCCACCTGCTAGCGCTGTTTTTTCCTTTTCATTTAGTCCATCTAACAAATTACTTAACTTGGTAAGCATGTTAACCGTTTCGGAATTAAATAAATTAAGAAGCTCATTGACCGATCTTGAGGATGCTCGATATAGATAAGCCTGATGTTGAGTCAGAACATCAAAAAGTGATTTCTGGTGAAGATTAACCATAAATTACCTCTACAGAAGTGCCTTTTTTGTTATTTTCTATTTGCCCGTCTTACCTTACATATTCGTTATTTATTAATATTTTCAGTATCTCTAGAAGAAGTTATGACTAACAAGTGTAGCTACGTAAAGTTATTTAGCTAACAGCTCATCCTTGTAATTTATGTCTTTATAAAATTGTTTGATGCCTAGACTAAATAGAGTCATTCATACTGAGTAACACTGCATTACTCGGAATATTTTTAAGTATTTTCTTTTGTTGTTTTCGCCATTCTTTATGAAATTTTTTATCAGATTGTTCGGAAAAACTGTCTCTATGCTTTTGACAATCAGTATCTTCTAAATTTGCTGATTGTATACATGGCCAATTGTTTAATTGAGGTGTCAAAACCGCATTACTCATCAATGAGAGTTCTTCTAATCTAATCAAATTCATATTTATTTACTTCCTTGCTTACATCCGCCCTGATTCTTCAAAATGTTCACTCCAAAGGTTATTTGAATCATTTAACCGCTATTGCTTCGTTCCCAAAGCCAATCTAATCGGGGCTTACACACAAATACCACACACTCCAGAATACAAAGTGCAAGTTTTGTGTCTTGGTTTACTATTGATGTAACTTGCTATATGCCTCAATAAATTAAGTACAAATAGAATAAGTAAGTTATTTAAAGGTTTTCTTCACTACTCCCCTAAATCCAGTTATACTGTTCTTAGTATGAGATGAGCCTTATATAGTTCATTGGTAGATCAATGAATGACTAAGCCCTTCGCTTTCAAGCAAGGGCTTTTTTAATGCGTATATTTTGAAAAATTTAATTTTAGCTGACTCAGCAATTCAAGCCTCAGTTTGCCTTTACAGAGCAGGTCTGTTAGATTGGTCTTGTTCATCAACTCCTATTGTCGATGAATACTGAAGCCTGATTCGTAGCATCAGGCTTTTTTTATGCCTAAAATTTTATAGATATTGTTCTTTAACTTAATTTCTTCTTCTGGCGTCATAATCTAAAAATAGCTGAACTATCTTGCTTTTAACCAAGTGCCTACTTCTTTTAGCACCTCAACCAAGCCGTTTAATTTCTTACCATCTTCAGTTAAAGAGTACTCAACTTTAACTGGAACTTCCGCAAAAACTTCCCTATTAATAAATCCTTCCTCTTCGAGAAAACGCAATTCCAAAGTTAACATTCTTTGAGAAATATTAGGAATGGCACGTCTTAACTCATTGAAACGCATAGGTCGTTCGATGAGAAATGAAATAATTAACATTCTCCAACGACCACCCAATACAGTCATTGCTTCTTCTACAGAACAGCCAGAAATATTATCTTTCATTGATTATATAGGTATAAAAAATATACCTATATAACAAAATAGTGCCTAATTTACAATCTATACCTAGTGATAAATAATAGATTTTTATCACGCAAATGCTGGCCTATATTATGGAATATAAAGAAGTTGCTAAAAAAACGATTAATCATTTGTACTCTGCACATGCCTCAATTCGAAGCTCTGGAATTGATCCACAATTAATAGCTTTAGCTGAGTTATATGTGTCACAAATTAACGGCTGTGCTTACTGCTGTGCTTTTCATGCACAGGAATTAAGAGACATGGGTATGAGCCAAGAAGTTATTGATAAAATTCCGGGCTATAAACATTCGAATATCTTTTCTAAGAAACAACTTCTTGCACTCGAACTTGCAGAAGCAGTCACTTTTCTATCTGAAAAAATTGAAACTGTAAAAGCTCACTTAGCAGAGTATTTCAGTGAAAGAGAGATTGTAGAGTTAACGGCTAGTATTTCACTCATGGGAGCATTAAACAGGCTTAGAATTACCTTAGGGGATAAAGCTTAATTCATTAAAGCTATGGAGATGAAAATAATTTCTTTTCCATGGCACGCCGTCTCACCAATCCCGGTAAACGCTTACCTCCTGCGTTTACCCATACATCAAACTGATTTGCAGCCTCTTTGTAATCACCTGAATTTAATTTTTTTAGTAAGGTCGAGTTTTTAAAAGCACCCGTCCCAATGTTGTATGTTAGAGACACTAATGCATCGAATTGATTTTGTGTTAAAGGAACTTTTACAGCGTTATTTACGGCATGTTCAAATATTTTTAAATCATGCTGCATATAAGCCTTAGCCTGCTCAAGGGTACATGTGTCACCTTTTTGAACGCTCACACCATTAGGATATCGTGTTGTACCATAACCGATACTCCACACGCCTACTCCGTCGTCATAAGCGTTGAGTCTTAGTCCTTCAAAATTACAAATATGGTTTATACCGACCTGACTAAGAGACATCTCATCAACGGCAAAACCAACTTCTTCAGTGCCATTATCAGTTGCTGTAGCAATGAGACTATTATTAGCATCACTTGACCGAGACATAGCAGTAAAAAGTTTGCGAAGATAATCCAATATTTTTTGCATTTAATTCCCAATCATCTTACCTTTTTCTAGAAAGATATAGCCAAACATCTCTACTCTTATGACTTAACTCTAAATTTTTTAAGTCATTAATGGTAGAACAATATCTAGTATGGATTACTCTTTAAAATAGGCTAAAAATTAAAATGCCCAATATTGAATTGGGCTATGGATTACTCTTCAACTTCTATCGGATCACCATCTTCAGGGCGAATATGCCGCTCACCATCATCCGCCGGATCTACACTAGAGCCATCTTTGGTAATGGTGTTATATAACTCATCCTCTTTTTTATCATCGATAAATTCTTCATCTGCAAAATCAAGAGGTTCTTCATCATCGTCAAAATTTAAGGGTTTTTCTTCATCAATCATGAGATTTGTCCTTTACTTAACTTGTGTTATTCCATGCTTGAATAATTGAAAGATACATTCAACCCTAAACATTCACCATTTGTGTAACAGACACTTTAAGATACATTTTCTAAAAAAACCGCCATAAAAGGCGGTTTATAAATCTTATACATTTTAAGAGGGCAATTTATTATTTTTAAGATAATCATCTGATTTAAAATAATTAATAATCATTTCTGCATTTTCTTCTTTTTCAGGTAAAGTGGTTACGGGAATATTTTCACTTCCCAAACTAAAATCTTGAGGTACTAACTGTGAAATTGGCGGAAATTTAGGTTTTCCACCCTCAGTGATCCTTTCAATAAATCCCGCTAACCATAAAATAAATTCCCCTTCATTTTCAAATTTAGGTATAAGACTAAAATCAATTTTTACTGAGCATTGCTCAGTAGATTTGGTTAAACAGTCTTCAAAATTAATAAAGTTATACTTTAATTTAAATTCAGTCCCTTTTATGGTATTACGAATAAGACCGACCAAACAATTTAAGTTCTCTATCATGTCATCAGAAAACAAGTTGTCATTTTTAATTTTTTTATAAACCTTATCCGCTATAGCTAGATATTTTGGCATCATAACCTCCTATCTTCTTATGAGTATATTCATATACTTTTTTAATCTATTATTTTTTTATGTAATATAGGGTAAAACTCATAAACCGAATGTAAAAAGTATAGGTACTTTGCAAATTAATCTTGAAACAAATCACAAATTTAACAATAAAATGCAAAATAAATCACATTAACTCTTATATAAAAAGTCTTTTTTGAAAAATTTACTTTCAATCTTTGCTATAAATTATTAATAATTTTTGCTCAATAAAATTTTTTAATTTTTATTATTTTCTAGATGATTCAAAATACTACTAATTTTTAGAAGTAAATAACCAAACAACAGTCCATTAAATATAATAAAAAGACCTATACTAATCATTTCTGGAGACCATACTTGAATAATGTCTAAATTATCATTTCTTGTTTCAACTTGACCATATGACAAAATAAAGGCTATTCCTAAAACAATTCCGAATAAAATTATGCACCACGCTACGACTTTAGTAGCTTTACTCTCACTATGAGATTTCATTACTTCACTCATATTTTTTCTAGATACTTTTATAAATTCACTTATTTTTTATAATGATTTTTACTCTTTTAAAGTTTTGTTTATGTTACCTTTTGATAGTAATGTAATTAATTTTTATATTTTTTTAATTTATAAATAATATGTCTTATTTTCTAACTACACTGAAATGTTAGCGTGCTACTTTTGAAGTTGAATTTAGCTCTTAAAGATAACTTCAACGTAGCTAAAACCTCATATATCAATACTATAAATAACCAAAGAGCAAATTTAATTTCCCTTAAAAATTATAATCTGCTCTTAATGTTTAAACATAACTGACTTATTTTGCTTGAAATTTCATATTGAATTTTCTTGCTTGCTTTCTTGCCTCAGGATTAGAGGGTAAAACAAATGGACTTGCACGCCATATCGCTTTTTCAATACTTGTTTTAAATTTTTGCTCTTCTTTATCTAAAAAGATAATTTGCTCAATTTCACCACTATCCGTTAAAAAGACTTTTACACTTGCACTCATGCCTGTAGAAGACTTTGGAATATCCCATATTTTATAAATTTTCTTTTGATATTGTTTTTTATATTTCTCAGCTTCTGAGGTAATTTTAGTATCAGTCACTTGAACAGGAGTAGTTTGTTTATGACCTGTAGTACACCCAACTAACAAAAATAAAGAAGCAATAATAGTAAAATTTTTCATATAAAGTACCTTTTTTCAATCATTAAAATTTAACAGTTTAAAATTTAAAAAACTACCTAAAGGTGATATCGATTATTCATTATCTTGAGTCAGCAAAGGTGTTAAGCCACCTTTGCTCATCCTTTTGTTAATTTACTAATTTGTTTGCTTTTAAAAAGCAATTTCATAACGGAAATTCATATTGGAATTTTCCGGCATATTATAGATATCTTGATCAGTAAAAAGTCCATGATCTGGTGTTTTAAAACTATTAAATGCTTTATTGACTGGGACAACTGGAGGTTTATTTAAATAATTTTCTTGAGAATTATATGTAGATGAGGCACAACCAACTAGCCCAAAACCCAATAAAGAAATAATTAAAAATGTCTTCATAAATTCCGCCCACTTTTATAAAAACCAAACAATCTAACAAATTAAATAACGGTTGTCACACCAGAATAGTTTAGATTTACTTAATAATTAAATACTTACAATCTTCTAAAAAAATAAATTATTGATAGATAAATATTAAATTAGATAATAGACAGTTGCTTTGAATTGAAATTTTTTTTAATTTAAATCTTAATAATTATCTGAAGTCATCACTAGAGCTTCATATACAGCACTATATATCCCTTGGTTATTTACCAATTGATCATCTGGTCTAAAAAACGGCCCCAAAATTCCAAAGTTTAATGTTACAATACAGTGATTTACTCAATTTCAATTGGACTTCCAAAGAAATGAATAGATTTTTATTAACTTTTTTATTTTTAAATATTGGGCTTTTTTCTTCTTCCGCATTTGCTGAAACAAACACATTTCAAACGAAACAAGAATATAACCGCCCTAAATTTAATCAGCATAAAAGCATGCTTGAAGTGAACTCAAACTCTCAAGATCAAAAGCTGAGTGAACAACAAAATGTAGATTTTTTTGAAATTGCAAAACAATATCAAGAAAATGAAGCAAAGCCTTCTTCATTTACTGATGAAACAGTGAATATGAGTGATCATGAGCGTAGTCTTTATTACATTAGAAATCATGATCATGTGGGTATTCAAAGAGAAATTCGTGACCAACAATTTAGATCGCTTAAACAACAGCGAGATAAAGGTGTTATTTCTAATGATGTATATAAAGAAAAGGTCTACAAAATCTTAAATCAACCTAACTTTAAATAAATTTGAAGCCCTCTTCGGAGGGCTGTTCTGTGAAAATGATTAGATAAAATCTATGTTTAGTTTTTCTAAAAAAAATTAAATTACATTTATAAAATTTTGTTACTTTTTCGCTATAATGATTATAATTATCGTTTAGGATTTCGATACATCAACATGGACCGCTCATCTGCTCTTTCACTCCCAAATTTTAAGTTCAAAGTTTCTACACTTAGCTATGCAATCGGAATTGCGTGTACTTATTTAGCATTTCCAGCACATGCTGAAGATACAACTACCAGTGCATTACCGACCATCACCATTAAGGCGCAAGGTAACTGGCTAGAAGAAGCTAATGCTGAAACCGTTCACAAACATGCTGGCGCTCGAACTATTATTGACCGCAAACGTTTGGATGAAACAGCTGCAACTTCAATTCGAGAAGCATTAAAACAAATTCCTGGAGTTCAAGCTCAAGATAGCAGCGGAACAGGTGGTAGCGATGTTTCACTCAATATTGGTGTCCGTGGTCTAGCATCTCGCCTATCACCTCGTTCAACAGTTTTAGTAGACGGCGTTCCGCTTTCATTTGCACCTTATGGTCAGCCACAATTATCTTTAGCTCCTGTTTCAATTGGTAATATCGAGTCAGTTGACGTCGTCCGTGGTGCGGGATCGGTTCGTTTTGGACCTCAAAACGTAGGCGGAATTATTAACTTTGCCACTCGATCAATTCCTCAAGATTTTAGTGGCACTGTTAGCTTAACTTCAGAATATGCCTCTGGCACGGACCAAGTAAAGCTCAGCCCTAATCTATTTGTGGGTGGAACTTTAGATAATGGCTTAGGTCTTGCCCTGTTATATTCAGGGACTAAAGGTAACGGTTATCGAGAAGCAAATAACAAAATTGATATCGATGATGTAATGTTAAAGTCTGCTTATCAGTTTAATGATAAAGACTCGGTTGCTTTAAATCTGCATCACTATGAAGGTCGCGGCGAAATGCCAGAGGGTTTAACTCAGGCGCAATATGCTGAAAACCGATATCAGTCTGCTGGTGAAAAAAACTATTTTGCAGGTCGTCGTACAGATGTCTCTTTACGTTATAACCATAAAGATGAAAAAAATAACTTCGAAGTTCTGAGTTACTACATCGACTCTTTCCGTACAAGTAATCTTGAAACTACTTTAGCGAGTGGTGACAAGCGTCTCGACTCTGCTCCACGTGATTATAAAGTCTATGCGATTGAACCGCGTTACTCTCGTATTTATCAACTAGGTAATACTCAAAATGAAGTAACAGTGGGTTATCGCTACTTAAAAGAAGAAAGCTCTGAGTTTGCTGGGCGTACTGCTTCTTATGCTGCTGGTTCATCAGCCCCAGATTTTGCTCCACGTAGTAGCAGCGAAGGCGGCACCAAAGCGCATGCGGTATATGTTGATAACCGTATGGAACTCGGCCGTTGGACCATCACACCGGGCGTACGTTTCGAATCAATCGAAACTCATAATAGCTTCACTGGTTATGATAAAAATGGGCTAGCGAATACAGTTCATCCAAAAATTGATTCAGACGAATTTTTACCAAGTTTATCTGTGATGTACTCGGCAAATGAAAACTGGAATATATTTGCAAACGCAGGTGTATCTTTCGGGCCACAGCAATACAGCCAATTAGCACGTCTTGAAGGAACCACTGCGACTGCTACAACCGATGGCTTACATCCTGAAAAGTCTAATAACTATGAAATTGGAACTAAATATCTAGGTAATGGGTTAAATGCCGAATTTACGGTGTTCTACCTAGACTTTGATAAAGAGCTTTCATTAGTACGTGATGCTGGAAATAACGGAATCTGGACAGATTTAGGTGCAACTAGCCATAAAGGTGTCGAAACGGGTATTAGTTATGATTTCGGTCATTTAACAGATGCGTTAGAAGGCTTAAAAGTATATGGAAACTATACTTTTACCAAAGCAGTTGCTGAAGCGGGTCAATTTAAAGATAAAGATCTACCGTTTTACTCACGCCATGTCGGTAATGTTGGGTTAGGTTATACCGTGGATAAATGGTCTTTAAATGCCGATATGTTTGCTCAGTCTAAGCAGCATTCACCAGATGTTCCTGATAGTGATGTTTATCAAACAGAAGAAACTGCGGATGGCAAATACGGAGATATTCCGGGTTACACCACTTTTGCGTTACGTACCTCTTATGACTTAAGTTCACAAGTTAAAGGTTTAAAAATCGCTGGTGGAATTAAGAACGTTTTTGATAAGCAATATTTTACTCGCTCAACAGACTCTACGGGTGGTAAGTATGTAGGCCAGCCACGTACGTTCTATCTCCAAACATCTTTTGACTTTTAAAGCTCAATTAAGTTGAAAAGCCCTCTTCGGAGGGCTTTTCTATAAGTTAAACACTAAAATATTAATCAACCTAAGTAAGTGTCGACATAAAATATTCTAATAATTTATCTCTTTCATCGATCTTATTTGCACTTAAAAGCTGCACCATGGCCCCATCAATCACAAACAAAAACATGTAGGCATCTTCAACTGTAGCGGTAACTTTTACAGTTAAAAGTAACTTATGAATTTCTTTAATGAACCAGTTTCGATAGTCACTGACGACTTTATAGGCTACGGGATAAAGCTTTTCAATTTCAAAAATGGCGTTAAATGGCAAACGATAAAAGCCCTCTAAGTTTGCATGTAAAAAGTAAATTTTCTTGAGCTGATCGAATGTCATAAGTTCACGGTACGAATGAATGATAGAAAACACCTCATGTTTTAATGCATCTGTTTGAAAAGTTAAGCTCATCTGAATGAGCCTTTGTTTGGAATGAAAATAGTTATAAAAAGTGGCTTTGGGAATTTTGGCTTCCTCAACAATTCGATCGACCCCGATGTAAAACCCATGTTGATTAAATAAATCTTTTGCCGCGTGGAGCACGCGAAGTGCTCTAAATGATGCTTCTAAATTTGGCATTTTTATACCGTTTAAAATAATTTTTTGTTGTATGTAAATGAGATAGAAATGCCGTCACTCTTAAATTGAGCGCTAAAAACAGGCATGGGTAAGCTACACAAAAGGTGTGCTCGCCTATCTCAGGTTTATTGTTGCTATGATTTTTTAGTCCTAACGATTCTTAAGGCGTAGAAAACCTAGTGTTGATTAAACCTTTTTAAAGACCGTTTACATGAGACAAATAGAAAGACTTTGGCAAAAGCCAATAAAGAAAAAGAATTAGTACGCATAGCGGACTCCTAGATGAAATAGAAGTTCTGCCAAATCACTGCTAAATGATTATGGTGGCAGAACGAAGAAGGGTTAGCAGACCAGTCATCTAGGAACCGGCACGCCCGAAGGCGTCCCTCCTCCGTCCTACCGCTACGAAGGGGGACGAACGAGTTCGACACCAAAAAATTTCTTTTTTGATGTACTAGATGAAAACGGTCTGCTAAAACCGACTGGCAATGTGGCCAGCAGGCAAAGAATAATCGGAGCGGTTTTGGGTGTCAATGTGATATTGGCTAGAAAACAGTTAAATAATTATTGTTTTTCATTCTCTTAACTTAATTTTATTCAACATCTTACTAAAGCTTTTATCAGTTGCTTTAAGTTGAGAATGTTGAACAAGCCAATTTCAAGACAAGCTAAGTTCTTGGCTCCATGCCGAATCAGGCTGCTGATAGATGTGCTGACAGACTTGCTTAAGAGATGAGGTAAAGTGCTGATTTTGCCCCTCCCATTTTTCAACCATGCAATAAGCAACATGAATACCTTTAGGCTGAAACTCTCTTGCCAATGACTGCGATAAAGCGCGAATACCCGCAAACATACTTTGGCCTAACACATCGTATTGAGTCGACTGACTAGAGGGTGCGCCAAGAAAAATAAGGGTCCCCCGCTGTTGTTTGAGCATCGGCTTAATCACAGCTTGCGCTACACTCACTGCACTTAAACCTGTGGTCTGCCAGCTATGTTCAATTTCTTCTAAAGATAACGCTTCGATGTTTGATGAAGATGAGAAACTTGGTTGAAATACACAGAGCTCAATAGTATGTCCATGGCTGGAAATATAACGCACCAAGCTTTTTAAATGATCTGCATTCACCAAGTTTAAGTGAACTGCAGTCACGCCATCATTTATAGAATGAATTTTCATATTCTGCACGGCTGAATCATGCACAACCTGATAAAGGTGTAATGGAAAGTGCGCATGTTTATCTAAAATTACAAAATCACGCTCGATCAGTTGTAGGTCATGGCCCGCGACCACTACACAGCCCTGCTTTTTTTGAAATCTTTGAAATATTTTTTTTAGCATTTTAGTCTCTCAAAATTTTTCTTGATAAGGGCGTAAATCTAGTTCATGTGTCCAAAGCTTCGGAGTTTGTTGGTAAAGCATCCAATAGTTTTCTGCAATCGCATCGATATTGAGGCCACCCGTGCCACGTGTAAGGCGGACTAAACGCCCCAGCCCTAATAAGGCTTTATTGACTCTATCGCCATCGACCATTCCATCAACAATCACATGAGCAATATGGATGCCTTGTGATTTATAAATTTGAGCGAGATTTAAAGCATAAGCTCGCAAAGCAGATTTACCCATGGTAAAGGCAGCAAAAAAAGGTTTGCCGCGCAAAGAAGCACTTGCTCCAGTAAAAATAAGCGTACCGTGATTTTGGTCTTTAAATATTTTTAGACAGCTTTGAGAAACTAAATAGGCCGATAAAAAAGTGGATTGCCACATTTGAGTAAAAAAAGACAATGGACTGCGTAAAAAGATCGAAGGAATATTTCCTCCCACATTATGAATTACGGCGGTAATCCGCTCGTTTTGACTAGTGATGGTGTCAAACAGGGCTTGTACTTGCTTTATATCTTCTGCATCCAGACGAAACGCTACAGCATCTCCACCATTGGAATGGATTTCTGCAGCCACTGCTTCAATTTTCTGGAAAGTACGCCCAGCAACATAAACTTTTAAACCTTCTTTGGCGAAAAGACGACACACGGCTGCACCAATCCCTTGTAATGCCCCGACGCCAATAACAACCACACAATCTTGTTTTTTATCTAGTGTTGCTGATGTCATAGACATTTCACCCTGTTTGTTTTTTATACACTAATGCAATCAAAGGACGAACCGACATTTATTCACCTTTATTTAATTGCCTGTACCCTCTTCTAGTTCTTTTTTAGAACTAATCAATAAATATACAGTATGTATTTTCAAGTCAAACTGTTTTTGATGACAGGTAAGTTTCAAAGAATGAAAATATATTGAAATTACGCAGATCCCTTCAGTGAAAAGATCCGCGCGTAGATTAAAAAAATTAATAAGTCACTGTCACAACAACACTATCAGAATAAGTGCCTGGTCTGCTTGCAATGGCAGTACCTTGCGGAATTTTTCCATAAACAGGTGTACTTTGAGCACTGCCTGTACCCGTTTTTGAGACTCCTCCTGTGCCCCCAACACTGGTTACGCCACCTGTAGCGTCCCAGACCGTACTATAGTTAGAATCTTTATAGAGCTGATAGGGAATAAATTCATTATTACTATTAACCATACGCCTGAACCCACCAGTGATGCGGTTATTGCCGTTTCCTAAATAAATACTGTATGGCGTTCCAAAATTACAAGTTGTATTTACCGCTCCTTGAGCTGTGTAATCTTTCTTAGTAATACCGATATCATTAATATTGCCAAAATCAACATTTGAAGTTGAGTTTAATTGGCACAGACTTGGAACCACAAAGTTCGCTGTTAGTAATGTATCGCCAGAATCCCAGCCACCAATTAAATCACCGCATATTAAGCCCAGAGCATCCATATCCCAATATAGCCGCACCGTAGCCGTATATGTTCCTTGAGGATAGGCAATAAGTGACCCTGTTCGGGCAGGCACTTTCACATTTACCGAGTAGTTAACAATATTATTTGAAGCAACCGTTCTTACTGGACCATACCAAACATTGGAGGTTTGGTTTGTGGTGGTAGAACCTGCTCCACCTACTGTACCCGCTACTGTATAAGGTAGTGAAACATTATTATGGCTATTCGTTGTTCCAGTAAAGACGGTTTTCATACACATATAAGCAGAAATCTGGGGAAGTCCCAAATTTGTACAAGTAATTGTTCCTGAAAGGTTTACAGTTGCCTCACTATTAATATTTGCTGCCGTATAGATAAAAGTATTATTGGTGGTTCCACTTACCGTACAAGCAGCATGTGCTGGACTAAAAAATGCATAAACGAGATAAAATAAGCAAATACCGATGAGGTATTTCAAAAACAATGGAATTTTCTTGCAGCTCTCTATTTGAGCCTTATCAAAAATACTTATCGACATACATAAGGTCCCAATTTCTTAGTTGAGTACTGATTACTGTTATAGGTGAAGTCAACTTGGCACGAACCATGATCCATAAGATCGACTTCAAGTTTGTTTTGCTTTAATAAGTTTTGAATAAATACTTCACCGTCATAGCCAACAATCCCATCCTGCTGCCCATTAATTTGAACCGTATAACCTGGCAATAATGGTGAATTGTTTTGATCAACAAGTTTTACTAATCCTGAAATAACCTGATGAGCACCAAAGTCAACTAGGGTTCCTTGGCGATAGCCGACCACTGTTTTTTGATCTGTTGCCTTAACGCTCCAATTTAAAGGAAGATAAGACGGATCTAAATAAATATGGTTCTCTTGATACGGCATAAGGCTAGGAATCAAAAATCTTCCAGACTTATCAGTAAAACCTAAATTAACCCCACCATTTAAAATCTGGCTTCGCGGTCCAGCATTGGTGACAACTGCATAACCGTCTCCAATTTCATTGGCCGCAAATATACGTCCCGCTGCCGCAACCAGTGAACCTGTTGCTGAAAGTGCAACCTGATCGTTATCTCCAAATCGGTTATAACGACCTGTCAGGTAAGCAGCACGCGCACGGTAAGAGGCATAAATCGAGGCATTATTGTCATGTGCATCCTGATCTCGCTCAACATAACCACCCCATCCAAATGAACCGATTTTCGGTTCCGATAAACCAAATATTTCTTGGCGATAGCTCAGTCTGCCACTCTCATTAGATACACTTGTGATCGCATTGAGTTTGTTAGACGGTGTATACCGCAGCGCAAAGTAAACGCCATAGTCCTTATTATTTTCATAATCTTTATAGGCAGAAGTATAAAATCCCCAGTTTTTATTAAGACTTCCGCTTAAGTTGGCAGACAGTAATTTATAGGAATTGTCGCTATATTTGATCTGGTTATATCCCAG
Organism: Acinetobacter sp. WU_MDCI_Abxe161; assembly: GCF_025514355.1. Taxonomy (NCBI): domain Bacteria; kingdom Pseudomonadati; phylum Pseudomonadota; class Gammaproteobacteria; order Moraxellales; family Moraxellaceae; genus Acinetobacter; species Acinetobacter sp. WU_MDCI_Abxe161. Next base: position 205,181 of record NZ_JAHPTU010000003.1, read on the forward strand.
ATAAGCCCCATAGCCTGCGTAAAAGTTGTAGTTAATCCCTGCCCTAAAAATCTCATCGGCCAGTGCACTGTAGCTCAGATAGTTTTGTGACTCGGCATTAATCTGGTTATCTTTTAAATATCTGACTTGAGACACACGGGCAAGGTCAAAATAGTTATCAAATACTTTGCGGTAACTGGTGTTAAATGAAATATTTTTACTGATGCGCCCTTCTAAACCCAACAAGGCAGAATAGCCGTTTTCATCTTTATACTGGCTCGCTGCAATGTCGGCATTAATCACTCCAAAACCAAATAGGTTCTTGGCAAAACCTGTGCCGAGATTCGACAGGCCATCTGTTGAAGCTTCCACTCCTCCGCTTAAAGTCAGTGAATTGCTATAGCCGTAACGGATTGCACCTGATGCAAAGGTGACATCGTCGTAATCATTTGAATAAAGACCATAGTTATAACGAGGAACACCGACATCCACAGAGAACTCATTAATACCTTTTGCCAGAATCTTGGATGAAAAATAGTAAGGCTTTTTGGTAATGCTCTGCTGTCCTGTTGCATCCGTGGTCACTAGCGTGACTTCGTTGCCTGAAATAAACGGGAGCTGTTTAATGTCAAATGGGCCTGAAGGTACCAGTCCTGAATAAATCTTTTGCTGGTTAACGTATAAATCCAAGGTTGAAGGCAGTGCAGCCGAACCTGAGAATTGTGGGAGTGCCGAGGTGACAATATCACCGCGCTGGGTATAAGCACTCGACCACTGGAAGCCTGCAAGGCGTACACTACTACCCCAGTCGGGACTGTTAGAAATAAAATCCCCTAGGGTATAAATCCTGATCTTTTCAGGGTCAACATATTGCCACTTACTTTCTAGGCGTACCCATTTTTCATGGCTATAACTATCTTCATTACTTCCGTTATATAAAACCCCTGACGAAAAGTTACCAATCGCGCTGTTAAAAATTCCCTCAGCCGAACCTGAAAATGTATTTTCGTCATTGGTTATACTGTTATACAAGCTATAGTTAAGAATAGCCGCGTTTAACGGTTTCATCTTAAGCAAATGCGGGCTAGTAATCTGCTCACCATTGAGGTCCACTGCATAACCCGTCAACATGTTTGACGGCACTTGTAAATTTAGAGACTGCTCATTCTCTAGATATTTAAACTGGATTCCTTTTAGATCATTAATACATACCAATTGACTATCAGCAGTCTGCTCATCCATTTTCAGCCTTAAAGCTTTTAAGTCACGGACACGGATATATAACTTGCCATCTTTAGATTGTTTGACAGCAACCAAGTCTTCAGAAGCATTTGCATTAATAGAAATATTTAAAAAAAGCTGAGTAAAGTTAAGCTCTTGTTCCTGTTTATCACCCTTCGCTTGCGCATATTCATTGTTGCTATTTATAGCATCCGGAACACGAGGAGTTACTGTGTTCGTATGATCTTGAAGTTGCTCAGCAAAAGAATATGCAGGAAGATATGCAACACATAAGACACCTATAATGTATTTCATATAAGCCTCTTAAAGTGTTGTTTTCTTACCATTAACTGTCAGAGACACACTGTATTTATGAGTTGGCTGATATGTAAAATTATTAATAGTGTAACTTCGGTTCTGCTCCGCAAGAATATAGCCATTTACGGTGTTTACTTTAATCGGATAACTTTTTTTCGCTGTCATATCAACAAGCGTTAAATTATTTAAAAGCGCATGTCGATTTCCAATATTGTTAATATTTAAAGAAGGTGATTTCTGATTAGGATCAATTTTCCAACTCAGTTTAGTAATCGCGTCTTTATCTACTACAAATACAGGCAATGACGAACGTAGTAATACATTTATTCCTTGAGCTGCTTTACGGCTATCCGCGGGTTTTGGCAACTCATCAATAATAATACGATAGGTTTTTTCACCAGTAATCGCTGCCGGATTAATTCTGACAACGCGCAAATTATAAGAATCATTCGGTTTTAATTTTAAAAACGGCGGGCTAATCGCAATCTCATCTGTCGGGATAAGTTGATCTTGTCCATCCTTCTGCTTCCATTCAAACACACGAATCTGTAAATCAGTACTTTCATTCGACTGGTTAAATAAACTAATCGAAGAAGCACTCTGATTACTCAATATTTCTACATTCACAGGTGAAATTCGGATTGTAGCTGCACTCAAAGCGCTAGATAGAGATAAGAATAAACTCGTAATAATAAAGATATTTTTTTTCATGACTTGCCCAAATAAATCTTTTAAAGCATTAGCCCTTTAAAAGGGCTAACAGTATTTCTTATTTATAAAAATTAATAAGTTACGGTCACTGTTACTGTATCTAAATAACTACCAGCACTTGGTAAAGTCGTCCCGGCAGGAATACGACCATACACATTTACAGTTTGAACATTACCCGTACCGGTTCCGCTGTAGGCAGTTGTGGCAATACCAATTGCTGTTGCCCGTCCCGTGTCCGAGAAAAGGTTATAAGGAATATATTCTGTAGTGGTTGCTCCACCAATCATGCGACGTTGGGTTGATAAAACATTCTGACCACCATCAAATGATAAAGTCCACGGCACAGTGTTGTTACAAAGTACTCTGATTGGAGTACCACCTGTGGTTGTGGTATCTGCGTCTACATTGCTCGCAAGTGAACTTAATGTTCCAAAGTCTAAGACTGCATTTGAAGTTGTGCCTGTGGCTGAGGTATTTAGAACACAGCTATTGGTTACTGTCGCTCTAACAGTCAATGTACCTGTTGCTGTAGCGGCATTTGCTGTATTGAGAGAAAATAATCCTACAGCAATTGCTGATAAATAATAAAAAGTCTTTTTCATGGTCTAAAACCTTTTTACATTAAATTGTTGAAATTAATAGATGTAAAAAAATTAACCCTTAACATTACAATCATTTTAATTTGACTGCTCTTTTAGAGCTTATATTTTTTACCCTATTTTTGGCATAATACATAAAAAAAATTAAAATGTTTGACAGCATTTTTATTGGAAATTTCAAATAATAAAATATACTTACCCAAATTAACCACCAATAACAATCCATTAACATTACAAAAATTAAGTTATTGATTTTAAATATATTAATTAAATTACAATAAAATTTATTAGAAAAAATTTAAATAAATATGTCAATGGATTTTATTAAATTAATCCATAAGAAAGGATTATTTAGCACATTTATTTATGTTTACTTTTCTTTTTAGATTTATTTAAAGGTATATTTTAAATAGATCATTAACAATCATGATTAAAGCCATCAGCAAAATATTAAGCAATCTATCTACAGCAAAATCACTATAGAAAGAATTTCTGAAAACTATCTTTCTATAGAGATAAAATAAAGGCCTCATATGAGACCTTTATTTATTTTATTTCAAACTAATTAAACACTCAGCATACTATTTAAAGTTTCAGAAACGTTTTTCGACTTCACTTTAGGCTGTAATGCTTGTAAAGCCTGCTGAACTTGAGTGCGCTGAGGCTCTGCAAGCGTATACCAACGTGACAATACCTGTAATAGACGCGAACCTAAAATTGGATTTTTCTCGTCTAGATATTGTGCAAGATTAATAAAGTGAGCTACACCAAAACCCCATGTATTTTCAGGGTTATTTGATAGGCCACCGCTTACAGCACGAATACGGTTTGGCGTTGTTAAATCATAGTCAGGATGTTGAGTTAAGTACTCAATTGTTTCTACGGTCGCATTTGGATTCGCAGCTTGAATCATAAACCACTGATCTAAGGACAAAGCCTCGTCTTTAAAACGGTCATAGAAATCAGCAAGTACTTCTTGAGCTTGAGGTGCATTTTGCCAGACCAATACACGTAGTGCCCCTAAACGTTCAGACATATTACCCGTGTTTTGGTACTGCACATGTGCTAATTCAAATGCAGTTTGATCGCCCTGACGAGCCATCATCATGAGCATGATATTCTTTAACGCACGTACACCCATCGCTAAAGAAAATTCTTTTTGCAGGTCTGGGTCAAGGGTTAGGTAAGTATCTTTCCAGAATGAACCTAATTCTTGTGCCAAACGATTAAGTAAGGCTTCACGTTTGACATGAATATCAGCAGGTGCATAGTCTTGATCGATACGGCTACCTAAATAACCTTCACTTGGTACATCAAATAAGCGCGAAGCTAAAAGCGGGTCACGACCCACTAACTCAGGCAACGTACTTTGAATAGCTTGAATGTACGCATCTGCAGAATGGTCTTCTAACAAAATACGTTCAAGCAAAGTTTGTGTTGCTTGCCACTGGTTAAAACCATTTGTTTCGTGCTGAATTAAGAATGCTAATTCTTCATCACTATAATCAAATACAAGATTTACCGGAGCAGAGAAATTACGCAGTAACGACACTACGGGTTGCTCAGTCACCCCTGTAAATTCAATAGTTGTCTCATCTTGGTCAAACAAGTACACGCCATCTTTAACATCATTTACGAATAGACTGTCACTGTGCAATGTATATTGCTCACCTGTTTTCGCATTAAATAGGGCTAAAGCTACAGGAATCGGAACAGCTTTTAAATTTGGATATTTAGGGTGTGTTTTTAGGCTTTGTTTAAAGCTTAAACAGTAAGTTTGTGCTGCAGCATCATATTCACCTTTTGCTTCAAGCTTTGGTGTACCCGGTTGGTTGTACCAAGTTAAGAATGCAGATAAATCGACACCTGAACCCGCTGATAATGCAGCAACCCAATCTTCTACAGTCACGGCTTGGCCATCATGACGGCGGAAATATTCATCCGTACCCTTACGGTATTTTTCTTTACCCAACAAAGTCGACATCATGCGGTTAATTTCCGCACCTTTTTCATAGACTGTCGCTGTATAGAAGTTATTAATTTCGACAAAATGGTCCGGACGTGGTGGATGCGACAATGGACCTGCATCTTCAGGGAACTGATGTGATTTAAGTACAGCGACATCATCAATACGTTGAACCGCAGCAGATTGTAAATCTTCAGAGAAAGACTGATCACGGAATACCGTTAAACCTTCTTTTAAGCATAGCTGGAACCAGTCACGGCAAGTAATACGGTTTCCTGTCCAGTTATGGAAATATTCATGGGCAATCACAGACTGCACACGCATAATTGCAGCGTCCGTGGTGTATTCTTCATCGGCCAGCACGCATGAAGTATTAAAGATATTTAAACCTTTATTTTCCATTGCACCCATGTTGAACTGGCTCACCGCAACAATCATATAGTTGTCGAGGTCATATGCGCGGCCATAGTGTTCTTCATCCCAACGCATAGAATGCTTTAATGCTTCCATCGCGATATGGCATTTTGGAATGTCTTTCTCGATTGCATAGATTTCTAAAGCAACATCACGCCCTTCAGAAGTCGTATAACGATCTTTAAGTACAGCTAAATCACCAATAACACAAGCAAATAAATAGCTTGGCTTTTTAGTCGGGTCTTGCCAGATTGCAAAATGACGGTTTTCACCTACTTCACCAGTTTCAAGCAAGTTACCATTGGCAAGTAATACCGGATATTTTTTATCTGCTTCTACACGTGTTGTAAAGACAGAAAGTACGTCCGGACGGTCTGGATAGAATGTAATTTTGCGGAAACCTTCAGGCTCATTTTGCGTAACAAATAATTCATCTGCTTTATATAAACCTTCAAGCTGAGTATTGGTTTCAGGATGAATAATGACCTGTGTTTGTAAAATGACTTCATCTGGTGCATCAGTGATCACCAGTTGCTCACTATCGAGTGAATATTGTGCAGGAGTGAGAACTTGACCATTGAGCTGAATAGATTGCAACTCAAGATCACGGCCCAATAACACCAGATCTCCAGCAGTTTGGCGCTTCATCACCAATGTTGAATCAACAATTGTTTTATCGTCATAAACTTGAATATCAAGATTAATGGATTCAACCAAGAACGAAGGTTTTTGATAATCTTTTAAATAAACTGTTTGATCTGCCTGAACTGGAGGCTGTGCCGCAATATTCATCTTTATTCCTTATATACTTTTCGGAAACCGTAGTACAAATTGTTATGAGTTGACCATATTCAATCATACATACTGTGTTTACTTACCTTTATAAAATTAATGGGACTTCATTTATACATTTCAAATTAGAATCGTCTTTTATTAGCACAGATTAGACCAAATTTACGATAATCGCTGCTTATATAATCAATCTATACAATAAAAATAAAACAACTTCAGCTTTTAACATTTTTTAGAGTCAGCTTACATTTTGGGCATGGTTCTTGCCTTCTCTCATAGACCAATATGAATATTTCAATGAGACAAGAGGTATTAACATGGAATTAAAAGCACATTTTCATCGCTTAGAAAATATTAAAGCGATTCATGATTTAGACGCAGCAGGACTTGACCACCACGTGATTGCAGTTTTTCTATCTGCCGAGGGCGTTTCAATGACAGCTCAAGAGGTAACTACAATCGTCAATACTTATGACGCTTTAGGTAAAGTTAAATTACCAAGTAAAAAAGTACAGGCACTTATCAATGCTAAAAAACTTAGTCAACATGATGAGAGCTTGCCGTGCCCTGTTTAATTAAACTTCGAATTATGATGAAGACCTAAAATCTAAACGTAGATTTTAGGTCTTTCTATTTTAGCAACAAACAAAAAGACAATCTCAGCCATCGATAGCGTTGCTGTGTATAATAGCCCTTTCATTTTTTATTTTATGTTCGGAGCAAAATGGCCTTACAAATTCTACAAAAACAGCTAGATGAAAGTAGCCATTGTCCTCTCTGCCAAGCTTCGATGTACTGGGTAGATGCCGAGCAATTTGAACAAGACATTCAATTTCATGAATGCAGTCATTGTCAGCACCGCATATTTAAAGATGAAAAAATGACGTGCCACTGTGAAACTTGTACTAAACAACGTAAAAAGCTTTTACAGCAAACACGCTTACAAGAACAACGCCAATTTAAGTCAAAAGATCAACCACAGCGAAGTCTGGAACAACTGAGTTTTTTATATAAATTATTTTTACTTAGTGTACTTGATGACTATGCCCGTGATGATATTGCACATGATGAATACATTCACTGGGACCGGATTAAATCCCATCACATTACTCCGAACTGGATGTTTCAAAACTATCTAATTAAACAACTTCATAAAGATGGAATTTTAAACGCTCAAGACCAAGCGGATGAACCTCAATGCTTTTATCTAAATATTCGACTAGATGGTTATAGCGACCCAAGTTTATTTAGTGTTGCCCAGCAACTACGCCATTGGTTTTATGAAAACTTAAGTCTCGGTATACCATTTCGCAGTGCCGATGAAGTGAAAGATGTGCTATTTCAGGTGCTCTATCAAGAAATTATCCAGTTTATGCAGTTCTATTGTAGAACATGGGGCGTTCAAATTGCAGGAAGTACTCATTTCCAAACTTTTTGCTACCGTTTAATGGATTCATTAGCGATTGGACAAATTTACTATTTGATTCAAACGGCGCTCGAATATCTTTATAAACAAAAGGCTCTACAGCCGCGCAATGAAAAATTTATTAATACCAATTTATTAAAGAAAACCTTAGAACAATATCGTGAGAGAGCCTTAGCCGAAAAGTGGGAAACCTCAATGCTGCCTCGTCCTCACAATATTCCTTACAGTAAAATGAGCTATATTTTGCTTAACCGCTTCTTAGGCTACGATGAACAGATATTCGTACAACCTGTCTGGAAAGCATGGCGTAAAATTGAACCGCGTTTAAACTTTTATTCGGTTAAACGTTGTATGCATTGTGGTTCAAATGATTTAACTGTTGATTATGATGCGGCCGATTATGTTTCTTTGATTTGCCAAAAATGTAAGCATCAAGATCACTATTTCACCCACTAAATCTTTAATCACTTTGGCTTGATAAGGATAATAATATGACATCAGCATCGACTTTAATTGAGCAAGTAATTGAAGCTTGGCAAAACATGCAGGCAAAAACGCCTCTTGTGCAATGTATTACCAATAGCGTTGCAGCGAACTATACAGCCAATGTGTTGCTTGCTTCTGGTGCTTCACCTGCCATGATTGATAATCCTTATGAAGCAGAAAGCTTTACCAAAATTTCAGCGGCTTTAAGCATTAATTTAGGCACACCGACTTCAGAGCAAATGCAAGCTATGCAAATCTCTGCCAAGACCGCACAGCTTAATGAAATTCCGTGGGTACTCGATCCGGTGGGCTATGGGCCAATATTAGCTTGGCGCAGTCAAATGACAGACGAGCTTTTACAGTTCAAGCCAAGCGTTATACGTGGTAATGCCTCAGAAATCAGTACGCTTGCAGGCAATCAGGTTCAATCAAAAGGTGTAGACAGCACTTTAAGCAGTGACCAAGCTTATCAACAAGCTTTTTCACTATTAACACATGCGAACTGTATCGCTATTTCAGGCGAGTCAGATTACATTTTATCTAAAGAATTAGACATCGTTATCCAAGTAAATGGTGGAAGTCCATTACAACCCAAAATTACTGCAACTGGCTGCGCTTTGGGTGCATTAATTGCAGCATATAGCGCTGTGACGACCCCAAGCATTGCCGCACTTTCAGCTCATGTTCACTTCGCTATTGCAGGTAAACTGGCAGCAAATCAAGCACAAACTATGGGAAGTTTTAGTACCCTCTTTATGGATTATATCCATATGTTAGATGCCAACTTAATTGAGCAATATGCTGATATCAAACTTCTAAACCTACAGGCATAACCTAAGTTAGGCCTGTATCACTTGCAATTACTTTAAAAGTAAGTAGATATCTGTAATAAGCTCGGACTCTTTCACCTCATGTACAAAATTGTGATAGTGAAAAAAAACAGGATAATCCCCAGCTTCTTCTGAGTGCTCAGGTAACCAGTTTCTAAAGATGTAATACACACTATCTTTAATCTGGTCATGACTACCAACATGCCTTACGGTTGCATAACGACCTGCAGGAATTTCTCCTGTTTGTACGCCGTAAGTATTTTCAGGTACAGCCTTTTCAATTGAACCCGCAATATCAAATCTAAACTCGTCAGATGGGGTCTGTTCAGGGTCAGCAAACGGAATACCATAAGTTCTAGATTTAGTCACAGGTGATAAAGCCGTTTCTTTACGCCAAGCAATAAAACGTGCAGCCGTTTCAAAGACTTTATCTGGACTGCCTAAATGCGACAGATAGGCAATCTTTTCAGCAGGCCGCTCAACAATATTTACATTCATTTTTAACTCACTTTTTGGAATCGTAAAAACAAACTTCTGGTGCCAAGATTCCCAGTCTGGTTTCTCTCTAAAAGCCCGAGGAGTTTGATCAAATGAACGCTTAAATGCACGAGTAAAAGCCTCTGGACTATCAAACCCTGCTTGCAATGCAATCTCAATAATTTTGAGATCAGGTTCAAATGCCAGTTGAAAAGAGGCCCGCTTTAAACGAGAAAGTTGAATAAACTTCATCACATTTAGGCCAATATGAATGGCAAAAATTCGATGAAAATGAAACTTGGATAAGGCCGCAATCTGGCTCAATCGATCAACATCTAAATCTTCATCTAAATGTCTTTGAATATAATCGCAAACCAGTTGCAGCTTTTGTATATATACAGCCATACATTTATGTCTGTTCATTCGATAGCACTACTTTTACATAGTGCTCATCTCTATTCTTGATCGAAATTGCGCTTTTTTAGTGTTATACAACTTGCTTAAAATAATCTTCTCTTGGCATATCGATAAGCTCAACGCACAATTGAATTTCTTTATTAAAATCTGGTTGTAGATATTTTTTGTTGCTGAGTACCGCTAATAACTGCTCACCCATAAGTTGTTTTTGTTCGGCTGTTCTTCCTGACAAAATGTAGGCTTTTACATGAATATAGGCTTGATCAGCCCCTAAGCCAATGAGGAAAACATCATCTTTACGCGCACGGCTTTTAATATCTTCTGGGCTGAATAGCTCTGTCTCAATAAGCGTGGTATTAATTTCTTCAAGTAATTGTTTTGCGTTTAATCCAGTTAAATTTTTTGAATAATCAACTACAACGTGCGGCATAGCCACCTCAATTTATATAATAAGTCATTAAGCTAATTAAACTTTACTCAATAAATAATAAAGCTAATCGAACTTGATCATATCCCATCCGAGGGCTGGTTGCCTCAACAATTGGTCTTAGTTTGATCGAACCATCATCAGAAAAATGATCTGGATTTTGGCGTTTTTTAAGCTTCTTATAAATTTTACGAATTTCTTCGACCACTTCTTCACCCGGATGGGCAACCGAAATATCTAGCTTTTGCTCTTTATGAAGTCGAGCCAAGTGATTAATAATCGTCGCTGGGGTTAGTCCACGTTCATGCGCGATATCTTCAATTTCATAGCCTTCTTCAAACAAGACACGTGTCTCGTCTAGCGTTGCCGTAGCGTAATTTTGCTTGCCACCTTTTGCGAGTTTTTTCTCATTACGAGAAATCTCAGTTTCATTCAAGGTGCCACCACAGTGACGTATAAAGGCTTTGTGCTGAGCAGTTAAATCTACATCTGCAAAGTTATCTTCCGCTTCTTTAGACAGCTCTTGGAAACGGCGATCGGCTTTGACAGCTAAACTGTCTAATTCTAAAGCTTGCTCATTAATACCTAATAGCTTTAACCCCGTTAAAGATTTTAAGCGCGAAAGTGCAACATAACCCTGACCTTTCTCAAAGGTATTCATGAGGTTAATTTCAGCCGCTTCTAACGTCATACCTTGGCTTTTATGAATGGTAATCGCCCATGCTAAGCGAAGTGGAATCTGCTGAAAACTTGCAATGACCTTACCTGCTTCATTTTCAACTGACCATGTTTCAGGAGCAACCAATAATGTTGTGCCATCAGTAAGTTTTACCTTTGGTAGTAAGCCATTTTCGTCATCTTCTTCAAAGCCGATGACTTCACCTAAACTTCCGTTGATATAACCCATATCAAAGTTGTTTTTTACAAACATGACTTTGGCATGCTTTTTAAGGGTTAACTCTTCTGGCGCACGAACAGAAGATTTTAAAGTTTCTAATAGTTTTTCATTACCATCTAAAACAGCATTGAATTGGTGCCCTTCATTATCAATTTCATTTAGGTGCTGATAATTGATATTGTCGACATCCATATTGTGCGTGTAAAGACGCGTAAAGGTCTCACCAATATCGTGTGAACGTGATTGACGTAGTGCTTGTAAATGATCTGCTTGAATATTTTGCGCGCGAATAGCATTTAAAATCTGGTTTAAAATTTCATCGTCTTGACGGTGCTGTTCTGTTAAATAACATACGCGAAATTTAGCTTCGACCCATGCATCCGACATAAAACAGAACTTGTCTCGATTGGCTTCACCATTACGGCCAACAGGTGGCAATTGGAAGAAATCTCCAGCCACGATGACTTGAATGCCACCAAAAGCTTCATCGCTTTCTTTAAAATATTTTAGAACTTGGTTGACCAAATTAAGCTGCTTCGCATGGAGCATCGAGATTTCATCAATCACAAGAACTTGCGCATTTTCAAGGTGTTCCTTGAGGTATTTACGCTCTTTCATGCGTTTTAGATCATCATCGGTTAACTGATCTTTAATGCCGATACCAGCCCACGTATGAATAGTCATACCGTTCATATGCGTTGCAGCAATACCTGTAGATGCCGTAATCGCCACAGGCACTTTACGTGCTTTTAGGTATTGGATGTACTGATTAAGTGTATAGGTTTTCCCTGCACCAGCCGAACCGGTTAAAAAGACATTTTCACCTGCTTTAAGCAGTTTAAGCGCAGTTTCCTGTTTCATAATCTCATATGTACATCTTCAACAGCCCATAGCTTAACGATTTTCCCGAAAAAATTAAATGAATGTGCCAAACTTTCTAAAAAGCATCTATAAATCAATAATTAATAAACAAATAATATTTGGTAGGTTTTTGGTAGGTAGGAAAATAATCTTCACATCACAATACTAAGGCCATGGTGAGGCTCACCTGTAATAACAAACAATGGATTTATGGAAAAGGAATCACTCCATGGCTTTTAAAAATATTGCAGATCAAACAAACGGTTTTTATATTCCATGTGTATCACTCTTTGGACCAGGATGTGCCAAAGAAATTGGTACAAAGGCACAAAACCTCGGCGCAAAAAAAGCATTAATTGTGACCGATGAAGGCTTATTTAAATTTGGCGTTGCAGATCTTATCGCGAACTATTTAACTGAAGCAGGCGTCGCGAGCCATATTTTCCCGGGTGCAGAACCTAACCCAACCGATATTAATGTTCACAACGGTGTGAATGCCTATAACGAAAATGGCTGTGACTTTATTATCTCTCTAGGTGGCGGTTCATCTCATGACTGTGCAAAAGGGATTGGCTTAGTTACTGCAGGTGGTGGTCATATTCGTGACTACGAAGGCATCGATAAAAGTAAAGTCCCGATGACGCCATTGATTGCAGTGAATACAACGGCTGGTACTGCATCTGAAATGACTCGTTTTTGTATTATTACCAATACAGACACTCACGTGAAAATGGCTATTGTGGACTGGCGCTGTACCCCACTCATTGCGATTGATGACCCGAAACTCATGATCGCAAAACCGGCAGGTTTAACCGCTGCAACAGGTATGGATGCGCTAACCCATGCAGTTGAAGCATATGTTTCTACGGCGGCAAATCCTATTACCGATGCCTGTGCAGAAAAAGCCATCACGATGATTAGCCAGTGGCTCCAACCTGCAGTTGCCAATGGTGAAAACATCGAAGCGCGTGATGCAATGAGCTATGCACAATACTTGGCTGGTATGGCATTTAACAATGCATCTTTAGGTTATGTTCACGCAATGGCGCACCAGTTAGGTGGTTTTTACAACTTACCTCACGGCGTGTGTAACGCAATTTTGTTACCACACGTATGTGAATTTAACTTAATTGCTTGCCCAGATCGTTATGCAAAAATCGCTGAGTTAATGGGTGTAAATACTCAAGGGCTGACTCTAACAGAAGCTGCGTATGCTGCAATTAATGCCATTCGCAAACTGTCTTCATCGATTGGTATCCCATCTGGTTTAACAGAGCTTGGGGTGAAAACTGAAGACCTTGCTGTCATGGCCGATAACGCTCAAAAAGACGCATGTATGCTCACCAACCCTCGTAAAGCAAACCATGCACAAGTTGTGGAGATTTTTAAAGCAGCACTTTAATACTGATGTAATGGCATATCCCTCTAGTAAGTCAAATCCCTCCGACCGTTGACTTACTTTTTTGGGAATACTTAGCTCCAGCGGTATTCCCTTTTTTTAGTACCTCTATTCCAACCTTCTCTAAACCTGATTGACAATTCGCCCATTTCATTGAAGGATACTCTGCATGACTTAATGACAATAGCTCGATAAAAATGAATACATCTTCAGCTAATCAAACTTATGTTCCAGATATTTTAGGTACTGGCTACGAACAGGTAACACTCAACTTTCCTAATGATTACGAAGGAAAAGTTGTAGCTACCTTAGTGCGTAAAAAGGCCGCTCAATCGACTCAAAAGGCCGTGCTGTATATTCATGGTTTTTTAGATTATTTCTTTCAAACCGAAATGGCTGAGCAATTCAATGCACATGGTTATGACTTCTACGCACTCGACTTAAGAAAATATGGTCGCTCAAAGCTGCCTCATCAAATTTTTTATAATGTGCTTGATTTAAATGAATATGATGCCGAAATTACACAAGCATTAGAGATTATTGGCAAAGAAAAACATACACAAGTTTTACTTGCAGGACATTCTACTGGCGGTTTGACAGCAACACTTTATGCTGCCCATAACCCAAACCATCCTTTAATTAAAGCACTTTGGGCAAACAGCCCGTTTTACGACTTTAATTTAAGCTTAGTCGAAAAGAAATTCGGTATTCCAGTGCTCAGTCGAGTAGGAAAATATCTACCTAAAGTTAAATTTCCAAGCAAACTTAACAAATGGTACACCACCAGCCTTCACAAACAGCTTAAGGGTGAATGGGACTTTAATCTGGACTGGAAACCTACCTCTGCACCTACTGTTCAACTCAGCTTTCTACATGCAATTCATACGGCACAAAAAGAAATCCACCACGGCGTTAAACTGAATATTCCCGCACTCATTATGCATTCACATCAAACTAAAAACCCTAAAAAATGGGGAACAGATGCGACTCAAAGCGATGTGATTTTAGACGTTAAAGACATTGCGAAATTTGGTAAAAAAATCAAAGGCGATGTCTCTATTGTCCCTGTTCAAAATGGATTGCACGACTTAGTCCTTTCGGCCCAGCCAGTACGAGAACAAGTCTATCAACAATTGTTCCAATGGCTGGATCAAAAAATCACTTAACTGAGTTTAGGTGAATCAAGGTATTTCACCAGCAATTGATGCGCAGGATGCTCACTCGGTAATAGCTCCATAAGGCGTTCTACCGCATCGATTGCTTCAGGGAAATGGGCGAGATGCTTAAGTAATAAATCTGTTTCTTGGGTTTTAAAAATTGCATCGCTCAAGCGTGACTCAAGGCAGTCACGCCATGCACATAAAAATGGACTTTCAGTTTTTGCCAGAAATACGCCTGTGTAAAGCTGCAAAGCAGAAGCCGCATATCCTGCATCCAGTGCCTGTTCAGCTTGTAAAAAATCGGCTTCAACATGCACAAGCAGACGATATGGACGAGAACCAAGTAAGCCTCCCAAAATATCTCGTAGTTGAGACATTTCAGCTTTAAGTGTACCCATGCTGACTTTACGTTCGCCATAGAGGGCCTGATAAAGATGCTCTAAAGTTAAACCATGTGGACATAACGCCAATATAGTTAAAATTTCAATTTGACGCGGCGTTAATAACAAGCTTTTGCCGTTAAATTTAACTTGCGGTGTCGAAAATGCACGAATATGTAACTGTTGACGCTGCTGCTCTAGCAAAGCAGATTGAAGAATAGATGCACAACGTTCAGCAGCCAATATTCCTAAACTATTATGATTCTTCCAAGTCGTCGACAAATCAACGACACCCAGAGTTTGTTTCGAGTATGGATCGATAATCGGCGCGGCATAACACACCCAATCATGAATCGATTCCATATAATGTTCATTTGAAAAAACACAGCTTGATTGTTGAGTTTTTAAAGATAAAGCCAAAGCATTAGTGCCTACAAATTCTTCACGCCACTGTCCACCTTGTACAAAATGCACACGCTCAGCAGCACTTTGCATTTGAGCACTTGGCGCCGTCCAAATAATGGTACTACCGATATCACCGACAGCAATCACCATTGAAGATTGCTCTGCAATATGACGCAAGTCGTCGGCACATTGGCTTAAAGCCAGATCTAAAGCATTTTGTGAAGCAGTTTTTTTCTCGACTAATGGAGCAGCAAAACGCTCTTTAGGAATCGCAGCAGAAGCTGATCGTTCCCATGAGCTTGCAATACTTTGACCGAGTTTGGCAGCGTTTTGAGGAGAGAGACTATTTTGCGTGCGCAGTTGATCAATCAACGTCCGTTGCTGCAATAAATCCTTTTTTGTGAACATTTGTAAATTCCTTATATATCCACATTTCTATTCCAACCTTTCTCCAACCTTCTTCTTTATATCCTAATTATACAAAGTACGAAAGTACCTACTGACAGGGTTCTTGTTAGTCTTTAGTCCTAAAAAGCAAAGGAATATTTATATGCGCTATATCGATCCAAATCAACCAGGCTCAAAAGTTCAATTCAAATCACAATACGAAAATTTTATTGGCGGTGAATGGGTAGCACCTATAAAGGGTGCATATTTTGATAATGTATCTCCTGTTGACGGAAAAGCTTTTACACGTATTCCACGCTCTAGTGCCGAAGATATTGAGCTCGCTCTAGATGCAGCACACAAAGCGAAAGCAACATGGAATAAAGCCTCTCCAACGGTACGCTCAAATATACTTTTAAAAATTGCTGATCGTTTAGAAGCAAATCTTGAAATGCTTGCTGTTGCAGAAACTTGGGATAACGGTAAAGCAGTCCGTGAAACTTTAGCAGCTGACCTTCCACTTGCGATTGACCATTTCCGTTATTTCGCAGGATGTATTCGTGCCCAAGAAGGTGGCATCTCTGAAATTGATGAAGATACCATTGCCTATCATTTCCACGAACCACTCGGTGTAGTTGGTCAAATCATTCCATGGAACTTCCCAATTTTAATGGCAGCATGGAAACTTGCACCTGCATTAGCAGCGGGTAACTGTGTGGTAATTAAACCAGCTGAACAAACTCCAGTGGGTATTTTGCTGGTTGCTGAACTCATCCAAGACATTTTACCGCCGGGTGTCCTTAATATTGTCAATGGTTTCGGTGCAGAAGTCGGCCGTCCGTTAGCGACAAATCCACGTATTGCCAAAATTGCATTTACAGGGTCAACTCAAACTGGACAAATGGTGATGCAATATGCGACCGAAAATATTATTCCAGTAACGTTAGAACTTGGCGGTAAGTCACCAAACCTTTTCTTTGAAGATATCTTAGATAAAGAAGATGACTTCTTGGAAAAAACGCTTGAAGGTTTTGCCATGTTCGCCTTAAACCAAGGTGAAGTATGTACTTGCCCTTCTCGTGCTTTAGTACAAGAAAGTATTGCCGATCAGTTCTTGGAAATGGCTGTCGAACGTGTAAAACGTATTAAGACTGGTCATCCACTTGATACTGAAACCATGATTGGTGCTCAAGCATCTCTACAACAACAAGAGAAAATTTTACGTTGTATTAACACGGGTCGTGAAGAAGGCGCAGAGCTCTTACTAGGTGGTAGTGGCCGTAAAGAAGTAGGTGATGGTTACTATGTTGATCCGACTATTTTTAAAGGTCATAACAGCATGCAAGTTTTCCAAGAAGAAATTTTTGGACCTGTACTTGCTGTGACAACGTTTAAAGACTTTGACGATGCAATCAAAATTGCCAATGACACCATGTATGGTTTAGGTGCAGGTGTATGGTCACGTTCAGCTCACATTTCCTATCGTGCTGGTCGTGCTATTGAAGCGGGTCGTGTTTGGACAAACTGTTATAACATCTACCCTGCACATGCTGCATTTGGTGGTTATAAGAAGTCAGGTATTGGCCGTGAAAACCATAAGATGATGCTTGATCACTACCAACAAACCAAAAACTTGTTAGTGAGTTATTCAACTAAACCAATGGGCTTCTTCTAAGTTTCGCACCAAGTTGATACCAAATTATCAACATTAGAAAGAAGTAAGGTCATTAATTATATGAGAAGCCAGTAATTTAGATTGCTGGCTTCTTTACTTACGATTGTTAAGCTGACGTTTTATCATTTGGCATAAAAAACCATCATCAATTCTTTTAAACTGTTCATTTAGGCATTGCTTTTGCATTAATTCATACAAACACTCGCAGGAGTATTGTATGAATCAACCAGAAACAGCTTCAGTTATTTCGCCAACCACTGAAATCTTTAAAGAATCCATGTTAGTAATACTTATTGGTGAACGCCCTGATTTAAGCTCCATTGAAAGTATGGGAATTTACTACACATGGAATGCATATTCGGGATGCTTCGATGCCAAACGTAACTGTATTTCTAATGTTCGCTCAGCAGGTTTAAGTATTCCAGTTGCAGTACAGCGTTTAGTGGCATTAATGAAAAAATCAAAACAGCTTGGCTTTTCAGGAGTTAATTTAAAAGACGCACATCAACTTCCAGATATAGGCTTCGAACAAACTCAAAAGCTATTATTTTAAGCAATGGAATATACAAAGAGATTTATTGAAAAATAGATAATCCTTTGCATAACAATATTCTCTTAACGAAAAATATCAATTTTCAGGTATTGACGATTTATACAGATATTTTCTTCTTTATATTTATCGCTATACTCCACCTATTGATCTTCTATGAATCATTTGTATGAACACAACAAACGCCTTCCCTAAAACTATTTATGCCATCCAGCATCTTGCTTTCGAAGACCTAGGTTCATTAGAAGATGTCTTTTATCAACTTGGATTTCGCGTCCGTTATTTTGAAGCTGGTGTTGATGATTTAACTGCTGCTTTTGCACACGATGGATTAACTATTATTTTAGGTGGACCAATCGGGGTTTATGAAACCGAAGATTATCCGTTTTTAAAAGATGAAATCGCTTTACTCAAACAACGCTTGGCAGCAGATAAACCTACACTTGGTATTTGTTTAGGTGCGCAGCTTATTGCTCATGCACTTGGCGCAAAAGTATATGCAGGACATCAAAAAGAAATTGGTTGGGGACCGCTGAGTTTAAGCCTACGTGCCAATCAGGTGTTATCTCCTTTGCTTAATAATGTACATGTTCTACATTGGCATGGCGATACTTTCGATCTTCCTGAAAATGCTGTGCTATTAGCTAGCTCAGAGATTTATACCAATCAGGCATTCGAAGTTGGGAATAATATTCTTGCATTGCAATTCCATATTGAAACGATAGAAGAAAATTTTGAGAAATGGCTGATTGGCCATACATGCGAACTTCGCAATGCCAATATTTCAATTCCAAAACTTCGAGAAGAAAACTTACAACATGCTCAAGCACTCGAACATGCAGCATTTGAAGTAATTCAAAAATTTCTAAAACGCATTGGATATAGTGGTTAATAATACAAGTTAATCTACAATTTAATATATTAATCAAATTATATTTATAAACTGAATGTTTATTTTTTACCCAAAGATAGATTATTAATCTATCTTTGGGAACATTTACTTTTAAATTACGTGTATTATAAATTTATTAATTTTGTAACATAAAATATACGCTGATTTACTATGGACATCTGGAAATTTATTAAAAGCTTTAATACGGTAAATACCTATTTATTGCTTGCATGTATTCTTCTTACCGTATTAGTTCTTTATTTTTATGTGATTAACCCAACCTAAGCTACTTTGCCAAGGACGTTAATCATAAAGAAAAAGAAAATATGAGAAGACATCTAATAAAAAAGCCCAACTTTACAGTTGGGCTTTTTTATTAGCTAAAATTTACTCATAATATGTTGCGTCTTACTTTTTCTCAGGCTTAAAGCTGTCTTTTAAATCAAGAACACGGTTAAACACAGGCTTTTCAGGAGTGTGATCGTATTGATCAGCAACGAAATAACCTTCGCGCTCAAATTGGAAACGATCTTCTGGCTTCGCTTGAGCTAAAGCAGGTTCAATCACTGCCTGAACGACTTTCAAAGAATCTGGATTTAAGTTTGCTAAGAAATCATCACCAGTTTCTGGGTCAGCTTCTGTAAATAATCGATCATAAATACGTACTTCAGCAGGAATACCTTTAGTTGCAGACACCCAGTGAATCACGCCTTTTACTTTACGACCTTCAGGGTTTTTGCCTAAAGTTTCAGGATCGATTGAACACTTCAGCTCAATCACCTCACCGTTTGCATCTTTAATTACTTCATCACATTTAATGACATAAGCATGGCGTAAACGTACTTCACCATCAGGAATTAATCGTTTAAAGCCTTTTGGTGGTACTTCTTCAAAATCTTTACGGTCAATATAGATTTCCTTAGTTAAAGGAATCACACGATCACCCATATCCACATTAGGATGGCGAGCATGAGTAAGATCCATATCTTCAGGTAAGTTAGTTAAAGTCACTTTAAGTGGACTTAAAACAGCCATACCACGCGCAGCAGTATTTTCTAAAGATTGACGAATACAGAACTCAAGCATTGCAACATCTACAATACCATCAGTTTTTGACACGCCTACACGTTTACAGAAATCACGTAAACCTTCAGGAGTAAAACCACGACGGCGCATACCTACTACGGTTGGCATACGAGGGTCATCCCAACCATTTACATGGGCACCTTCCACCAATTTACGTAGTTTACGTTTTGAGGTGATGGTGTAATCAACGTTTAAACGTGAAGATTCATATTGATGCGGAACTGCTTTAGATTTTACTTTTTCTACAACCCAGTCATAAAACGGACGGTGATCTTGGAATTCCAATGTACAAAGTGAATGAGTAATCCCTTCAATGGCATCAGACAATGGATGAGCGTAGTCATACATTGGATAGATTTTCCATTTATCGCCAGTTTGGTGATGCTCTGAATGCAATACACGATATAAAATCGGATCACGCATGTGTACATTTGAACTTGCCATATCAATCTTGGCACGTAAAACTGCTTCACCTTCTTTAAACTCACCATTACGCATTTTTTCAAAGCGAGCAAGGTTTTCTTCAATAGAGGTATCACGGTATGGAGAGTTTTTACCCGGTTCAACAAAACTACCGCGGTTTAACTTAATTTCTTCTGGAGATTGTAAATCTACATAGGCATCGCCCTGTTCAATCAATTGAACTGCCCATGCATATAATTGATCAAAGTAACCTGATGCATAGCGTGGTTCACCATTCCAGTTAAAACCAAGCCATTTCACATCATTCGCAATACCATCAACATATTCTTGTTCTTCAGCATCAGGATTTGTATCGTCAAAACGCAAATTACACAAACCATCAAACTCTTCAGCCACACCAAAGTTCAAGCAAATTGCTTTTACATGGCCAATATGTAAATAGCCATTTGGTTCTGGTGGAAAACGCGTTACGATCTGTTTTGCACGACCCGTTGCTAAATCATCAGTAATGACTTGGCGAACAAAATCTAAGCCAGCCTGTTGTTCTTGCTGCGCAGAATCGACAGAGGCATGAGTATTCGGTGTCGGGTTATTTGGCAGGTTCGAGACAACATCATTAGGCTTCATAGTGTATCAATCACTTCTTTGTAGATAAATTTCGAAAAATTTAAACGCTATCTTCATTTTTCACAAAGATTTTAACGTTTTTTACTTGCCTTGTAGTTTACAGTTTGCTTATGCTTCTCTCAACCAAAAACCCATGGTCATAAGCCCATGTTTAGGAGATTAATGTAATGAGTTTTCCTCAAGTCGAATTAAACACCAATAAAGGTCGTATTGTTCTTGAACTAAATACTGAAAAAGCACCAAAAACAGTAGCAAACTTTTTAGAATATGTACGTGACGGTTTTTATGACGGCGTTATTTTCCACCGTGTCATTGATGGTTTCATGATCCAAGGTGGCGGGATGGACGAAAACTTCAAAGAAAAAGCAACTCGTGATTCTATCGAAAACGAAGCGGACAACGGTTTAAGCAATGATGTTGGTACGATCGCTATGGCACGTACTCAAGCACCTCACTCTGCTTCTGCACAATTCTTCATTAACGTAAAAAATAACTCTTTCTTAAACCATACCTCAAAAACTGCTCAAGGTTGGGGTTATGCTGTATTTGGTAAAGTTGTTGAAGGTATGGACGTTGTTGAAGCGATCAAAGGTGTTCGCACAGGCAACCGTGGTTACCACGCTGACGTTCCTTTAGAAAACGTTGTTATCGAATCTGCTAAAATTATTTCTGAATAATTTTAGGAATAAGCTGTGACTTATCTGTTTATTTCAGATCTACACTTGTCACCTGAACACCCTCGACTTGTTCGAGGGTTTTTAGATTTATTGGTGCATTATCAAAATAAACAAACACAGCTTTATATTTTAGGTGACTGGTTTAACGCTTGGATTGGCGATGATTACTCAGCACCATGGCTCGATGAAATTGTTGAAGCATTAAAAGACTTTAACCAAAAAGGAAATCGGGTTTACTTTCAAGTTGGCAACCGTGATTTTGCCTTAAATCAGGTTTTCCTTAATAAATTTAACGGTGTATTACTACCTGACATTTATTATCTCAATATTGCTGGACATCAGTACCGTTTAGAACACGGTGATGCGCTATGTACAGATGATATTTCTTATCAAAGATTTAAGAAGATTATTCGAAATCCGCTCTTAGTTGCTCTTTTACGCCGGACACCTCTCAGCTTTCGTACCAAACTGGTGAATGGTTTTCGTAAAAGAAGCTCTGCTGATAAACAGCAAAAAAGCTATGAAATTATGGATGTGAATGAACAAGCTGTTATTTCTGCTTTAGGAGATGCAGATATACTGATTCATGGGCATACTCATCGCCCTTCAATTCATCATGTACAAGCTAAACAACGAATTGTTCTTGGCGATTGGCGTGAAGATCAAGCTTATATTTTGGAAATTGATCCATCTACAAATACGAAACAGCTTGAATTGGTTGTCTGGAATTATTAGCTAGAGAAGACTCAATACAAATGCAAAAATTAGAAAGGCTTTAATAATTCTAATTTATCGCAGTTTACTTTTTCAATTAATTGATATTAATTCAAACATTTTCAAAAAATTAGTAAAAATTTTATATAAGTATTATATTTCCTTAGCACATTAAAATGCAGAGGTTTTTCTCTAAAATCGCGTATGATGCCAAAGATTAGCCCCCTTCCATTGTAATAAGATTGATATGGAGTAAAGTATGGATTTATTAAATACGGTTAAAAGTCGCTACACTACCAAAGCGTACGATCCTGAGAAAAAAATTCCTCAAGAAAAACTTAATAAATTATTAGAAATATTACGTTTCACTCCCTCTTCAGTAAATATTCAGCCTTGGCATTTCGTAGTTGCAGATAATCGCGCTGCTAAAGAACGTATCGCGAAAGCCTTAACAGGCAAATATGCTTACAATGCACCCAAAGTGCTTGAGTCATCACATACAATTGTTTTCTGCACAAAAACAGATATTTCATCTGAATATTTAAATCAATTACTTGAACAAGATGATTTAAGTGGTCGTTTTAAAGATGAAAAAGCAAAGCTCGGCCAAAAAGATACTCGCCATGGCTATGTTGAATTCTATCGAAATGAACAGAAAAATTTATATGGATGGATGGAAAACCAAACATTCATTGCTTTAGGACAGTTGCTGTTTGCTGCCGGGTTAGAAGGCATTGACGCAACTCCAATGGGTGGCTTTGATGAAGAAGTTTTAAATACTGAGCTCGGATTAACTGAAAAAGGCTTAAGAAGCTCTGTGATTGTTTCACTAGGCTATCGTAGTGAAAGTGACTTTAATGCCAAACTTCCTAAATCACGTTTGCCAGATGAAGTGATTTTCACATACTTATAAAGATCTCAATAGTTCAAGAGATTCGACTCTCTTGAACTATGAAGCCATCGCACTTGCCAAACAAATTACCCCACTTATTCCTAAAAGAATCCCCAAAATAGTAGGCCATTTTAATTTTTCTTTATATAAGATCACTCCACTGACAATCCCCAATAACACCACAAGAATATTCATGCTTGCAAAAACAATTGCAGGTGAATCTTTTAAAAGAATATGAGCCTTTACATATAAAGCAATATTCAAAAAATTAAGTACACCTAATACTAATCCAGCTAGCGTACTTTTAAATTGCCACTTTTGATTTTTCTGTACGAGTAAATATGAAATCGATAATATAAAAGCAGTAATAAAAATAAGATTTAAAGTAAGTGTAAACTGAAGTCCTAGACTACTTGTATATTTTAAGAGAATGTCTACTGCTGCATAACCACACCATACACTTAATAGAGCAAATATCGCTTTTCGAGATTGATGATTTGAGAAAGAATTCATTTGCCCAAATAAGACAAGTAAGACCGCAAAAATTCCTAGGCCTATTCCCCATAGTTTTAATGCATTAAATTGCTCATGAAAAAAGAAATATGCTGCAAGTAAAGAGAGAACAACCGAAAGTCGTTGGGCAAGTTCTGTCTTAACAATTCCGGCATATTCTAATGATTTAGTAAGACATAAAAAAATACTAGGTAAAATTATCCCTAAGGCAATAATTAGCCACCAAGGCGTATGTTGTATTGAAACATGTTGAATATCAGGCTGAAACCACAAAAAACAAAGCAGACTTGCGCTTGCATAATTCCATGCAATCATTTGTAAGGGTTGATAACCTTTTCTCTTTAAATTTTTTAATAGGATAGACACCAAGACACTGCTTAAAGCAGCAGCTAATATTAATATCATTTGTTAAGCCCTATTTATTTAAATATATTAGCTATCATGTTCAAATCCTTACCCATGACCAGTTAAATATTTGGAAGCAACTTTTAAATACACATAAAAAAACCAGTCATTATCTGACTGGTTTCTTTTTTAGATTTCAATTAACGATTATTTTCGTCGTCTTGACCATCTTCAAATTTAGTATCGTTGTCAAAACCACCTTGATGACCGCCGAAACCGCCTTGGCCACCGAAGCCACCTTGACCACCGAAGCCACCTTGACCACCGAAGCCGCCACCTTGACCACCGAAGCCGCCTTGACCACCGAAGCCGCCTTGCGCACCGCCGAAGCCACCTTGAGCGCCGCCGAAGCCGCCGCCTTGAGCACCGCCGAAGCCACTACCTTGACCACCAAAACCGCCTTGAGTGCCACCTTGTGCTGGGAAGCCTGTACCTTGAGCGCCTGCTGGACGTGGGTTACGTGCAGGAACAACAGTTGAAATCGCGTGTTTGTAAACCATTTGACTTACAGTATTTTTTAATAAAACAACATATTGGTCAAAAGATTCAATATGACCCTGTAATTTAATACCGTTCACAAGGAAAATAGAAACAGGGATACGTTCTTTACGGAGAGAATTTAAGAACGGATCTTGTAAAGTTTGACCTTTAGACATTTTTAACTCCAAAAAAAAATTTTTAAATCAGCGCAAAAAAACTATCTTTATTTTTCAACTAAAAATTATAAAAAGACAGTGTGCAAATTTTGCTTTATCCATAAGAGTTTCGCAAGTCTTCTTTCGCCTGCTTTATCGTCAAGTAAGTTTTAAAATCGTGTATTTCTTGCAAAGAACGTAACCACGTATATTGACGTTTGGCAAGTTGTCGTGTTGCAAATAAAGCTTTATCCTCCATTTCACGTTTACTTTTGAGACTTAAGTCACTTTTTAATAAAAATTCTAGTGCTTGTCGATAACCCACTGAACGCATTGAGGGTAAATTTTCATCTAAATCGTATTTTTCAATTAGAGCTTCAACTTCACTCAAAAAACCGATATCCCACATTTTGCTTAATCTTTGCTCAATGCGTTGATGTAATTCTACCCGATCTGGAAGCAAAGCATAGTTATGAAATATGTATCGATATGGTACGTTTTTTGGTTGTTCTGCCTGTAATTTAGTAATTGGTTCGCCCGTTATTTTATAAACCTCTAAAGCCCGAATAATCCGTTGCTTATCAGTCACATTAAACTTTATAGCTGCAGCTGGGTCTACAGAAACTAACTCATCATAAACTGCCTGCCATCCTTGATTTAGAGCTTTCTCTTCAATTGCAGCTCGAATTTCTGCATCTGCGCTTGGCAAATTACCAGACAAGCCCTCTAATAATGCCTTGAAATACAGCATTGTCCCTCCTACTAAAATAGGAGTTTTCCCACGCGAATGCATGTCATCAATTAATTTACAGGCATCTTCGACAAATTGAGCAGCTGAATAGACTTCTAAAGGAGTAATAATATCAATGAGGTGATGAGGATAGAGCGATTGTTCTTCACGTGTTGGCTTAGCAGTACCGATATCCATATCTTTATAGACGAGTGCGGAATCAACAGAAATTAGTTCAAAATTTCCACGCTCATATAATTCACATGCCAAAGCGGTTTTCCCGCTCGCAGTTGGTCCCATTAAATTGATGACGGGCAATTGATTTGACATGTAAAACTACTCTCCTCGAGCAAATAATTTATCTAGTTGAGATAATGGAAATGCACGCCAAGTTGGCCGCCCATGGTTACATTGGCTCGCAAATTCGGTTTGTTCCATTTGACGAAGTAAAGCATTCATTTCTGAAAGACTGAGTTGTCGATGTGCACGCACTGCCCCATGACATGCCATTCCAGCGAGTAACTCATCTCTTTTTTGAAGTAATCCTTGTGCTTCATCATTCGGATCTAAATCGTTTAAAAGTTCTGGAATAAGATTTTCAAAATCAGCTTTTTGCAAAATGGCTGGCACACCACGAACAATAACCTGCTCATCACCGTATAAATCAATTTCCAAACCTAGGCGCTCAAGCTGAGGTTTTAATTCCTCGACCCTAACAGCTTGCATACGACTAATGGAAATCACTTTAGGTATAAGCAATTGCTGAGATGTCCAAAATTCCGGTTTATCCCAAGCACTTTTCATTTGCTGTAATAAAATACGCTCATGGGCCGCATGCATATCAACAATAACAAGCCCTTCGGTATTTTGGGCTAAAATATAAATTCCATGTAGTTGAGCAATTGCGATCCCTAATGGAAACTCATCTACTTTAGCAACTGGCTCTATATCTTCATTTACCGAGAAACTTGCAGGTTGATCACGCAGAGGCGCTAAATAAGTTTTTAAAGCATTATTTAATTGAGCAGAACCATTATATTTGGGTATTTGATCTGCATACTGAACTGCTTGCGGACGGCTAGCGTTAAAATCGGTTAACAACTCTGTTGGTACAGCATGAGTTCGTTCTTTATGAGCTGGATTTAAAGTTTCATTTGCTCGATGCAATGAAAATTGTTCTTGATATTTAGGCTGCGGTTGTACCGAGTAATCTGAGCTTTCATCCGTTTTCATCGCTTGAGCTAGATCAGCACTCGCTGTCTGAAATTGCGCTAGAGTTTCTTTTGCATAATGCCTTACAAACTCATGTACTTCTCTTTGATTTAAAAAGCGAATTTCATGTTTAGTCGGATGGACATTGACATCGATATTTTCAGGATCAACTTCTAAGAAAAGTAAATAAGATGAATGTTGATGACCATGCAAAATACCATCATAGGCCATGCGTAGTGCATGTGAAATTGTTTTATCTTTGACAATACGGCCATTCACATAGACATATTGCATGTCGGCCTGTGCACGTGCATCTGAAGGATGACCAAGCCAACCTGATAAACGCATGCTAATACTTTCGGCATCCATCCAATATGCATTTTGTACGAATTGCGAACCTAATAACTGCTGAACTCGCTGAAAACGCAGTTCTCCGCTATCTGCTATAGGTAAATTAATTCTAATATTATCATTATGTTCAAGCACAAAGCGTATATCGAAATGTGTTAGGGCTAGACGGCGAACGATTTCTTCAATATGACCAAATTCAGTGGTTGGTTTTTTTAAGAATTTACGACGTGCAGGAACATTAAAAAATAAGTCCTGAACTCGAATATGGGTACCTTTTTGTGCTGCAACAGCTTGTACCTCTTGATGATCAAATGCTGTACCGTTTACTTCAACCTGGTGACCAATACCACTTTCATCTTGACTACTGGTTAAAGTCAATCTTGAGACAGCAGCAATCGAAGCTAGGGCTTCTCCACGGAATCCCAAACTCACAATCGCATGTAAATCTTCAGCGGTTTTAATCTTACTTGTGGCATGACGCATGACAGCAAGCGCCAAATCATCCGGATGAATACCGTGCCCATTATCAATGATTTCGATTAAAGTCGAACCACCTTGTGCAATTCGTACAATCAGTTCAGTCGCGCCGGCATCGATAGAGTTTTCTAATAATTCTTTGACCACAGAAGAAGGACGCTCAATTACCTCACCCGCTGCAATCTGGTTCGCTAACGCTGCGTCTAATGTATGGATACGACGTTTTGTTAGCTTTTCATCAGTCATGAAGCTGTTCCTGCAAAGTCTGGTATAAATTTTCTGTTGGTAGAGTTAATGTTACGAACCGGCTCAACTCATCATCTGACTTTTGAATGTCAATGATGATATCCGCTTGCGGAATTTCATCACCACCTTTAGAGGGCCATTCAAATAGAAATAAAGCATCAGTGATATCTAAATAGTCACGGATTCCCATTAATTCAAGTTCGTACGGATCATTCAAGCGATACAAGTCAAAATGAAAAATTTCTTTATCATTAATTTTATATGGCTCAACGAGTGTATAAGTTGGGCTTTTAACAGAGCCTTTGTGACCTAAAGCCTGTAAGAAATAGCGCGTAAGTGTGGTTTTACCCGCGCCCAAGTCCCCAATTAAATAAATTACACCCGACTGAACATGCTGCGCCAAAACTTGAGCTAAACGCTCAGTATCTTCTTCATGATTTAAGACCAATTTCAATGAATACGACATAGCACACATAACATGATTCGAAATAATCGATATGATAACATTGCCCTGCCTTAAAAGCCTACTTAAGCCCTAGAAGTTGGCTTTTTTTATATCAATTTTCTTAAATATTCATACTTTCTTATGTCTAGTCCGAACGAATTTCTTCCCCCCATGATTGATGGAGTAAGTGCAAGCCAAGTCTATCTTCCTCCGCAAAAAGATACTCAAACGATTTATGAGTATCTATGTGGTCACTTTGCACATATTAGAACAGATGAGTGGAAACAAAGATTTCAAGACGGGCTTGTATATGCAGCAAATGGGGATAAATTAACTTTAACTAGTCCCTATGTAAGCAACACCCATATTTTTTATTATCGCTTTCTTGCCTATGAACCGCATGTTCCATTTGAACATCGGATTTTATTTGAGAATGATGATTTACTAGTGGTCGATAAACCACATTTTTTAACAATTAGCCCGACTGGACAATATGTTCAAGAAACACTTTTAGTTCGTCTAAAAAAACAAACAGGGAATGAATTTTTAACCCCTATTCATCGTTTAGACCGTGAAACTGCTGGCGTGGTTTTATTTTGCAAGCGAGTTGAGTCACGCGGTCTTTACCAACAATTATTCGCAGAGCGCCAAGTTACTAAAATTTATCACGCTGTTGCACCTTATAAAAAAGATTTAAATTTTCCTCAAACCTTACATTTGCATTTAGATAAAGGTCATCCTTTTTATACTATGCAGGTTATAGAAAATGCTAAAGCCAATACTCAGACTTATATCGAGCTGATCGAACACAATCAGATTTGGGCAAAATATCGCTTAACCCCAACAACTGGGAAACAGCATCAACTTCGCGTACATCTTAATTACTTAGACATCCCGATTAAAAATGACCCATTTTATCCAATAGTTCAGCACAAAGCTGAAGATGATTTCTCGGAACCCTTACAACTTTTAGCTAAGCATATTTCATTTATAGATCCTCTAACAAAAGAGGGAATGTCTTTTAATTCTAAGTTTGAATTGACATTGTAATGCAACCGTAATGACAAAAAGATTATTTTTTATGCCAAAAAACATTGAAATTACATTGCGATGGTTTAAAATGAATTCCTAAAAATTAAAAATCATTTGGTTTTGTTATTCATGCGAAAAACAGAAGTTTATCAGGTTCGACTTGACTCCCAAGAAAAAAAACAGGCTTTTGCTGTTTTTAAACAACTTGGAATTACCCCAGCCCAAGCGGTACGACTTTTTTTTAAACAGGTCGTCCTCACTAAATCTATTCCTTTTGCAATCGAAAATCAGAATATTAATATGGAACAATTATTAAAGCTGAGAAAAGCAAAAGCATCTTTATTGAACCAAAACCCTTTGACTTTAGCTGAAGATGATGACCATGAAGATTTATTTGAAGAACTGAATGCTCTTCTTGGTGAAAGCGACAAAACTTAACACTGTTGCATTTATAAACAAGTTTTAACGTCAAAAAGCTCTTTTTTTCGTTATGCTCTCTTTGTAAAAACATAATGATAAGTTACAAGGAGTGCCAAATGATCGTTAGACGAGCGACTTTTGAAGATTTAGAGCAACTCGCCGTTTTATTTGATGAATACCGCCAGTTTTATGGGGCCTCTTCTAATTTTAATGAATCTCTTCACTTCCTTAAACAACGTTTTGAGAATAGAGAAAGTGTGTTCTTTATTCATATTAAAGACGATAAAATTACGGGTTTTATTTTACTCTATTTAGGTTTTTCTTCAGTTGCTTGTTCAACTTACTATATCTTAGATGATGTCTATGTTACACCCGTTTTCCGTCGTCAAGGTTCAGCTAAACAGCTCATCGATACAGCAATCTTATTTGCAAAACAAGAAAATGCATTGCGGATTAGTTTAGAAACCCAAAGTAACAACCATGAATCTCATCGTTTATATGAACAAATGGGATTCATTCGAGATAGTGAGTTCCAAACTTTTCATTGTTTCCTCAAATAATATTTTGAGCGAGCTGTTTTTGTTGGTCAGATAAATACACCCATTCTCCATCTTCAAGTTCAGGTAAAACCAATTGTCCTACTTGATGGCGATGCAATGCTTCTACTTTATTTCCTACAGCTGCAATCATTCTTTTTACTTGATGATAAACACCTTGATGAATTGTCATAGTTAATTGATGAGTTGCTAATATCTCTACATCCGTTGCAGCAAACACACCTTTTTCTTGATGCAAACTTACGCCTTGACTCAATATTTCAATTTGCTCAGGTGTGACTGGATCTATAGTCGTAACATGATAAACCTTTGGGACATGTTTACGAGGATGGGTTAAAGCTTGAAGATATTTACCATCATCGGTAAGTAAAAGTAAGCCTGTGGTATCTTGATCTAGACGGCCAATGGCTTGCACGCCACGTTGAATCATGATTTCCGGTAAGAGACTAAATACACTTTGATGATGGTGAGGCTGATGTGAACATTCAAAACCTTTTGGTTTTTTTAAAGCGAGGTAAACTTTTTCTCGATATTGATAAGTTTCCCCAAAAAGAGAAAATTCTAAATTTTCAGGAGAGAATTGTTTTTTAAGATCACTTACAACCTCTCCATCAATACTTACAGATCCATTTTTTATTAACTGCTGACAATATTTACGTGAACCAAACCCTTGTGATTGTAAAATTTTTTCCAGCAGCATGAAGTTTTCTCATTAGAACTAAGCTGTTATTTTAACGTAGTTTCTATTTTTTACTAAACACTACTCTCTACTGTTTTCATCTATTTGATTTAAGGCGCTCTCTTACTCTTCCACTACTCGATAAATATTTTCGTTTTGTTCACTTTCAAACAATAATTCAGTGGTAGGCAAAATAATTTCATTATCAACAATAATATGCTCAATACGTTGGCTCAGCTTTAAAGGCTCATTTTCATGTTCCACTAAATTTTTCTTTAGTTGCGCTTTTGCATCATGAATCTGGTCAAACTGATCTTTGATCTTAATATCTATAATATCCATAAAATTATCCTGTACTCATGAGTAATGACTATTTTTATATCACAACTTTAAGAAACTAATTTTTTTAACTTGTTAATTTATATAACATTGTTTCCAAGCGTAACCAGAAATTAAAAATCTTTATCATTTATAGATATACAATGATTTTTTATCAAAAATAAGATTTAAAAACAGCTATATCTTTTAAAGCGTTCACATCAATACTCTTAAATATTATACAATTCCATTTATTTACTTCCTCCGCACTCCCCATGCTTGCCCAATTTGATGTGAATTTAGTTGTTTTACTCGTCCTGCTGATTTGCGGCTTATTAAGTCAAAATGCAGCTGTAACGATTGCAGCAGGTGTGCTCATTGTCGTTAAAATTACGCCATTAAATGAGTTTTTTCCCTATATTCAGGCTCACGGTCTTAATTTAGGAATTCTTATTTTAACAATTGGTGTACTTACTCCAATTGCCAGTGGTAAGCTCAGCGGCGAGAGTATTTTAAAATCATTTATTAGTGCTAAATCACTGGTGGCTATCGCAATTGGCTTATTAGTCGCTTGGTTAGGTGGTCGTGGCGTAAAACTAATGTCGAGCCAACCCGATGTGGTTGCAGGTTTACTCATTGGTACGGTCGCTGGTGTTGCTTTACTCCGAGGTGTACCAGTCGGTCCTCTGATTGCAGCAGGTTTACTCTCTTTATTCATTGGTAAATAAGAAGTCGAAATAAAAAGGTGCAATTAAGCACCTTTTTAAATACTTAGGCTAAATTAACTGTTTTAGCCGGAATAATAGGCGTTTCGTTTTAAAGAGAACTTTTCCAACTGCTTTAGAAAGCCTTCAAAATAACTTTTCTCTTTTTCTTCAGTTCGATAACCTGCATATAAAGTTCTTCTTAAACCTGTAGGAGAAACACAATCTAAACGACGACTTGTGACCCATCCCTTTTGTTCATATTCATTTACGACCCAATCTGGTAAAGCGGCAATACCTCGTCCACTTGCAACAAGTTGAATAAGCATTTGGGTTAAATCTGTTGTTCGTATTTGCTTAGGCTGAATATTCGCAGGAATAAAAAGTTTAGACATAATATCTAAACGATGTTTATCAACTGGATAAGTAATTAAAACTTCTTCGGCCAAGTCTTGAACTGTAATATTTTCAGCCCGCACCAAAGGATGAGTATTTGATAAGACTAAACGTGATTCATATTCAAAAATTGGAAAATACTCAATTCCTTTTAAAGCAATTGGGTCAGCTGTAATCAATAAATCAAATTCTGCATTTTGTAAAAGTTCATGCGGATTGGCCTCAAAACCTGAGGCAAAATCTAAATCAACATCTGGATATTGCTGGCGATACTGATTTAACAAAGGCATTAACCAGTCAAAACAACTATGACATTCCGATGAAAAAATAATTCTACCTGTCTGCCCATGAACAATACGTGTGATATCACTGTGAGTAATCTGAATTTGTGGCAAAACATCATCAGCTAACTTGAGTAACCGCTGTCCAACATTAGAAAAGCTAACAGGCCTGCTTCGACGATTAACCACTTCTACCCCATACCAATGATCTAATTCTTTTAATTGATGGGAAATTGCAGATGGTGTTAAACAAAGATCGTTAGCTGCCGAAACTAATGAACCATGCTCACGTAAAGCAACTAAAGTTTTAAGGTGACGAATTTCTAACATGGGCCAAGCCTAAAAAAGAGATTTATCTACAAATGGATAAAGCTCATCTTTACTTTTCCATAAAACTTTCGACAAATCTTTATTAATGAATTTTATTCACTTTAACACAAAATTAGTTAGTTTGTCTCAACATGAATTTTATTTCACTATTTTTATTTACGATGAATTTTGGTATCTTCAAAAAAGTAGGAAAATTAACACGATTTTATGAATTTTTTTTAAGTCGTTAAAAAAGTATGAAAAACTAAAATAGACCTTATAAAGGTCTATTTTTTTAAAACATTAAAAGCTACTGTGATAATACATTTAAACTAATAATTGTATAGCTCTGATCTTTAGGTTTTAATTTCAAATTTAAAGGAGTGGTTACTTCTACTAGATATTCTCCAGCTTTTGGAAATGCAAGCTCAACCTGACCGTTGTTCTCTGCCTTAAACTGCTGAACCTGTTTGTCAGTTGCACCCTTTTCTCTTAAATTAACTTCCGCATAAGCTAAAGGTTGTCCTTTTTCGGTGATAGCTAATTTAACAGGTTGAGCAGCTTTAATCTGGTTTGGGTGTACAGAGAAATTAACTTTAATCGGTGTATTTGGAAGTTGAATATTTGAAACTTTTCCTTTAGAAAGATAACTCTGCAATATCCACTCACGTGTTACTTGCTCTGTTTTAATTGTCTTTGTTTTAAAATCAGTCGGAATCAAATATTCACGTTCTGCTTTAGGGGGAGCTTTGTCAGTTGGCAAATCAAAAAATAAATGCCAAGCTTTTTGGGCATATACATATTTTAAAGGATAACTCGCTTGAGTTTGAACAATATATGTACCTTCTTCAGGTAGATCTACATCAAACACACTTACAGACTTATGCAAAGCTTCTGAGTTGACAGTTTTAACCTCATTTTTAGGTGTGATTACGGTAAGTTTTGCGTCCTTTAAAGCATATTCACTATTTAATGCTTCTTCAGCATAACCAGCAATTATGGGCACTTGGGTTTGTTCGGTTTTATAAGCTATAGGTGCTACATATGGTTCGTGAGCGAACCCTGTTGTACATATCAATGCAAGTGACGTTATTAGAAATCTATTCATTATTACAAAATCCTGTTGTACACAAAGTTAAATAATTTCAGACAAAGTATAAGCGCATACAGTATACACAAATAAAAATAATTCTTATTATCATTAATAGGTTTGATTTTATACACAAAAAGACCCGTAGGTCTTTTCTTATTTAATTTGATTTTATTGCTGCTTCACTTTTGGAAATGTCTGTTCGAAATCAATTAGCTTATAGCTTTTCACTAAATCATCTGGTCCGTAAGATACTTCGTATGAGGTTTCTTTACCATTAAAATATGCTTCTGTTGGAGTCCCAAAAACCTCCCAAAGGCCGATTGAAGCCACATCTGCTACACCATGACCAAACGCTCTGCCAACTTTCACCCACTTTGAATACCCTTGCTGAAAAGTATAGATCTCAACACGTGTTCCATCACGGTATTCTGAAAGTACAGGCGCACCAAACTCGGCAATCACATAATTACGAGAGCTGCCTGGATTTAGAACATTTAAATTTTTTTTACTTGGTTGATTACCTGCCATAAATACTGCGCAACCAGACATAGATAACATAGCCATACCTATAAGGCAGGTAATAAATAATTTTCTCACGTTTTAGCATCTCTATTTTTTGGATATTTATACAACTTGTTGTAATGCCTAAAGTATTACGCGCTAATCATATATAATTTTTAAAAGTTTTTCGATGAATTATTCCATATAAAATTTAAATTTACTTTATCCGAATATGTAATCATTCTCTCAATATTTTAGTTTTTTATTATTCTGTTCACTTTTCCCTTATACTTCTCTTTTTTGTGTCTTCCCTTAACTTATTATGGCGTCCCCGCAATCCCCTCTTTCTACACATCAACATTATTCTCTCTTTTTAGCAATTTTCTCACTCGCTGTGGGTGGTTTTTGTATTGGAACCACTGAATTTGTCGCAATGGGACTTATTCAGGAAATTGCAAATAATTTACATATTACAGTACCTGAAGCTGGCCACTTTATTAGTGCCTACGCATTAGGAGTAGTTATTGGTGCTCCTATTATCGCTATTCTTGGAGCCAAAGTACCTAGAAAAACTTTATTACTTGGCTTAATGCTTTTTTATGGAATTGCTAATGCTTGTACCGCTTTGGCTCATACTCCTGAAACTGTCTTAATCTCACGTTTTATCGCTGGTTTACCACACGGAGCATATTTTGGAGTCGGTGCGTTAGTTGCAGCTGAACTAGCGGGTCCATCAAGAAGAGCTTCTGCTGTTGCTCAAATGATGATGGGACTTACTGTCGCAACTGTAATTGGTGTTCCTCTAGCAACTTGGTTAGGTCAAAACTTTGGTTGGAGAGCAGGTTTTGAATTTTCGGCCACCATTGCTTTTGTTACTTTAATTGCTGTTGGTTTCTTTGTACCTAATATTCCAGTCCAAGCTACTGCCAGTATAAAAACAGAATTAGCTGGCCTTAAAAATATCAATATGTGGTTGACACTAGCAGTAGGCGCCATCGGTTTTGGTGGCATGTTTTCTGTTTATAGCTACGTTTCCCCAATTTTGACTGAATATACACAAGTTAATATCCAAATCGTTCCTATCGCCTTGGCTATTTGGGGTGTTGGTATGGTTATTGGAGGTCTAACGGCAGGATGGCTTGCAGATAAGAACCTCAACAAAACTATAGTAGGCGTATTAATTAGCTCAGCTATCGCTTTTGTGGTTGCTAGCTTCTTAATGAGTAATATCTATACTGCTATTGCCTCTTTATTCTTAATTGGTCTCACGGTAATGGGATTAGGTGGAGCATTACAGACTCGTCTAATGGATGTAGCGGGCGATGCTCAAACTTTAGCAGCATCACTCAACCACTCTGCCTTTAATATGGCCAATGCCTTAGGTGCATTTTTAGGAGGTTGGGTGCTCAGTCATCAAATGGGTTGGATCGCCCCAATCTGGGTGGGTTTTGTTTTAAGTCTCGGCGGTCTTATCATTTTACTTATTGCATTTGCAGTAGAAAAAGCCAGCAAAAAAGCTTAATTAAGAGTGAAGCTAACTTATTTTTCTAATCAGTTAGCTTTCCACCACAGTGTGGGCAATAACATTTTTTCTCTCGAGCTGATTCTTCTTCCTCTAATACTTTTTCACGCATAATTTGAATAATCAGGTTATGCGCCTGCTCTTT
Organism: Acinetobacter sp. WU_MDCI_Abxe161; assembly: GCF_025514355.1. Classification (NCBI taxonomy): domain Bacteria; kingdom Pseudomonadati; phylum Pseudomonadota; class Gammaproteobacteria; order Moraxellales; family Moraxellaceae; genus Acinetobacter; species Acinetobacter sp. WU_MDCI_Abxe161. The sequence continues at coordinate 241,241 of NZ_JAHPTU010000003.1, forward strand.
TGGCAATCCTACTTTTTGACGGACCCGCTCTATTTCAAGTTCATCATGTAAAATATCTATGCCTCGTGCTTGAAGTAACTCACGAAACTCTTGCTCTAATCTTTGATTACGTTGATTAAGCTCATTTGCGAGCCCAGATGCCAAAATACCGGCTGGTAAAGCCGCAATACCCACACCCAAAATAGTAATAAGCGCCCCTAATAACTTTCCTAGGCTAGTTACCGGAGTGACATCACCATAACCCACTGTAGTTAAAGTAACCACTGCCCACCACATAGATTTAGGTATTGAACTAAAAGCTTCTGGCTGAGCTTTATTTTCAACTACGTAAATTCCAGAAGCAGTCATAATAATCATGATAATTAAAATAAAGATAACGGCTTGAAAAGATCCTTTCTCACGTTTAATCACGCTTAACAGTATCTGTAGCGAGATGAAATAGCGTGTTAATTTTAATAAGCGAAGTAAACGTAAGATTCTAAGCATACGAAGGTCGATTCGTACAAAGAAATTTAGGTAAGCCGGTAAAATTGCCATTAAATCAATTATAGCTTCACCGCTTTTCATCCAGTTCAAGCGGGTTTTCCATGAGGGCTGTGTCGTATCCCGATCAGCAATACTCCACAATCTTAATAAATATTCGATACTAAAAATTGCGATTGAAATATTTTCAAAGTAGTCAAACCAAATACGATAACTTGTGTACAGATCATTTACTGTTTCTAATAAGACCGCAGCGACATTACCAATAATTAAAACAACTAAAAAATAGTTAATGCATATACTTACCGTAGTTTCATAGTCATGGTTATGAAGATTATTATAGAAAAACTTACGCAATCCCTTCAAAGCTGAATTTTGCATATGGCTCTGACCACTTGATATTGTAGTTATAGTAAGCGCTTAGTCTGTATTCACCAATATAGTCTCTAACAATTTTTGCTTTTACTTACATCCATATTTAAGGCTTAAACTTTACTTCGTGCATCAATCCGCAGCTACACACCGGAATTCATTTTCTTCCCACCACATCACATCGTAGATGCCGGGATGTGATTTTAAAATAATATTTATATAGTTTTGCAGCACCATAATATGATGAGTAATATCAAGCTTTCTAAATAGAAATTTTCTTAAAATTGGAGTATTTGGAGAAATAAAAATTGCGAATCCATTGCTATATTCTTCATAAACGCTGATGCCAAGATACATTGTTATTTCAGGTAGTGGAATCTCAATTTGCCACCCCCATTTTTCACTATATAGTTCTATATTTAAATGATATCTATTCTTTAATATACTAAAAATATATTGCGCAATATCTTCAGTTTTTTGAACTAAAATACCGCCTTCATTAGCATAAGATTTTTGATCATATACTTGATAATCATCAAATTTAAATTCAACAATTGTCTTTAACATTCTTAAATTCCCTATATAAAATACTCATATTTTTTTTAATTATTATTAAGTTCGTTCAATTATTTTAAAGCAAAAAACGTTTTAATATCTAGAGTAATATTTATTTTTACATTTTCATTAAATAAAATTTGATCTATTTGTTATTTTTTAATAAAAAAAAGAACCTGTTAACTTTTTAACCATAATAATAGAATAAAAAGATTGATTTTTATCCAAGAAATCACTCCTTAAATCATAACTATTTTTGTTTGGTTACTTATTTGTATGCACATTATATATTTGCTAGTACAAAGGCACATATTACTGCAATGTTTGCAGCCTTTTATACGGCAGGAATTGCACTTGGTGCACCGCCCATGCTCTTTGTTTTAATGATGGCAGCAGCTTCTAGCATTATGATGACATTAACCCATTATGCGACTGGCACTTCCCCTGTTATGTACGGCTCGGGCTACACCATACTTGGTGAATGGTGGAAAGCTGGCTTTGTCATGAGCGTGGTTAATATCATTATTTTTGTGGTGATTGGCGGACTTTGGTGGAAAGTGTTGGGGTATTGGTGATTTTATAAATATGGAGGAACATTCTTATGTTAATAGGAATGTTTCTCTAAATTTAAATGCCAATGTATAAATAATATTACCATCAGTATAGATATCTCTTAATCTTAAAAATCTTTTGCCTAATTTTAATTTAAATAAGAATTCTCTCTATCGATTAAGGCATTCCACTCTTCATGACTATAAAGTTTAAGATTGGTCAATTGGGTACCTACTAATAAAAAGTGATCATCCCATGTCAATACTTCTCTACTGTCCTCTAACGTTCTGTTTGAAAAAATGGGAAATAAAATCTCGTTAAAATGCATTATTCCAATTTCAAGTAAATGCTTCACCTCTTTAGGATTCTCAGGAATTGAATAAAAGACAGGTATATTTTTGATTAATTTAGAGGCGATTTCGCGTGGTTCAGAATATAAATCATCTAAATACCATTTTTCATCATCACATCTCCATATATAGGCAGTAAAACTATTTTGCTTAATTAATAAGGTTTCAGTAATGGCATTTGGGTCTTGATACCAAACCATAAACTCTAGAGCCCTTGTTGGAATTATTGAAAACGTCGGTAATTTTAGATAAGGATAATCTTTTAATATTATGGAGAATAATTGCTGAATTGAGCTTTCCAACTCTTCAATTTTTTGTTTTTTATTCAAAATATTTTCTAATTCAAAAATATTTTTTTCTATATTTAAAATGCTTTTCATTATAAAAAATAAGGGCTGATTAATCAGCCCTTATTTTTAGCTAAATCAACAAATTAAGTCAATTGAGCAGCTTGGATTTTCTTAGTATCAACTTGATCAGCTTCTTTAGTATATTCGCTCATCTTGTCGAAGTTTAAGTATTTGTAAATGTCAGCAGATGCGCTGTCAATTTGTGACGCATACTGTTGATATTCTTCTGGGCTTGGTAATTTACCAAGAACCGCAGCTACAGAGGCAAGCTCAGCAGACGCTAAGTAAACATTTGCACCTTGACCTAAACGGTTCGGGAAGTTACGAGTAGAAGTCGATACACATGTTGTGTTCGGAGCTACGCGTGCTTGGTTACCCATACACAATGAACAGCCTGGCATCTCTGTACGCGCACCAGCACGACCATAGATGTTGTACAAGCCTTCTTCCATTAATTGGTGCTCGTCCATACGAGTTGGTGGAGCCAACCATAAACGAGTAGACAATGAACCACCAGGTACTTTGTCAAGTAATTGACCAGCTGCACGGAAGTGACCGATGTTCGTCATACAAGAACCGATGAATACTTCATCAATCTTGTCGCCTTGAACATCAGAAAGAAGTTTCGCGTCATCTGGATCGTTCGGGCAGCAAAGAATTGGTTCTTTGATGTCAGCTAGATCGATTTCGTAAACTTTTAAGTATTCAGCATCCGCATCCGCTTTTAACAAGCTTGGGTTATCTAACCACTTCTGCATGTTTTCAGCACGACGAGCAAGTGTACGTGCATCGCCATAACCTTCTGCAATCATCCACTTCAACATAGTGATGTTAGAACGTAGGTATTCAGCAACTTTCTCTTCAGAAAGTGTGATTGAACAGCCTGCAGCAGAACGTTCAGCTGACGCATCAGAAAGTTCGAATGCTTGTTCAACAGTCAAGTCATTTTCCATTTCTGATAAATCGATCTCAAGGATACGACCAGAGAAGATGTTTTTCTTACCTTTCTTCTCTACAGTTAAATCACCCGCTTGAATTGCATAGTAAGGAATTGCATGTACAAGGTCACGTAAAGTGATACCAGGTTGCATTTTACCTTTAAACTTAACAAGTACAGACTCAGGCATATCAAGTGGCATAACACCAGTTGCTGCTGCGAACGCAACAAGACCTGAACCCGCTGGGAATGAAATACCGATTGGGAAACGAGTATGTGAGTCACCACCAGTACCTACTGTATCTGGAAGTAACATACGGTTTAACCAAGAGTGGATAATACCGTCACCTGGACGTAGAGATACACCACCACGGTTCATGATGAAATCAGGTAATGTATGGTGAGTTGTTACGTCAACTGGTTTTGGATACGCAGCAGTGTGACAGAAAGACTGCATCACTAAGTCAGCTGAGAAGCCCAAGCACGCTAAGTCTTTTAACTCATCACGAGTCATTGGACCTGTTGTATCTTGAGAACCAACAGTTGTCATTTTAGGTTCACAGTAAGTTCCTGGACGGATACCTTGGCCTTCTGGTAAACCACATGCGCGGCCAACCATTTTTTGAGCTTGTGTGAAGCCTTTGCCAGTGTCAGCAGGTTGTACTGGGGTACGGAACAATGTAGACGGTGCAAGACCTAATTCTTCACGTGCTTTAGCAGTTAAACCACGACCAATGATCAAGTTAATACGACCACCAGCACGTACTTCGTCTAAAAGTACAGGAGTTTTAAGTTCTGCTTCAGAGATTTGTACGCCATCTTTAAAAGCAGTTACTTTTGCAGCAGCATGGTCAATCTTCAATACTATTTCGTCGCCCATGTTCATGTTAGCAACATCGATTTCTACAGGTAATGCACCTGCATCTTCCATAGTGTTAAAGAAAATTGGAGCGATCTTAGAACCTAAGCACACACCACCATCTTTTTTGTTTGGAATGTGTGGAAGTTCATCACCAAAGAACCAAAGAACAGAGTTAGTTGCAGACTTACGGCTTGAACCCGTACCAACAACGTCACCTACGTAAGCAACTTGATTGCCTTTCGCGATAAGTTCTTTAATTTGGCTTAATGGACCAACTTCACCTGGTTTTTCAGGGTTGATACCATCACGCTCGTTTTTCAACATCGCATTTGCGTGTAATGGAATGTCTGGACGGCTCCAAGCATCTTGAGCTGGAGACAAGTCATCAGTGTTTGTTTCACCAGTTACTTTGAACACAGTGATTTTGATTTCTTCTGGAACATCAGGACGGCTAGTGAACCATTCTGCTTCAGCCCAAGATTGTAAAACAGCTTTAGCAGCTTCATTACCAGCTTTTGCTTTATCTGCTACGTCATGGAATGCATCAAATACAAGAAGAGTTTTCTTTAATGCTTCAGCAGCTAAGCCTGCGAGTTCAGCATTGTCAAGAAGCTCAACAAGTGGTGCTACGTTATAACCACCTAACATAGTACCGAGTAAGTAAACTGCACGTTCTTTAGAAACGAGTGGTGAAGTTGCTTCGCCTTTTGCAATCGCTGCCAAGAACGCTGCCTTTACGTAAGCTGCTTGGTCAACACCTGCAGGAACACGGTTTTCAAGCAAATCAACCAAGAACGCTTCTTCGCCTGCTGGTGGATTTTTTAGTAATTCAACAAGCTGAGCTGTTTGAGCGTCATCAAGTGGCTTCGGTGGGACTCCGAGTGCGGCACGTTCTTCAACGTGTTGGCGGTAAGCTTCTAGCACGGTGTTCATTCCTCTTTTTTTGAAAAATTACTTGCAAATTCCAGCTTTCTTAAAAGCTTCACAAGTAATATGGACTACAAAAGTTTACTAGAGTTCAAGGTAAAAGTTAATGAGCGCGGGGTGTTTCTCCGTGATGCCCATTATTTTGTATCTAAATACCTGTGTATAAATAATGAGCATATTGGGCTGATTTGAACTATTTTTAAGCAAAAAGAGCTTTAGTTGGATAGAAATTCAATAATCTAATCTTCAATTAGAAAGATTTATATTTTGGCATTTTGTCATGCGGTGTTGCCAAACATTCATCCATCATTTGTTTTCTAACTTTTTCTTGAATTGCTTGAGAATCTTTTGTCAGTTCTTCTTTTGGAATTGCGTAAACTTTCTCAATAATATTAAGAATGAATTTTTTAGTTATCTTATCTTCAATCTTATTTGCATGCTCGATAGCCTGAGTTTTTTCAATAGCTTGTTGACGATCAAAAACAATACTTCTAGCTGCATTTCCTACGCTAGTACAAAAGCCGTGCCACTGCTCTTCTGGTGTTAACGGCTTCTTTTCTGAACAACCGACAAAGAACAAACTCACTGCAATCAATAAAATCTTTTTCATCACTTCACTACACTAATTATTGCTGTTCATATCATACGGAAAATCATCATTTTTGCAAAAACTGCTATAAAAAAACCGAGATAGCACAACCTCGGTCTTTTATTTTAGGCATTAGAAATGCCAGTTTCATGATTCGGATTAATTAAAGAACTTAATATCCGTAGGTGTTGATATTTTTGCTGCATCGCCAGCTGGTTTTAAGGTGCCATTTTTTGCGTCAAAACGGAATAAACTAATGTTATTACTAAAAACATTGGTCACATATAGATATTTACCAGATGCATCGAATGAGAACGCGCGTGGTTCAATACCATTGGCTTCATAAACTACTGGTTTACCAAGCAACCCATTCTGTTGGATTTTAAATACCAAGAGTTTATTGTCCGCCCCCCGATTGGCAGCAATCACATATTTACCATTTGGACTAAGAATAATACCACTCGCGCTCTTAAATTCAGGTGTTTTGTCCTCATGGATCAGTTTCAGCTCAGCCACTTTTTTCAAATGACCATCTTGCATGTTAAATGTCACAATTTCACTTCGCATTTCTGCGGTAACGTACGCTTGTTTGCCATTTGGTGAAAAGACCATATGGCGCGGGCCAGAACCATGGGTAAAAGTCACATCTCGAGTACTATCCGCTTCGAGTGGTTGAGGCTTGTTAGGGTTATAACGGAAGGTGTAGATTTTGTCATTTCCAAGATCGCTAGCATATAGATACTTACCGTCTGGGCTGAAGGTTGTTGAATGTGCATGACCACTGTCCTGACGACCTTTGATGTGACCAGAACCTTCGTTAAAAACGATATTTTGTACTTTTTCACCTAAATGGCCATTTGGTAAAATTGGTAAAACAGCCACACCACCACGACCTTTATCAAATGCCGAATAGTTCGATACAAACAGGAATTTACCGTCTAAACTGATTGATGCATGTGTTGGGTGCCCACCATGACTATCCACAGTGTTCAACACTTCCACCTTTCCATTTTGAATTGATAATGCAGTCACCGCTCCTTCATTTTCTTCATTAGTGGTATATGCAAAACGTCCATCTTTCGACTTCACAATCCAAGAAGGACTTTTCATTTTCAACACCTTAACTGGAGTTAAAGTTCCATCGCTATTTACTTGAAGCTGATACAAACCTTCACTGGCTTGTTTTGGTTTTTGCACAAGTGGTGCATCAGGAATTGATGTCCATGTTCCGACTAAAGCAATTTGTTGTTGTGCGGCATTTACGGCGGAGCCCCATCCCAATGATAAAAGCGTCAATGACAATGTTGCTGTTAACTTTTGAATTAGCTCACGATACTTAATATTTGTATCGCTTTCCTTGCTATATTTAATTTCAACACAAGTATCTATTTTCACTAGTATATCCTTGAAAAATTACCTTATTTGCACTTATCAATAAGGTATTATTAATTTAATTTCGTTTGATAATTCTGAAAACTAATTTATAAAACAGCAATTTTCAAGTGAATTTTCTTTAATCATAAGCCTGATCAAGGTTTGCGGACGTAAAGGAGAATGGATCGTGTATATAATAAATATTCAAATTTTTAAGTCTTATAAGGGTGTTATCAAATAAAAAGCCCACTTGAGGTGAGCTTTTTATTTATGAGTCGTATTGAAACCCATTAAGGCACTTCCGATACTAACGTACTTTTAATACTTAATTTCCAACCACTAAAAACGCCAGTTATAGAAAAGGTCGATTGCTCTTTCTAAAGACTGACTCGCTTCTAGATATAAACGTCGATTCATTTGATAACGTAAAGTGAGTTTATTTACTGGCGTAAACACTCCGACACCATAACGAATAAACAGATCTGGTGTGATATAACCGGTTAAACTCACTTGCGTATCATCACCTGTACCCTGTGCATCTAAAGCAAGGCCGCTCAAACCAAACGTACGTCCAATCTGATTCGTTAAAGCACGTGTACCACCTAAGCCCATACTAATACCTGCAGCCGCAATGGTGTTGTTTACATCAGATTTAAAGCCCTCTGCATTACTCAAGCCACTCGAACCTTCATTAATACGTCCAGTAACAAGCGCATTTAATGCTTCTTGTTCAGATAGACCTGCATCGTTATAAACCTGAATGTTTGGTGATGTCGCCGTACCTGTCACACGAACACCAACCATACTACCTTGAACATTTTTATTCGCATCGATATCTAAAGTCGGGTTTGCCAATGGTCCATTAAAACGGGCAATTGCTCGGTTCAAGTCTAGACTTTGTCCATAAGCTTCAATTTTCACTTTTTGGCTAACACCAATCGCGCCGTTAGCCCTCATTGCCGTCTCAAAGCCACGTTGGCTTAAGTTTAGACGGCCAACCAATGGAATATTACTGTTAAAGCCTTGGAATATCACTTGTTTTCCAATATTAACAGAAATATCAGCTCGAATATCCCAAGGTTTAGCAGCCCGTAAAATTGCAAGTGGGTCTTGACCTTGGCGTACGATACGAACATCTGATGAGGTATTAATAATTGGTGCAGTTGTTTCTGGCATTGAAATACGTGCGCGAGGAACATCTACGGATCCTTTTAAACTTAATCGCTTATCAAAAGGATACATATCAAGTGTCAGGTTCGGGTTGGCAATCGCGGTAATTAATGGAGCTTGACGCACCAATAAATTATCACCTTTCAGATTTAATTGAAGGCGTGGTGCATCTTTCCATTCAAAACTACCTTTAAGTAAACCCACACCTTGTCCACTGTTAAATGCTCCATCAATTGTTGCCATATCTTGACGAATTGATGAGTAAACCTGAACATTGGTTAAATTAACTGGCAAAGAAATCATACTGATTGCACCATTTTTCAGACGCATTTCACCAGTAAACTGAGGTTGAGTTAACGTACCGTTGATTTTACCTGCCAAGGCTAAGGTACCACTCATCGAACGGACATCTTGGATAAATGGTTTTAAGACTTTTAATTGAACATCATTAAAAGCCACCTCACCATGCATTGGCATTGATGACTGGAATGGATTAACAATAACGTTCGCATAACCCGTACCAATATCAGGTGTTTTAACATCAACTCGGAATAACAGCCCTTCTGATACACTTTTTGCAATCACACCCAACTCATCATAAGCCAGAGTAGTTGCAGGATCTTGCGGATCTTCAGCGGCTAAACCTATTTCACCTTTACGCGTAATTAAACGTGCATCAAGTTTTGGATTACCACCATTTACCCATGATGCCTTGGCATAGCCATTTAATTGTCCAGTCATTGCCAAACCTTCTGGCATAAATGCCGCGAAGTCGCTTAAATCCATGTTCTGAGTTACAAAGGAAACATTACCTCGTGCTTTACTCACTCGTACCGGCTGATCGAAACAGAGTTGACTGTTAGTACTTTGCCAGCAATGTTGACCCACATATAGCTCAGACTTAGCAGAAGAAAAAATTACTGGAGCATTTTGATTTTGTGCCAGACGGATACGTCTTGAATCAAAACTTCCTTTTTGGATTTGTCCTAACCAATCATTATTTTGGTTAAAACCGCCAGCTAACTGAACATAGAATTTAGAAATACTATTATTGCCGAGTACTTTCAATAAATGCGCTTTTCTTGTTCCTGTTAAATTCACTTCAGCAGACTGAATTTGTCTATTTCCACTACGCAAATTATCTAATTTTGCAGTTAATTGAGTCGGTGTTGTTTCCGAAGTTGGAAGCTCACCTTGAATACTCAATCTCTTTACGCTGACTAGTGTATTAAAAGCAAAATTATCTACTGCAATATTTGCTGTTGCTTTTAAACGTGGTTGTGATTGAACATTCAGATCACCATAAGCTCGACCACGCAGCCCTGGATATAACTCGTAGAGTGCTGGTGCATTCAGCTTAATTTTTAGATTTTGTGCATTGCCCGTAGCTTGTAACTGGTTCTGCCCATACACTAAAAATAAGTTGTTTGCTTCAAACTGCTGAGGTAAAAAGCCATTTTGATTGGAATCCATCAATAGAGATAGATTACCTTTACCTCGAACAGGTTTATTATTTAAAAAGCCTGCGAGATTCAATTGCTGAATATTAATTCGCTTCAAGTGATCAGACCAAACCCCTTGAGTTTTCAGATTCCCTGAAATTTCACCTTTAACAGTTGAGGCAAAATATTGAGGTTTAAAGCGTACCAATGAACTATGAATATCCCATGCGATACGGTCTTTTAAATTTACAGAACCAGTAGCATAGATTTTCCCAGCCACACCATCGTGTTGTAATTGGCTAATTCGAATAAAATCCGGTGTGCCCGCTATAGAAAACTTCAACAAACCATTTGCTTGTTTTAAGGCTTTTAAAGACCCGTCATAATTAACTGCAAAGCCTTTAAACCCGCCACCAGCTTTCACATCATGAAATAATAATGCAGCAGTACTTTTTCCACCTAAACTTACAGTTTCTTGACCTGCTTGAGCCAATCGACCCGTTAAATCAATTTTCTCAAATTGGATAATTTGCTGATTTGGTTTAGCAAAACCATTTGCCTTAATTGAACCATTTAACAAATTAACTGGCGCTGCTGCCTGAATACTTTGTGGATTAAAATCTTTTGCATTTAACAAAGCATTCCAAGCGAGCTGACGTTTTTCAGTAGGTAATAAAACTTTAGCCTGACCCGTTAAGCTACCTTTTTCAGCAGTGAAACTAAAATTAGGAACATTTAAGATATTATCTTTAACATTCAAATTGGCTAGATATTGTCCTGCTGGCAATAAAGTTTTTTCATGCTGATATACTTTTGTTGCAACTTTAATATCTTGCTGACCGTCACGTAATGTTAAATCGACTTGCCCCTTATCACTGCTTAACCATCCAATATAAGGCATTGCGCGGTCTATTTTCGTCCAAGCTACATTCATGAGCATCGGCTGAGGTTTATTATTCTTTTCTGGAGCCTGATTAAGTTTGAGTTTCCACGACTCATAACGGTCAAAGTCAATGTTAGCAAATACTTCTGTACCTTTTTCCAAAGACCCAGTTGAGGCAACAGCCGCATCTAAACTTGGCGGTAAAAAGTCTTGAACCACCTGAGGAATCGCTTTGTCTTTAGGATTAATGTGATCTAAACGGCCTTTAATATCCCAAGTAACATGATCTTTCCAATTCACCAGACCTTTAAGGTTAACGGCACCTTTCATAACTTGGCCGTTAAAATTAGTAATATTAAGCTGATCAACCAAATCAGTATTCATTAAAGCGTTGTACTGACCTTCAGGTAAATTTTCACCTTTTAAATCTGTATCAAGTGCCAAATTAAGTTGTTTAATATCACCTTGAAACTTGATCACACCATTTTTTGCAAAGAGTTTCTGCTCTTCTAGCAAAGGTAAGTGATAGTTTTTTAGCAGTAATTCTCCCCGCATTGGAACTTCATCGCGAACAGGATGCAGTACAACCCAACCCGTCAATAGATCAGGAGTAGTTGTTGCTACACCAGCTTTTAAAGTATCTAAACTTCCGCGAGCTGCAACTTTAATATTTTGAATATTTAAACTGTTTAAAGATGGGATTCTTAAATCCGCCGTAGCATTTAATGGATATTTACCACTAAAATCCATTTTCCCTGTCGCGTTATGAACTGAGAGATAACCCATATCCATACTGGATTTTTCAAACTCTAGTTTGGTTTCTGACCAAAGTGCATCTTGCAAATGAACGTCATGAAAACTTATATCTGAGGTTGCTAGTTTAATCTCTAAATGATCAACATCCCCTTCATCTACCCGCAAGACAAAAGGTAATTTAATTGGTTTAAATTGGAAGGGCTCATCTGAGGATGGCATTTTATCAATGATGCGTAGATTACGTACATCCGCATGGCTTAAATGCACTTCTTTTTCTAATAATAAAGAGCGCCATCCTAAGCCTACATCAGCTCGATCTAATGAGACATCAACTTCCTTTAATTGCACCAACACATTTTTGAGAATAATGCCCCGCAGTAAGTTGCCGCCTTCATATTCATATTTAATTATTTTCTGAGCTTCTAAAACCCGATCTAATAAAAAACGACTTCCGCGATCTGTTGACATCATAATGATCAACGAAGAAGCCAACAATAACAATATGATCAATATCGTCAGCAAGAAGCTACGCAAAATGCGACGCTTCTTCTTAGGAGAGCTAGGTGCCGAAGTGGGCTGCTGTTCTACTTCCGCCATAAAATAAACCTAATAAAATTTTATTTTTAAAGTTGTGGGCCTATAAAGAAATGTAGACGAATCGGATGATTTTCATCTGAAATACCCGACGCGACATCTAAACGGATTGGCCCGATTGGAGACTTCCAGCGAATTCCCACCCCAACGCTATAAGCTGCCGGATTATTAAAGTCTTTATCGTAAGCATTACCAAAGTCAGAGAAAACAGCTGCTCGCCATCCATCTTTGAACTGATAATTATATTCTAAAGAACCTACAGCTAAAGCTTGGCCCCCAATTTTATATCCATCTACTTCTGGAGAAAGACTCTTATAGTCAAATCCACGAATTGTTTGGTCACCACCCGTAAAGAATCTAAGATTGTACGGAACTTTATCAAAGTCATCCGTAAAGATGTAGCTAAGATCAGATCTTCCAACGAATTGGTGATCATCATTTTCACCTAGAGAATAAATAAATCTCCAACCTGCACTCGCAATTGCCATATTGGCATCAGACAGTAAACTCTCACTACCTAGTTCTAATTTATAGGTTTGTTTAAAAGCTTTGGTTGGGTTTAAACGTGTATTACTCGAAGTTTTAGATGTTTCATAACTAAATAATAATGCTTCTTGCTCAGATGCAGCCGTTTTAAATGCATCCGGTAACTCAGAAATATCAACATCCCCTTGTTGGGTCAAACGGTCTAAACGATAACGGACCCCAATAGTATGTTGCCAATTTCCTAATGGACGTTTGATTACGCGCTCGCCACCCACAACAGCAGATTCAGTTAACAGACTTACATCTGGGCCAATATCATCACGTGTTTCACGCTCATATCCGCCCACAATATTAAAATAGTCATTTAACGGGTGTTTATAAGGAATACTATATCGACCATCAATAGATTGACGAATTTGTGAGACTTCCAAGTTGGCATCAAAAGAATGACCATACTTATTTACAATAGAACGGCGATACTGACTACGTAGACGCGCACCCGTATCGGTGCCGTAACCAATACCAGTTTCCAAACTATTTAGCTTATCTGCATTTAAAGTCACAATAACCGGAATTCTTTTTGTTTCTCGGGCTTGGGCTTGTAAACGGTCTTGTTCTGTTTCTTGTTCGTCTTGTGGAAATGCTGCACTTTGCAACATCGCTGTTTGAGGCTCTACCTCTTTTGCATTTTGCGTTCCAGCAAACTGTTTTTCATCTACTACGTTTTGTGTAACTTCTTTATTCGATGTCGCTAATTGACGCGCTTTAGCAAGTTGTCGTTGTTCTGGTGATAGTAAATTAGACTCATCAACATCGATGTTTTGTTCATCGACCAAAGCTTGTAAATCTGGCGGTAGCTCAAGTGGCTTTTCAATCGGATCTGGTTTGATACTATCAACCAAAGTGTAATTAAAATAACGTGAGTTGGTTAGATTGTTTGCTAACACATTCACACGCCAGAAGGCATAGTCATCACCCTCTTTCCAAGGTGCCATACTTTCTAATATATTTTGATTTAAAGGTAAAGGTTTCGATGGATCACTCATACGAAACTCGACCTTATCTAATTTATAACGCTCGCCTGTCTCGTAGCGTAAATTAATATCAGCCTTATTTTCTGGCTGACTCACTTTCACGTCGTGCAGTCGCCAATAGGCATCAAAATAACCATTATCAGATGCTGCATCGACAATACGGCTTTTTGTGGTTTCATATAAACCATGGTTAAAGATATCACCGACATCTTGATCAGGAACTAAACGAATAACCTGAAATTGCGGCTGCTTTTCACCTGGACCTGTAAACTCAATATTTTGCTCATTAATCCGTACTGGCTCATTTGGCGTAACTCGGACACGCACCCGAGTCGGACTTAATTTTTCAAATCGGAACTCAGCATTATAGTAACCAACAGCTTGAGCAGCTTGATTACTCAATGTTCTAAGCTGAGGTAAAGCAGCATTAAAGTCTTCAAAAGATTCTTGGGTAAATGTTGATAATTTACCTTTAATATTTTTAGCCAGCACATCTGAAGCACCTTCCACTTCTGCACTAATACGCGGTACTTGTTCCATCGGAATTGCACGTGGCGGACGCACTTTATTTAAAATACGCTTAAAGAAGCCAGCTTGTTCAGGCGGTTCTTCAACTTCTGGCGTTAATTCAGGTAGTGTTTTCCCAGTCTCATTGGCTTCGACAACAATCTTACTATCAGATTTAATCTCCTGCATAAGCTGATCAATATTTACAGGTGCCTGATTAATTTGATTTAATTCAGATTGAGTTGCATCGCTTACAGTAACTTCAGGCTGTTTTTGTGCCCCATTTTGAAAGTTCTGTGCTTCACTTTTAGCTTCTTCAGCTACCCTATAAATTTCATTTGCCATGTTTTGATCAACAGGCAAGTCGGGTAAATCTTCAAGATTATCAAGAGTAATTGGCTTAAATTCATCAATTTGATTTGGAAATTGTTCTTGTTGTTGCAATATAGCCAAGCTATCTTGTTGCTGCTGAGCTTGGGTTACAAGTGTAGCAATATCTGTAACTGGAGCGGAGTATTGTTGATTAGTCTGAGCTAATTGTTCAGTTGACTCATCAGATATAGTCTGGTTTAAAGTGGATGAACTATTCTCAACAGAAGTTTGAGCAAAACTTGGCGTTACACAAACACTTAACAACAAGCTGCTACAAATAAGTTTAGGAATGCCCTGCATTTTTAAAATTAAATGCATAGAATGTGAGAGAGTTGACTGTTTAAACTTAATTTTAGAAGGCATAGAAAACTCTAGACTTATTTTTTAATAAAACGCACCAAGGTAAGTGTAAAACTCACTCAAAACCATTGATTTTTCATTTAATCAAGCGTTAAAAATATCATACATGGTTTTCGATGCAAATTAACACTCGGTCACATTTTTTTATAAAACACAATGAAGTTTGCACATGATGAAACAAGATGAGCACCTGATGACCTCACGTCGGTTTGTACCGATGTTTTTTACCCAGTTTTTTGGCGCATTAAATGATAACGTTTTTAAGCAAGCTTTATTATTGGTGATTACTTATGGATGGATTCAGCAACAATCTGCTCCTGTAAGCACACTTAATAATTTGGCAGCCCTCTTATTTATTTTGCCGTATTTCTTTTTTTCGGCAACTGCTGGGCAAATTGCAGATAAATATGAGCGTTCTCAACTCGTCCGTGGTATTAAAATTTTAGAAATCATCATTATGCTCATCGGTACTGCTGGTTTCATGTTGGGTCACTTATGGCTACTTCTTTTCGCTTTATTTTTAATGGGTACACATTCGACATTCTTCGGTCCGATTAAATACGCAATTTTGCCTGAAATCTTAAAACCGAATGAGTTAATGTCAGGTAATGCGCTATTTCAATCTGGCACATCCATGGCAATCTTGTTCGGTATGATCTTGGGCGGTGCCGTAATTGCCTCATCAGATGGAAATTTATTGTGGATTAGTATCACCGTAGTGGCTATTGCTTGCATAGGCTATTTATTTAGTCGCTTCATTTTGCCACAAAAAGTTGCCGCGCCTGACTTAGATATTGATTGGAATTTCATTCGTACCAGTTTCCAAACGATTAAATATGCCAAAAGTTTACCGTTAGTATTTACTATTTTGCTAGGCAACTCATGGTACTGGTTTTATGGAGCGACTTATTTAACTCAAATTCCGCAGTTGACCCAACAAAATCTGCATGCATCAGAAAATGTCGTTAGCCTCTTGCTGACTTTCTTCTCAGTAGGAATTGGTATCGGTTCACTGCTTTGCCGAAAGATTGGCGGTTCAGAAATTAATATTAAAATGGTACCGATCGGTGCAATTGGTCTTACTGTTTTTGCGCTTTACCTTGCCGCCAGTTTAGCTTTTGTACCTGAACGAACTGGAGCATTACTGACTTTAAAAGATATTTTCACTCAAGGCTGGGTTTACTACCACGTCATGTTAGCGGTGACTTTATTGGGAATTAGCGGTGGTTTTTACATTGTTCCTTTATATGCCATGATGCAGGCTTACTCACCACGTTCACATCGTGCTCGTGTTGTAGCAGCAAACAATATTTTAAATGCTGTATTCATGGTGTCTTCTGCAATTTTCTCAATCTTAATCTTAAGTGTTTTAAAAATTGATATTAAAATACTATTTATTATTACAGCTGTACTTAGTGCAATCTTTAGTATCTGGCTTCTTGCCCGACTAAAGCCAATGCTTGCCACAGCACATCTTTCTTTGGAGGACTAATTTATGCGCCACTATACTGGAATTGATCAGCTTATTAACTCATTTGATCAAGCATTACGTAGTCTTGTTCCGGGTGCAACAGCAGCACAGCGTCAAAACCCAGCTGAAACAGTAGAAACAAAACTTGGTGTAGAGGATGCTCGCCATGTTGCAGGCCTAATGCGTGTTAATCATAGTGGTGAAGTATGTGCCCAAGCACTTTATCATGGACAAGCATTAACAGCGAAATTACCCAATGTACGCCGTGAAATGCAGCAAGCAGCAATTGAAGAACAAGACCATTTAGCTTGGTGTGAAGATCGTTTAAAAGAGTTAAATAGCCATACAAGCTTATTAAATCCTATCTGGTATGGCCTCTCATATGGTATGGGCGCTCTTGCAGGTATTGCTGGTGATAAATATAGCTTAGGATTTGTTGCTGAAACTGAGCGTCAGGTAAGCATGCATTTGCAAGACCATTTAAATCAATTACCAGCTCAAGATGAGCGCTCTCGTAAAATTTTAGAGCAAATGAATGAGGATGAATTGCACCACCGTCATACTGCGCTTGAAGCAGGTGGTGTTGAATTACCTTATGCAGTAAAAATCAGTATGACTGCTATTTCAAAGTTAATGACAAAAACGAGTTATTACCTTTAAAAAACAAAGGATTGATCTTAATCAGATCAATCCTTTTTTCAAATATTATTTTAAACCGTGATCATATTTGAAACGTTCGATATCTCGAATTGAGTTCCAATAGTTGCGATTAATACGGTCACGATCAATTTGTAATTCTCTTAAAAGCTTACGATAACGTTCGCGCTCTTCTGGCTTTAATTTTTCGTTGTATGCACTGTCCGAATATTGCTTAAACTTTTCGTCATAACGATCATATTCAGCTTTTGCATTGTAGTAATCGGAAGCTGCACGATAGTAAGGTCTTAAACGACTACGCTGCTCAACTGGGCATACATTAATATTTCCATTCCCCTCTAAAGCATTATAAAAAATGTTCGCTGGCTGACAATAGTACCCTAGTCCTTCTTTATACCCACGATCATATGACTTTTGATCTGGCACAATATTAGCCTTTCCACATGCTTTATAATATTGATCTAATCGTGGTGACAAGCCTTTTGAACCATCTTTCTCACCCACTAATGACCAATTTGCAGTCTTACATTCTTCTACGCTCATTGCAGCACAACCCGAGAGGCTGATGGCTAGAATGGCTAAACCGATATTTTTCATATTAAGAGAACTCAAAAATAAAATTTAAAAAAACGCAAAAAATAAAATTCCAGTACAGGGACTATATAAGTCTTGCTCTATTCAAGATTTATATATCAATGTTTAACTGGATAAGCGTTTAAGTTTAAAGTAGTTTGATCATCTCACCAAATTTAAGAACTATAATTCATAGCCAAGCCTGTAATATTTATCATCTACGACAAATAAGATAACTGGACTTAGCTCAAATCATGATAAGGGCTGTAACTGTATGCAAAACAAGTTCCAGTTCATAATTAGTATTAAACTTTAAAATTAACCACTGGATAAAGCGTACTGTCAGCCTTTAAAGTTTCACAATGCCAAAGCTCATATAAAGGAATTTTTACATCGAGTGCTAAGGGCAATTTTTTAGAATTAAATTGCATATGTTCCAGATCACTTCCCCATGCAATCAAATCTACATCTAAAGAAATATGATGCGATGGACGAACACGCCCAGAATCTGACTCAAGTTGCTTTAAAAAAGATTCAATTTGTTCACATGATAAAGTGCTTTTTAATAGACATGCCGAATTCCAATAATCATCTCCAATGCCATCTCGGCATGGAATTTGATAAATAGATGAAAACTGCACTTTCCCCAATGTTGCTAATTGTGTGTAAGCAAAATTAAAGTGCTGATCTGCGTCTAAATTACTCGCCAGAGCGAGCGCAAAAATTGTTTCTGGTGCGTTCAAGACGAATTCCTACAGCATTAGCTTCTGCAATGATGGCTGGCTTACGGATGGTTATGATAATTTTTTCAATTGTTGGAAAGGTTTCAAATAAGCATTGCAAAACCAGATGAGCTGCATGTTCGATTAATTCAGGTTCGGCATTTTGAATAGTTTGAGCCGATAACTCACAAATCTGCGCATAGTTGAGTGTGTCCTCAAGCTTGTCAGACTCTGCAGCACGGCTCAAATCATTATGGATGGTTAAATCCAACATTAAAGGTTGAATAATTTGTCTTTCCCAGTTGAAACAGCCGATCACTGTCTCAACCTTCAAGCCTTCAATAATAATGGCATCCATAAATTTAAACTGACCTTAATGCTTTAACAACGAAGCAGGTTCCATATTTTGAACCATTTTCAAACGTTGGTCTGCATAAATATCAGTATATGGTGCGAGTACGCGCATAAAACGATCAAAATAAAGCATTTGCTTAAATAATAAAGCAAAATCACGTGGAAATTTAATACCGTGACGCTCGCCTACACCTACCATATCCATCATGATATCGTTTAAATCAGCTGGATTTGAAGACAATATCTGCTGTGGGTCAGCCATTAATACGCCATTAAACAAACGCTCTAGATCATGAGCCAAAACCTGAACATCAATTTTGTTATGGGTCATACCCATTTTCAGCATATTTTCAGCCATTGCCTGATAATCGGTCTTTTGTAAGGCGTCCATAAACGCAATACATGCTGTCCAAACTTCAGGCTTTAACTGCCCCACGATACCAAAATCGATAAAACCAATACGTCCATCTTCAAGCAACATTAGGTTCCCAGCATGTAAGTCAGCATGGAAACTCTTACACAACATGAGACTACCAAACCATGTATTCATGGCAGTAATCAATACTTGCGATGGATCTTTAGCATATTGTTTTACAACACTAAAGTCAGTCAAAGACACACCATATAAACGCTGCATGGTCAAGACACGGCGCGTAGAAAACTGATGATAAACTTTAGGTGCAGTCGCAGCTTTATTTTGTGAAATGTTTAGATATTCCACAAAATCATCTAAGTTTTGTGCTTCTTCAATGAAATCGACTTCACGAACCATACGGCTTTTAATTTCATCAACAATTTCAGAAAGAGCAGCAAATTTAATCTTTGGTACTGCACGCTCAAGCAACTTGGCAGCCCAATGCACTACACTTAAGTCAGTATATAAAATGGTTTCAACACCAGGCTTTTGTACTTTAATAACCACATCTTCACCTGTGGTCAGCTTAGCGGCATGAACCTGAGCAATTGATGCAGAAGCTAATGGTTTTTCATCGATGTAGCTAAAAATCTGGCTTAAATCACGTCCTTCAAACTCAGATGCAAGCACACCTTGAATATAACTAAATGGGAGTGTTGGAGTCTGGTCTAAACAACCTTGAAATTCTTCTACATATTCACGAGGGAAAAGCGATGGTGTACTGGCAATAAACTGACCAAGCTTAATATAAGTTGAGCCAAGCGACTCAAAAGTCTCTCGCATGAGTTTGGCATTACTTGGTTTTTCAGTTGCGTATTTAATTCCAGCTTTGGCGGCAACCACTGCTGTTTCACCAATACGGGCGACTGAACGTAGCCCATCAAACAAAATATTTTTTTTCATATTTCTTCAAAACCAAATCATTCAGGTTGAGTGTAGCAAATTTTGTTTCATTTACTGATTAGCTTGCCTGACAAAGTGGGCAATTTACATCTTTATCAAAACTAACAATACGTTGTGTCATATTTAAACCATCCCACAATAATAGTTTCTGCTTTAAAGGTGTACGATTTAAACCTAAATAAAGTAAAGTGTGATGTGCTTGTAATGACGCTATCATTACAGGAGTAGTTGCAAGTACCCCTGACTCTGCACAGCGTAGTCCTTCATTGGCATGTTGTTCTTTCGGGAAAAGGCATTCATAGCAAGCTGAATCTCCTTCAACCATAAACATTTGTGCCTGAAAACCTATTGCTGAAGCACTAATTAGGGCGACCTGATGCTTCTTACAAGCTACATTTACCAAATAGCGAGTTGTAAAATTATCACATCCATCTAAAACCACATCTTGGTGTTCAACAAGTCTATCAATGTTATGTTCGTCTAAGCGTTCGTTATAGTATTCAACACAGATATAAGGGTTAATTTTCTGTAAACGTTTAGCCAAAATTTCTGCTTTATAACGTCCGATATCTTCATGACCAAATGCAATTTGACGCTGTAAATTACTTATCTCAATAGTATCTGCATCAATTAGTGTAATTTTACCAACCCCTGCTCGAGCAAGTAGCTCTGCACTGCTACAACCTATTCCACCAGCACCTACAATCAGCACATTAGCAAGTTTGAGTTTTTCCTGAGCTTCAATATCCCATCCATCGAGTAAAATCTGACGGCTATAGAGATGCATTTCTTCATCACTTAACTCTACAAAATCGATATCTTGAAGCTCGGTCACTTGTTAATCCTTTCACTTAGAAGCGAAATGATTTTATGATTAAGTCAATCATTATGAAAGCTATAAAATAGAAACAAGTTTTTATTCTTATAAAGCTTGTTTAATAACATTGCATCTATAAAGCTTTCTGCAACAATAGAAATATCTATTTTCTTTATTACTTAGGCTAAATATGACGCAATCATATATTGCACCAGTAGAGTTAGAAAAAGCTTATCGCTTGTTAAATCATGGTCCAACTGTCCTTGTTTCTGCACAATATGGCGATGACCGCAACGTGATGGCTGCTGCTTGGGCATGTGCCTTAGAGTTTAAACCAGCCAAAGTGTCTGTGGTTCTCGACAAAAGTACTAAAACCCGACAGCTCGTTGAGCAAAGTGGTTATTTCACCCTACAAGTTCCCTGCTATGCACAGCTTGATATGACTAAGCAACTTGGAACTATTAGTAAGTTAGATGACGCCGAAAAGCTTGAACATTGTGGTACTGAACTATTTTACCAAGAAGGTCTTACCAGTCCGCTTGTATCAGGATGCATTGCATGGCTCGTATGTAAACTTATTCCAGAACCGCATAATCAGTCAGCACATGATTTATTTATTGGTTCTGTTGTAGGTGCTTGGGCAGATAGTCGCGTTTTCAGAGATGGGCACTGGTATTTTCAAGATGCACCGAAAGAACTTCGAAGTCTGCATTATATTGCAGGAGGAACGTTTTATTTAATTGGTGAAGAAGTCAAAGCTCAGCTTTAATCATCAAAAAGCTAGCTTTAACTTTCTATATTTCATTGAAATAAGTTAAAACTAAACAGTTTTAGTTGCAAAAGACCGCATAACAATTGCGGTCTTTTGCATTCACTGACTATTTTTAAAATCTCATACTTAAACTTGGGTTACTTCGCGAGCAATCACTAAACGTTGAATGTCAGAAGCACCTTCATAAATCTGACTTACACGAACATCCCGATAAATTCTCTCAACAGGGAAATCACTTACGTAGCCATACCCTCCATGAATCTGAATCGCATCCGAACACACTCGCTCAGCCATAGTAGACGCAACTAGCTTTGCCATTGAAGCTTCTTTTAAACAAGGCAATCCCGCATCTTTTAAAGTTGCAGCATGTAAAACCAACTGATGTGCAGCTTCAATCTGGGTTGCCATATCGGCTAAACGAAAACTCACTGCCTGATGTTGGACTAACTCTACACCAAAAGCTTTGCGTTCATTTGCATATTGCACCGCTGCATCAAAAGCAGCTCTTGCCATTCCAACAGATTGAGCAGCAATCCCAATACGTCCAGCTGCTAAATTAGAAAGTGCAATTTTATAACCTTCACCTTGTTGCCCTACCAAATTTTCTAAGGGAATTCGACAGTCCTCAAAAGTAATGGTCGCTGTGTCGGAAGCATGTTGGCCCATTTTGTCTTCAATTCGAGTGACCAAGTAACCTTGTGTATTGGTCGGCACAAGAAAACATGAAATCCCTTTTTTACCAGCTTGTTTATCTGTAACCGCAAAGACCAAAGCCACTTGGGCATTTTTACCACTGGTAATAAATTGCTTTACGCCATTGAGTACCCAATAGTCACCATCTCGCTCAGCTTTACATAAAATCGCGCTTGCATCAGAACCGACATGTGGCTCAGTTAAACAAAAGCATCCTAACCATTCACCAGATGCAAATTTTGGCAAATATGTTTGTTTTTGCTGCTCCGAACCGTACGCGAGCGTAATACCGCAAATCAAGGAATTTTGAACACTTACGATAGTCGAAATAGCACCATCACCTGCGGCAATTTCTTCAATTGCAAGCACCAAAGATACATAGTCCATTCCGGCACCGCCCCATTCAGCGGGTACGGTCATCCCCATAGCGCCTAGTGCGCCTAAATCTTTTAATTCCTGCGCAGGAAATGCATGGGTTTTATCGCGATGTGCGGCTGTTGGTTTTAACTGATTTTGCGAGTAGTTACGCATCATCTCCTGAACCATACTTTGTTCAGCATTTAAAATCATTTCAACATCCTTATTTTTATTATTTTGCTGCCATACGAATTGCACCATCTAAACGAATAACTTCACCATTTAAATAGGAATTTTCAGCAATGTGTGCGACCAAACGAGCAAATTCTTCTGGCTTTCCTAACCGCGATGGATATGGCACCATTTGCCCCAAAGCATCTTGTACATTTTGTGGCATACCCTTAAGCATTGGAGTTTCCATAATTCCCGGTGCAATGGTCATAATACGAATGGCATGACGCGCTAACTCACGAGCAATCGGTAAAGTCATCGCCACAATAGCGCCTTTAGAGGCTGAATACGCAGCCTGACCAATTTGACCGTCAAATGCCGCAACAGAAGCAGTGTTAACAATGACGCCACGGTCCTCTTCGCCTGCTTCGACCGTATTTTTACTCATTGCATCTGCTGCAAAACGCAGCATGTTAAATGTACCTGTGACATTAATATTTAAAGTTTTTGCAAATAACCCCAAGTCATGAACACCTTCACGGCCAACTACTTTTGCAGAAGGGCCAATACCCGCACAGTTCACTAAACCATGCAAGCTGCCATGTTTTACTAAAATATCTTTAAAGAACTGTTCAGCAGTAACTTCATCTGTTACATCAAGTTTTACGAAGTCAGCTTTTGACCCTAATTGTTTTACTTGCTGCTCGCCTGCTTCTACATTCATGTCAACCAACGTGACTGAGGCCCCTTGTTGAACTAGATATTCAGCTGTAGCAGCACCTAAGCCAGAGCCACCACCAGTAATCACGAAATGTTTTCCTTGAATTTTCATTATTTACGATCCTATAGAAATATTCTTTAAACTTAGTAGTGAGAGTAAAAGTTGTTGTTTTCCGATACAATTTCAAAAAGCCTCAAAATGCTTGCAGCTTTTGATCAATCCAAATTTTAAATATGAAATATTTCACTTGAAATATATGAAGAAAATATGAGTCTTTGACATGGTTGTCCAATCTTCTTTAAGTAAAGGCACAATTTCGATTGCACTAGTACATGAAGCACTGAGTGCGGCTTATGCCAAAGGCCTAAATACACAAATAATTCTCAATAAAGCAGGCATCCCCACTGAATTACTGATGTCTCCCAAGGCTCGTGTACCTGTTACAAAATATGCCCAATTATGGATAGAGCTTGCAAACGCCATGAACGATGAATTTTTTGGTATGGATAGCCACCCTATGCGTCGTGGCAGCTATAAGTTATTGACTAAACTTGTCAGTACGGCCGAAACTTTAGAAAAGGCACTCCATGATATTATAAAGTTTTTTAACTTTGTTTTAGATGACATGCATGGAGAACTCATTAGAGAGCAAGAAAAAGCTTATTTGGTGATTCATGATCAAAAACAACCTAAACGCATGTTTACCTATGCAACCTTTTTAATATTAGTACACGGACTTATGTGCTGGTTAGTAGACCAACGAATTGGTTTAAATAATATTAGAGTACGTTGTCCTAAACCGAACGATATTCAAGATTATCTCGTACGTTTTGGTGAAGATATTCAATTTAATGCTGAGGTAAATCGAGTTGAATTCGATGCTCATTACTTAGATATTAAAATTAAAAAAGATAAAAAAGCGATTTATGATTTTTTAAAGCAAACGCCGCAAAATCTTTTAGTTCGTTTTAAAAATGAGAATGCATTGAGTGTTCTTATTCGTCGCCATTTATTAAAACTCCACCCTGCGCACTGGCCAGAACTCAAAGATGTCGCACAACAACTTAATATTTCAGAAGCCACTGTTCAACGCAGGCTGAAACATGAAGGAGTTAGTTATCAACAAATTAAAAATGAAATCCGCTGTGATATTGCGGTTGAACGCTTAAGTAAAACGAATGACTCAATTCAAGATATTAGTGAAGATCTAAACTTTCATGACCCAAGTGCATTTCATCGTGCCTTTAAAAAATGGACAGGTGTTAGTCCAGGTGCTTATCGGGAAGCAACCTTTAACTCTATAGATTAAATCGTTCTTATTCTATTGATAATGAAGCTAACGTGACCCGATCATTTTGGCCATAGTCTTGAATAGTTTTTATCTCACTAAAACCATGCTCTGCGAAAATGCCTCGAACAGCTTGCCCTTGATCATAACCATGTTCCAGAGCAATCCAGCCTTTTGGGTTTAACCAGCTCTTACCTTGAGAAATAATAATTTCAATATCAGCCAACCCCTGACGATCTGCAACTAATGCACGGCGTGGTTCTGTAGCCAAAGCTTGCATGTGTTCATCTTCGGGATCAATGTACGGCGGATTAGAAACAATTAAATCAAACTTTTGTGGTTCCAGCGCTTCAAACCAAGCTCCAAGAGCAAATTTCACATGTTGCAAATCATGTGCTTGTGCGTTTTCTTTTGCGACTTCTAAAGTAGGCGCATAAATATCCGTTGCCGTGACTCGCCAATCTGGACGTTCACTCGCTAACGCAAGTGCAATTGCACCTGTTCCTGTTCCCAAATCCACAATATTTGCATTCTTTGGCAAATTCAGATTTAAAACGGTTTCAACTAAAACTTCAGTATCTGGTCGTGGTACTAAAGTATCTGACGTTACTTTTAAATCGAGCGTCCAAAAAGGTTGCGAACCAGTCACGTAAGCTAAAGGCTCACCATTTTGAATACGTTCAAGACCAGCCAAGTAGTCTTGCTCTTGTTGGGCTGTTAGCTCTTGCTCAAGTCTAAACTTTAATTCAAGCGAATTGATTTTTAGAAAATGCTCAAGTAACCAAGCATTTTCTTGTCGTTCATAACTGTCAGGCTCACCACGAATTGTAAGCGCTTGAGCAATATTCATTAGCCGCCATTTTCCTGTGCAAGCATCGCTAACTGATCTGCCTGATATTCACGGTGTAAGCTATCAAGCAACTCAGTTAAATCACCTTCCATAATCGCGTCTAACTTATATAAAGTTAAGTTAATACGGTGGTCAGTCATACGCCCTTGTGGGTAGTTATAAGTACGGATACGTTCCGAACGGTCACCAGAACCTACTAAATCACGGCGCATTTCAGACGTTGCTGCATCAGCCGCTGCACGTTTCGCATTTTCTAAACGTGAAACTAACAATGCCATCGCTTTGGCTTTGTTTTTATGCTGTGAACGTTCTTCCTGACATTCAACAACTGTACCCGTTGGGATGTGGGTAATACGCACTGCCGAGTCAGTTTTGTTAATGTGCTGACCACCTGCACCTGACGCACGGTAAGTATCAATACGTAAATCTGCCGGATTAATTTCAACGTTGGTATCGACATCAATTTCAGGCAAGATCGCAACTGTACATGCTGAAGTATGAACGCGCCCTTGTGATTCAGTTGCAGGAACACGTTGCACTCGGTGAGCACCACTTTCAAATTTTAAGCGACCGTAAACGCCATCACCATCTACGCGGCAAATGACTTCTTTAAAACCACCATGCTCACCTTCATTTTCAGAAAGAACTTCAATACGCCAACCTTGTGTCTCGGCATATTTACTGTACATGCGGAATAAATCACCAGAGAAAATTGCGGCCTCATCACCACCTGTTCCAGCGCGAATTTCTAAATAAGCCGCGTTAGAGTCATTTGGATCTTTTGGAATCATTAAAATATTGAGCTGGCTTTCTAATTCTTCAAGCAATGTTTTATTCGCCTGAATCTCTTCTTCTGCCATATCTTTGAAGTCTGGGTCAGACTTCATCATCTCAGCAGTTTCAATATCTTCTTCTGCTTGACGGTATTTACCCCAAACTTCGGTAATTTCAGATAAATCACTATGTTCACGAGACAATTTACGGAAACGTTTGTTATCGGAGATCACTTCAGCATCTGCAAGCAATGCAGTAAGTTCTTCATGTCGATCACAGAGTTGATCAAGTCGTAAACGGAGTGACGCTTTCATAAGAGGAAATATCTCAAAAGTCCAAAAAGCTTATCGAACGCTATGTAAGTATAGAAGATAAGCAAAATCGTAAAAATAGCGCATAGTTTACAGATTATGGCGCTTAAATGACATATATAATCAGCCAATTCATCAACTTTCATAGTCAGTAGCGGTATATCAATACAATGATTTCAGATGAAATTTATCGAGTAATCTAGAATTTTGCTTTTTATTAAGAATAATAAATCAGCTTTTTAAAGCGCCTATGACAAGAGAGACTTTATTTCTAAAGCCTCTCTATCACGGTTATCTTATTTTAATTTCCCTAACAAAGTTTTACCGACAAGAACAGCCGAGGCTGGATTTTGTCCAGTAATAAGCTCACGATCTACCACCACGTTTGGAGTCCACGCAGTTGTATTACTTTGATATTTACCTCCTATAGACTGTAGAGCCGTTTGCGGATAGAACTTCATTTCACCACCTTTTAACAAAGCTTTTGCTTGCTCTTCCTCTTGATTGCTAATCACCGTCATTCGATAATTTTTATAAATCCATTCACCAGTTTTGACTGTTTTACCTTGTTCTAGTTGGCTAACTACTTCCGAAGCATTAGGTAAAGTTGACATTAAAGCGATAGGACCATGGCAAACCAATGCGGTAGGTTTTCCAGCTTTATGAAAAGCCGTGAGAACTTTGCCAAGCTGTTTATCTTTTAATAAGTCTTGCATGGGCGCATGACCACCCGGAATATAAATCGCATCAAACTTATCAATCCCAATTTGCTCGATACGAGACAAACTCAAAACTGGAGAATCTTGAGGAGAGGTTAACTTTAGATTATGCAATAAACCTGCATATTGCTTTAACGCTTTTTCATCTTGGTTAAAATACATTGCACTATTTGATGACTCATCTAAAGTCGGAGCTTTCCCATGAGGGGTCGCAAAAGTTACTGTGTGGCCTGCATCTAAAAGCATTTTTGTAGGCTGCATCAATTCATTAAGGTAAAAACCTGTTTTAAAAACCTGATTATTCTTTAGCTCTAATTGGGCTTCATCAGACAACACAACCAATACATGAGCTGCATTTGCACTTAACACTGCTGAAGCGGTAATCATTGCAAATATGATTTTATTTAACATCTTCATTATTCGACCTTCATTCCAAGCATTTGCTGGATTTATAACTGGGATGGATATATTCTATTTTTACCCCAGAGGTAGAAAAACAACTCCATTTACAAATCTTTTTTGCGTTTGAGGACAAAATGTCTCGTCAATTTGACTACCTTGCCGATGTTGAAGTGTTTTTAATTGTAGCTGAGAAGCTTTCTATTAGCGCAGCGGCGATTTATTTGTCCACCACACCCTCCGTTATTAGTAGAACAATTACACGGCTAGAGAAAAAATTAGGGATACAGTTTTTTAGACGAACGACTCGCCATTTAAGTCTGACTGAAGCTGGTCAACTTTATTATGAAAAAATGCAACATGCTTTTCAGTTAATTGACCATGCAGAACGTGTGATTCAAGGTGAACAACTGCAAATTTCGGGAAAGATTAAATTAAGTGTTCCTACAACTTATGGACATTATCGGTTACCTCCCTTATTAGAAAAATTTCTTTTGCAATATCCAGACATTCAAATTGAAATCAGTATTTCTAATCGAAACGTTGATTTAATTGCTGAAGGATTTGATTTAGCTATTCGTCAAGGACATCTTCCAAATAGCTCTTTTGTAGCTCGACCTTTAGAGCAGGCCCCTTTAAAACTTGTTGCCTCACCCACTTATTTAAAACGTATGGGTATTCCAAAAACGCTAGAAGAATTAAATTATCATCAATGTATAGCCTTTGAGTTACCAAGTAATGGTAAGGTCACTCCATGGTTTCTTAAAGATATAGATCAGGAAATTCAGTGGATACCAACAAATCGGATTTTAGTAAAAGAAGATATATTAGGAGTCGTGTCTCTTGCTGAAAATGGACTAGGGATATGCCAGAGTTACGACTTTATCGTTAATGAAAAAATTCAACAAGGAACGCTACAGCCTTTACTTGAGCCATATGCAGGTCATACACGCCCTTTCTCTTTACTATATGCACAACATAAGCATATGTCTTCCGCCACACGAGCTTTCATTGACTTCTTGTGTTCAACTGAACATAAATAAACTTAAGAATGTTAAATGAGAATTACTTTTCTATATGAGTATTAAATACTCTATTTTAATAGAAAACATACAAACCAGACACTAAACTGCAATACTCAAAAGATGGTTCTCCATATTTTAGGAGAAGTGTTTTGTTACATTTGCCGTAACAAAAGATTAGGGGTCCTGCAGTTAAGGACACGGAGTAGAAAATGAAATTAAATGCTTGGTTATGTAGCGCTGTTTTAGCAACTTCTATGGTTACTGTAGCGCATGCTGACAATACAACACATGTAGCAGCTGCTTCTGCTCTAGGTAGTGTCGCTGGTACTGCAATTGGTAAAAGTATGGGCGGTACATCTGGCGCAACAATTGGTGCTGCTTTAGGTGGTGCTGGTGGTGCAGCTGTTGCAAGTGATCGTCGTCACCGTACAGAATCTGCAATTGGCGGTGGTTTAGGTGGTGGTGCTGGTTATACCGTTGGTAAAAGCATGGGCGGTACAAACGGTGGTTACATCGGTGCTGCTTTAGGCGCGGCAGGTGGTTCTGCTTTAGGTAATAAAATCTCTAAAGACCGTGATGCTGACAGATCGTCTAAGCACTGGAAGAAAAAACACCGTCGTCATCACTAATCAAGGTTGATGAATAGACATTTAAGCACCTTCGGGTGCTTTTTTATTTTTGATAGATTTTCACGCTACCCTTTTGCATGCACATGATTTATCCACATATTAATACAAACCATACAAACCGACACAAAACACTCGTATCTCCATTTGGCTTCTCCATAATTATCACGAAATTTTTTATTACATTTACCTCAAGATAAAAATACTGTCCTTTCAGTAAAAAGGACATGGAGTTCCAAGATGAAAATGAATATTTGGTTAGCTAGTGCAGTACTTGCAACGTCTTCTATGGTAACAGTTGCACATGCAGATAATGGTACGCGTGTTGCTGCAACATCTGCTTTAGGTAGTGTAGTTGGTACAGCAATTGGTAAAAGCATTGGTGGTACATCTGGAGCGACAATTGGTGCTGCTTTAGGTGGAGCTGGTGGTGCAGCTGCAGCGAGTGACCGTCGCAATCGTACAGAAGCTGCGATTGGCGGTGCATTAGGTGGTGGTGCTGGTTATACCGTTGGTAAAAATATGGGCGGTACAAATGGTGGTTACATCGGTGCAGCAGTAGGTGCAGCTGGTGGTTCGGCACTCGGTCGTAAAGTAGCTGAAGACCGTAATTACGATGACCGTTACGACCGTGGTCGTTATGATCGTGATGACCGTAGATATTACGATGGCGACCGTCGTTATTATAAAGGTGGACGTCACCGCCACGACAATGGCTTACACCGTGGCTGGTATAAAAACCGTTAATTTATATATGAGTCAAAATAGCACCTTCGGGTGCTTTTTTTATTGTATGATAAAAATTAATATCGAAAAAAAACGATATACATCGAACTTCATATATCGTAGTATTTCGATATATCCTTATTCGAGAATATCGCATGAGATCACTTCAAGATACCAAGTTTTCAATTTTGGAACTTGCTCCCATTCGTAATGATAAAACCATCGAATTTTCATTGCGCCACGCACTAGAATTAGCACAACATGCAGAAAAGCTAGGTTATGAACGTTTCTGGCTTGCAGAGCATCACAACATGGATGGTATCGCAAGTTCAGCTACAGCCGTCTTGCTCGGTTTTATTGCAGCACATACACAGCATATTCGTTTAGGTTCGGGCGGAATTATGCTCCCTAATCATGCTCCTCTCGTTGTCGCAGAACAATTTGGGACACTTGCTACACTCTATCCAAATCGTATTGAACTTGGTTTAGGTCGTGCTCCTGGTACAGACCAACTCACAATGCGAGCTCTACGCCGGGGTCATCAAGAAACAGAAGACCAGTTTCCAAAAGATGTTGTCGAAATCTTAAAATATTTCGATGTACCTCAGACAGGACAAAAAATTATTGCAACACCTGGGCAAAGTACCCATGTTCCTGTTTGGTTACTGGGGTCTAGCCTTTTTAGTGCGCAACTTGCGGCAAAACTTGGACTTCCGTACTCATTTGCATCCCATTTTGCCCCACGTATGTTGGGCCAAGCGATTCAACTCTATCGAGAGAACTTTGAACCTTCTGAATACCTAGATAAACCATATGTTTCAATGGGTGTGCCTGTTGTTGTGGCAGACACAGATGAAGAAGCACAATATTTAGCAACCAGCGCATACCAACGCGTACTAGGTTTAATCCGCGGAGAAAGCTTAAAACTTAAACCTCCAGTTGAGTCAATGCAGGGATTATGGAATACAGCAGAACAACTGTCTGTCGAAAACTTCTATGCAATGGCGCAAATTGGTTCTGTAGATACAGTTCGCACTGGTTTACAAAAGCTTTTAGCAACATACGATGTTGATGAGTTTATTTTTACATGTGATGTATACGATACAGCTAAACGTTTAGAAAGCTTTACCCAGCTCATGAATGTAAAAACAGAACATTAAAACTCCATTTCACATTCCCATACTTGAATTGATTTTGAGTATGGGACGACCATCTATCTGAAAAGACTTTACCCCAACTTCCTGCTTGGTTATTTATATTAAAACGATAAAAACATCATGATTTAAAAACCAAAAGGACTTTTGGAAAATGAGTATTAATATTAAAAATAACACTTCAAAATCAGTAATTTTTCAGAATATTTCTCAAGATTTTGAAGGTTTTACTGGACAAGTGATTTCATCAAGTTCAATTAAAGAATTTGACTTTTCACATTCAACTGTCGCAATTATTGGTACTAATCAAGATAGCGTGACGCATCTTGAAAAAATCTGTCAGCAAGCAAAATTTGTGACTGTATTTCAAATCACACCACACTTTATTTTGCCCCACAGTCAAATGGGCACAAATAAGTTAATTACCCATCCACTCATTATCAAAAACCGGAGATTATTTAACAATCGAGTAAAAAGTCTTTTGGCCTTACGTTTTCTTGATACGCAAGTGAGTGAAACGTGGCTTAAACGCCTTTTAACCCCCAATATTGCAACCACCAAAAAAGTGTTTTTTAAATCTGATAGCTATTATGCTGCACTTCAAAAACCTAACTGTAAATTACAAACTTGGCCCATTGTTAAGATTACCCCTACTTCTATTCATAGTATGGACGGTATAGAACACCCCATTGATATCATTATTAGAACCACCGCATAAAAATAAAAAAGCATGGTTCTAAGCCATGCTTTTTTATTTACTCATATTTTTGCAAATTACCATGATCATCGTAATGCAAAATGATGCGTTGTTTTTTTTGCAACTCAGTTAACATCTCAGGCGTAACCAAAAATTGGGCGGCTAGTAATTCAACTGAACTATTAGGTGCCTTAGCTCGTCGATCCTCGCCACTAAATCTAATCCAGTTATAGCTCGCCCACAAAATTAAAATGAGTGCACTAATCCCGATGAGCAATGCTAAGTGTAGTAAGGTCTTAACTTCTGATATATGGTCAACCCAGACGTAGTCATAAATTAAGTGCCCTTCAAACACCCATAAAAACAATGAAACCAACGGAAATAACAACCACATTAAACAGAACCAACCAACTGTTTGTAATGTATAGTTTGCCGTTTTATTTTTGACATATTCTGGCTGGTCAATATATTCAGGAATATCTAGCGCTTCGATATTCTTATTTTCCTCAGATTTCATGGGTTATCTCCACGGAAGCCTCGGTCTGGACTTACCCAGCGAGCACGTTTTTTAGTGTTAAATAAAGTTTTTGGTACCGCCACAACACTTGTAAACAAAGTCAGTAACCAGAAAAATAACGGATACCAAATGACCCAAAAGTAATTTCTAAAGAAACGCCCTCGGTCATAGCGCTGGTCAATCCACAAACTCACTAAAAACTGAATTAAACATGTTCCGCCGAGTATTACACCGTACCACTGTGGCATAAGCGTTTTGATTTGCCATTGTTGAGGCAGTTCAATAAATAATCCCATAAAAAATAGCGTGAAGATCATAATCATGACATAAGACCAGATAATACTGACTAGCGCCTCAATCATGACAGGCCACATTCTGCGAACACGCAGTTTGAACATTTGTGGAATATATTCTATAAGAACCTCTACCCCACCTTGTGCCCAGCGAAGACGTTGTTTCCATAACCCTTTAAATGTCTCAGGCATATAGATATAGCAAAGCGCTTGCGGAATATATTGAATATCCCAATGGTCGAGCTGTAGCTTCCATGAAATATCAATATCTTCAGTAATTTTATCGTCTGACCAAAATCCCACTCGAACAAGTGCTGTTTTACGAAATGCTGCAATCACACCCGATACTGTAAAAATACGACCATATGTACGCTGTGCACGTTTAATCAAACCAATAATCGAAGAAAATTCACCGACCTGTAATTTTCCTAAAATACTAGATCGGTTTAAAATTCTTGGATTCCCCGTTACGGCGCCAATTCGCGGGAAATTAATAAAGGGCTGCATTAACCAAAGTACAGCATGCGGATGTAGTAATGCATCGCCGTCAATACAAACAAGATATTCGTATTTACTCACCAATACTCCCGATCTTAAAGCTACGGCCTTACCCTGATTTTCTGCCAAATGCACAACCCGAAGTCGTGAATCTTGCGCTGACAATTCATCAAGTATTTCAGCTGTTCTGTCACTACTTCCATCATTGACGGCGATCACTTCAAAATTAGGATATTTGGTTTGTAGCGCATAACGAATTGTTTGGCGTACTTGCGCTTCTTCGTTAAAACACGGAATGATGATACTGCATCCTTCGCCTGTAGGTTCAGGAAGCGCTTGTTCACGGTATTCTCTTTTAAAGAAGAACCAGAGTCCGCCTACCATCCATGTCCATGCCATCAGTAAGGGATATAAAAAGGCAAAAGCAAACAGAATATCGAGCAATACTCTCATTACTTTTTCCCCTCTACCAATCCAGCAAAAGGCTGATACATCACAGGGCTAGCATTCAAACTAATCGGATTATATAAATATTGATGAACATCTTTTGATTTTTCAAAATCATAGCCATCAATACCAAATTTCTGAATGCCTATCCGCTGAATAGCAAAGAGGGCTTGCTGCACTTCAGTCCAAGCAGTTTTTTGCGATTTTTCTGGTAACGCTAAAGTCAGCATTAATCTTTGCTTATCATTTTCATCAAGTGTATTTAAAAGCATTAATAACTGATTAAATTGCTTTTTCTTGCCAATCACATCGAACTTTAAATTGACTAAATCATGTTGCAATAAAAGCGTTTTTATAAGCTCAGGTAGATTTTCGATATGATCTAAATCAGGTGTAAGCAATAAACTAAACTGTGCCTGATTACTCATATTTAAATAAGGTTTAACTGCTTTTTTAGTCAGCTGGGCAAGTTGTGCGAGCTGTTTAGATTGTTCAATGCAACTATTTTCCTGAACTGTGATTTTTTGCATTGCGCAATTTAAAGATGTTCCCGCATTAAGTTGAACACCACTTAAATTACTGTTAAAGCGTGCTATATCTTTAGCCAAATCTACAGTTAAAAATGGTTTATCTTTTTGCGGATAAACTGGTAATTCTAATATTACCGATTGACCCGCACGAGTTTGAGCCTGCCATAAACTACGGTTTAAAATATCTTGTTGGACAAAAATTTTATTTGTAGGGAAATAAGCAACATCATATTGCCCATCCCCATCTTTATCTTCTAAAGGCTTTAAGATTAAAGCATTGTTTTTTAAGCTATATAATTTTGATAATAACTGCCCTAATTTTTCATCGGTCTGAGCATTTTGTTGAGCTGCCAGCTCCTTTAAATCCATACTTACAAAGTGACGAGGTTGCTTAAATAAATCTGACTCTTCGAAATTCAGAATATTTATCATGCCTTCTGTCAGTTGTTCGGCCGTAGGATTATTAATGACCAAGCTGCGGTTAAAAGTTGAGTCACTTACGCGATTCATGCCATCACGTCCCAGACTGAACGAAAATTGAAAACCTGCCTGTTGCGCTAGTTTTTCTAATTGCTCATTTACCGCGCCATATGGCCAAATAATTGCTTTCGGATTAACACCTATTTCTTTTTTTAAAACTGCATAAGATTTTTTTAAATCCTGCAAAATACGTTGTTGATATTCTGTATCGGTTTCATAACGTGATTGCGATTTTAAATAAGCATAAGAAGTCGCAGCAGGTTGCTCATTGCCTTGAGGATTGGCCAATACACCATGATGTAAATCATCACTATGGCTTGCAAACTCTGCTAAACCAGAGGCTTGCATTTCACGAACTTGAGCCCAGTTCACCAAATTACCTTGGCCATAAGCTTCATAACCTGCTTGAGTATTGCCATTTAACCAACTGGTTGGAAGAGCAAAAACTGCTGGAATCTGATATTGCTTAAGTAAAGGAAATACTCGGCTGTAACTACTCAAAGCACCATCATCGAAGGTGAGTAGAATAGAGTTATGAGGTAATTCTTTACCTTGTTTACGCGCCTCTTCGATGTCTTTTAGACGAATCGGTTTCCAATCGGACTGACTGAGCCAATCAAGAAACTGTGCCAGATTATTGGTCTGAATCGCATAAACATCACGGTCACCTTCCTTGAGTACGTCATCTCTGACATCATGAAAAGTTAAAGAAACCGTATGATTTTTTGGTAGTTCAGTTTCAACGTGGGCATAGGAAAATTGTACGGGTAATAATGTTGAAGCAAACACGCAACTCAACATTTTTGACATCATATTATTCATTAAAAACGCCCTTCAAATCCGAAAATACCGTAGGTATGTTGTTCATCATGACCATCGTATGGATGGTATTGCCAACCAATTCCATAATTAAGTTGCCAAGTCCGTGAGAGCTGCCATTGATGTTGATATTGCAAAGAGTATGTTGGTCGAGCTGAGTAATCTGCTTGTTTATAAAGCCCTACTCCAGCTTCAAAATGCTGTTTAAATGAGCGTTCATATTCTCGCCAAGTAACCCAGTCATGGCTTAAATTCAACTCAGCGCTATAATGATTGCTTGGGCTAAAGTAAGCGGTCTGATCTTGGCTATTGCTACCATAAAATCCACGCACCGTTCCGTAGGTAATATGATGAGGTGCATCAAATAAACGCTCGCGCCAAAAAGTAGAAAACTCTTGTTGTTTATTACCGTCGCTTATATCGGTTAAGCCATAACTTGCCCCAATTTGACGTGACTCATCTTTTTGCCATGTCAGAGCAGCACGGTAAGCTTGTCCATCCTCACCAGCATCAATTGCCTGTAATGGAATATTAGCTTGGCTGTCATATTGCAATTGATATTGCCAGTGGTCGTTTAACCATTGCGACCAATCAAGACGAACACCGGCTTGTCCACCATCTGTACTTTGCGACAAGATTGCCGACAATGCCTTACGGTTTGCTTGCCACTCAGCGCCGCCCCCATAACGTTGGTCATGCACATCCCCATAACGGTATTCTCCGTAACGATCTTGATGCCAAGCAAATAGACGATAATTATCTTTAATCCACGGGCTATTAATACGAGTTTCCATTTCGCGGTCTTTCAAACCATTTTGCCCACTCACAGAATCATTGTTCTCTGCTTTACTTTGGCCCCAAGTTGTTGAGTGCGAGATCGTTGCTCTATCACGATCATCCAACTCTTTTCGACTTTTAACTACCCCGCTATCTTCAGGATAATATTGCAAAAGACTTTCTGTGCTTTTGCGCCACTCAGGAATATTCCCTAAAGCCTGAGCATTTTGCATTTGGTTAATACGCGTATCTTTAGCAACTGGTGTTAAGCCATTTAAACGATCAATTGTTTGCTTCGCCTGTAATGGCTTATCTCTCCAGCGCTCAACACGAGCAAGGTTATTAATTAAACCCTCATTAGCAGGTGCAAGATCTACTTGTTTCTGAAAGTGCTTTTCTGATTGATCCAAATGGTTTGCATAAGCTAAATGCATACCTTGTAAAGCAATATAATCATCACGATCAGGATGGCTTGATTTATCTACGCCTTTCGCTTGACTATATTTATACGTAGGAATCAACCGATCAACGTCACTCAAAAGTTGTTCAGCTTGTTTATATTTTTCTTGTTCAATATAAGAATAATAAAGCCCCGTATATACCGTCATATCTGAGTAGTTTTTTTCGGTAAGCAGGGTTTTAAAAGCAAATTCAGCTTGCTGCGGTTTTCTTTCAGCTAAATAACTATCAGCAATCGCATGACGCACATAAGCCGGTAGTTTTTCTAAAGGCACATTTAATTTAGCGAACTCATCTAATACTGTACGGCTACGTCCACGAAAGTCCAAAGCATACAAATAGTCATAATGAAATCTTAAATAATTAGGGTCTGAAGATTGAATCAAAGGCTGTATTTGTTCACCTTGCTTCAATACCTCATCTAACTCTGCAAAACCTTCACTATCCGATAAACCTTCTCGATTGAGATATTTATAGCGAGTAATTGCATTATTTACGCGTTGAGAAAACTCACTGACCTTTAACCAATGCTGAAGCGATTCAGTTTGTACATTTTTATCACTGGCAAGCAATAACTGCTGAGCTTTTTTATAGGCACCTACAGCGGCTAAGTCGTAAGTATATTCTTGCAAAACTGCAAAAGACTTTGGTTGTTGCTGATAAGCTTGCTCAATTGCAGATAAAGCATCTACGGGTGAATTGATGAGTCGATACGCATAGGCAACTCGAACAAGTTGATCTGCTGTAAGTTTTTTACTTTTAATATTTTTTAAGTGTAGTTTTGCATTTACAGTATCTTGAGCCTCGGCATATAAAACTGCTAACAAAATTTGCCCATCAGGCGTTTTTTGAATATTAAATTTGTTTGACCATTCAATCGCATTTTTAAAGTGTTTAAAATCACGGAAATTACGTATTAATGGGAATTGCCCATATTCTGGAAAATTCACATAATTAATATTTGCTAAATGTTGAGAAAAAGTCATTAGATCTTTTTTCTCACTTGCCATTACAACTAAATAATCGGCTAGCAACTTTTGGTCATGCGGGTACTTATTTAGCAATTGTTCTAGTTGCAATATTGCTTGTTGAGTTTGTCCAGTTTTGTAAATATGAATAGCTTGCTCTCGCAATTCATCCACTTGAGCGGCATATAAATTAAGTGGCAAGATATATACCAATGAAAAAACACATTTTCTTAGCATTTTGATAATCGGATAGTCCCATATCGAGGTGGGAAAGTATAATTAAAATCAAAACACAATCACACAACACTAAAAAAGTGTGATCTATTTAACATTTTATGAATTATGGATTTTTTATGGATGCTTTCTAAAAATATTTAGAAAAAATAAATAATTACTATTTTTTAGCGCTATAAAAAACATACATTTCTTTTCAATAGTATTATTTAAATTTACGAATGAGTTTCAAAACGACTACGGGTTTATAACCAATAAAAACCATTTAATAATATTTGGTTTTATATATAAAACTTTTATTTTTTACTATGATAGATATTAAAAAACCATTCAACTTATCTATAACTTAATATAAAAAATTGAATGGTTAAACTAAGCACTTGATTAAATTAACCAATACGACGTTTTAATCCCGTCATTTGTAAAATACGTGTTGAAATCTCTTCAATTGACATTTCGGTCACGTTTAAATATTTAATACCTTCTGAAATATAAATCCCTTCAATGGCTCTAAGCTCCATTTGGCATTGGCTAAAACTCGCATAACGGCTATTCGCTTTACGCTCACTACGAATCGCAACTAAACGTTCAGCATCAATCATTAAACCAAATAGCTTACTACGATGAGCTCTCAATACTGCTGGTAAACGGTTATCGTCCAAATCTTCTTCAGTTAATGGGTAGTTTGCAACACGAATCCCGAATTGAAGAGATAAGTAAATAGAAGTCGGCGTTTTACCCGAGCGGGAAACTCCAATTAAGATTAAATCCGCTTTATCATAATGACGAGTACGTGCCCCATCATCATTATCAAGCGCAAAATGAACAGCATCAATACGGGCTTTATAGTATTCAGAATCGGTTACCGCATGGGTCTGCCCGACCAATGTTGTTGGTGGTGTCCCAAGCTCTTGCTCAAGTTTACTAATTAAGCCTTCAAATACATCCAGATTAACCGCTTTAGCCGTATTAATAATCTCTCGTACATGCGGATCGACTAAAGTATCAAATACTAAAGGGAGACAACCGTCTTTGGTTTGACATCGATTAATCTCAACCACCACATCCATTGCCGCCTCTTCAGTTGTAATATACGGCATGATATGGATATCAAAATCTACATTGGGAAATTGAGCTAATAACGAATGTCCAAGGGTCTCGGCAGTAATTGCAGTTCCATCAGAAATAAAAAAAACACTCCGCTTAAACTGTTTACTTTCTGACATTAAAATTCTCCTTAAACATTTGTCTTAGTGCTATATAATCTTTATAGTAAACTGATCTTACATGACTGTCGCTTAGTATAATTCTCAACTAAGCACTTTATTTTTATAATTTCATGCCAAGATAGACATTAATACTGCAAAAGTGGAGTGAAAACTTTGGAA
This sequence comes from Acinetobacter sp. WU_MDCI_Abxe161, assembly GCF_025514355.1. Lineage (NCBI taxonomy): Bacteria > Pseudomonadati > Pseudomonadota > Gammaproteobacteria > Moraxellales > Moraxellaceae > Acinetobacter > Acinetobacter sp. WU_MDCI_Abxe161. The sequence continues at coordinate 280,801 of NZ_JAHPTU010000003.1, forward strand.
GCGCGCGTAATCGGTCTAGAAAAATTAGGGAAACACGATGTCGAACTCGTAGGTGGGAAAAACTCATCTTTGGGTGAAATGATCAGCCATTTATCAAATGCTGGTGTATCGGTACCTGGTGGCTTTGCAACTACTGCTGCTGCCTATCGTGAGTTCTTAGACCAAAGTGGTCTTAACGCTCGAATTCAAGCAGAACTTGCTCAACTCAACGTTGATGACGTAAATGCTCTTGCAGAAACAGGCGCTAAAATTCGCCAATGGATTGTAGAGACTCCACTCACTGCAACCTTAGAACAAGAAATTCGCGCCGCTTTTACAGCACTTTCTAACGGCAATCCTGATATCGCGGTTGCCGTTCGTTCATCTGCAACTGCTGAAGATTTACCAGATGCATCTTTCGCGGGTCAACAAGAAACTTTCTTGAATATTCGCGGTATTGATAACGTACTTATTGCGATCAAAGAAGTATTCGCTTCTTTATATAATGACCGTGCAATTTCTTACCGTGTACACCAAGGCTTCGATCATGACGTTGTGGCATTGTCTGCTGGTGTACAACGCATGGTTCGTTCTGAAACTGGCGCTGCGGGTGTAATGTTTACACTTGATACAGAATCTGGTTTCCGTGATGTTGTATTTATCACAGCATCTTACGGTTTAGGTGAAATGGTTGTACAAGGTGCGGTTAACCCTGATGAGTTTTACTTATCTAAGCCATTATTAAATGCTGGTAAACATTCTGTTTTACGCCGTAATCTTGGCTCTAAACACCAAAAAATGATTTATGGTGAAGAAGGTTCTGCGGGTAAATCTGTTGTTGTTGTTGACGTTGAAAAACAAGAGCGCCAACAATTCGCTTTAAATGACCATGAACTACAAGAGCTTGCAAAACAAGCACTTATCATCGAACAACATTACGGTGCGCCAATGGACATCGAATGGGCAAAAGACGGTGATGATGGTCAAATTTATATTGTTCAAGCTCGTCCTGAAACTGTAAAAAGCCGCCAAAATGTAGGCACTATGGAACGCTACCTTCTCAAACAAAGAGGTACTGTTCTTTGTGAAGGCCGTTCAATTGGTCAACGTATTGGTTCTGGTAAAGTCCGTATTGTTAACTCAATTAAAGAAATGGACAAAGTTCAAGAAGGTGACGTTCTTGTATCTGACATGACCGATCCTGACTGGGAACCGGTAATGAAACGTGCTGCTGCAATTATCACTAACCGTGGTGGTCGTACATGTCACGCAGCAATTATTGCACGTGAACTTGGTGTACCTGCTATTGTTGGTTGCGGTAACGCAACAGAAGTATTAACTGACGGTCAAGAAGTAACTGTTTCTTGTGCTGAAGGGGATACAGGTTTCATTTACGAAGGTGCATTAGATTTCGAAGTTCAACGCAACTCAATTGAATCTATGCCTAAACTTTCGTTCAAAATTATGATGAACGTAGGTAACCCTGACCGTGCATTTGACTTTGCTCAAATTCCAAACGAAGGTATTGGTCTTGCTCGTCTTGAGTTCATTATTAACCGTATGATCGGTGTGCATCCTAAAGCCTTACTCAACATTGACAGCCTACCTCGTGAAACTCGCGCTGCGGTTCTAACGCGTACTGCAGGTTATGCGTCACCTGTAGACTTCTATGTTGAAAAATTGGTTGAAGGTATTGCAACTCTTGCTGCTGCATTTGGTGACAAGCCAGTGATCGTCCGTATGTCTGACTTCAAGTCAAATGAATATGCAAACTTAATTGGCGGTAAGTTATACGAGCCTGAAGAAGAAAACCCGATGCTCGGTTTCCGTGGTGCTAGCCGTTATGTATCTGATAACTTCCGTGATTGTTTCGAATTAGAATGCCGTGCACTTAAGAAAGTTCGTGATGAAATGGGTCTTACCAACATTCAAATCATGATTCCTTTTGTACGCACAGTATCTGAAGCAAAACGCGTTATTGAATTACTTGCACAAAATGGCTTGAAACGTGGCGAGAATGGCTTAAAAGTAATCATGATGTGTGAATTACCAACTAATGCCTTATTAGCTGAACAATTCCTTGAACACTTCGATGGCTTCTCTATCGGTTCTAACGACTTAACTCAATTAACATTAGGTCTTGACCGTGACTCCGGTATTGTTTCACATTTATTTGATGAACGTGACGCAGCGGTTAAAGCACTTCTTTCAATGGCAATCCATGCCTGCCGTAAAGCAGGTAAATACGTAGGTATCTGTGGTCAGGGTCCTTCAGACCATCCAGATCTTGCAAAATGGTTAATGGAACAAGGTATTGAATCTGTCTCTCTTAACCCAGACTCAGTTTTAGATACATGGTTCTTCCTTGCTGAAGAAAAAATCAAGCAAATCTAATAAGTTATAAAAAAAGGCCCATCCGTGGGTCTTTTTTCATCTTTAGAATAGAGAATTTTTATTTATGCAAATTTACTTGGCACGTAATAATCAACAAGCTGGGCCTTATACTTTAGAACAAGTAAATCAAATGTTGGCAAGCCAACAAATTTTGTTAACTGATTTAGCTTGGCATGAAGGCATGACAGAATGGAAAGCTTTAGGAGAATTAACCCAAGGTAAACTTGTATATCAACCTATTGGTTATTCTGTACCTCCAATAAACACGAATACTTCACCTAATGAAACTATTCGTCAAATTCGTGTAGAACCTAAAGTTCATGAACTTGCGTCTATCCCAGCTCGGGCTTTAGCGAAAATTATTGATTTATTGCTATGGTTACCAATCGCTGCAATTCCTTCTTTTTTCTTTAATGAAGCTCAATATAAGCAATTATTCGAATTGCAAAAACAAATGCAATCTGCAGAAGTTGCATCAACTAAGGCTGCAGAATTGCAACAGCAACTTTTTACTTTAATTCCGATAGAAGCTTGGCATTCAATGCTTGTTTATGTCGTAATTATGCTTGCAATTCAAGCCATCCTTTTAACAAAGTTTGGGCAAAGTATAGGTAAGAAAATCGTTGGAATTAAAATTGTAGATGCTGAGGACAATAGCAAGGTTAATCTAACTCGTATCTTCTTATTAAGAAGTATTGTTTTTATTATATTAAACTTACTGTTTATGCCGATCAGTACAATTATTGACTACGCTTTTGCATTAGGACAAAAGCGACAAGCTTTACATGACAAAATTGCAAGAACAAAAGTGATCAAATGATAGTGAATGACTCATTCATTTAATGTCTAAAAAAAGAGGAGGCACCCCGCCTCCTTTTTTCTATAGAGAGTTGATATTTAAATAAAAGCTCTTTTGAAATTAGATACCCTACAAAAAAAATCGGGTTTTAAAACAATTATTTCAGCCTACTTTATGTATAGCTTAGTTTGTCGATATGAGGCATAATGCCCTACAACGTAGCGGTGTCATATAATTGAGAAGTCTAAATTTTAGAATTAGCGTTCTCAATCATGCGACACTTTAATCGCTATCCCATATTTAATTAGGGAATGGGACTCTTCACCGAGGTTGTAAAATGAGACAAACGATTTTAGCTGTATTGTCTTTATCAACGCTTGCCGCACTTTTGACTGGGTGTGGTGGTGATATGGTACTTCTAAACTCTAAAGGTCCAGTTGGTCAAGGTCAAAGTGACCTTATGATGACTGCGATCTATTTAATGTTACTTGTGGTGATTCCTTCAATCATCATGGCATTATGGTTTGGTTGGAAATATCGCGCGTCAAATAAAGATGCAGACTATAAACCTACATGGGCACACTCAACTGCAATTGAAGTTGTAGTATGGGGTATCCCTGTCATTATTATTGGTATTTTAGCTTGGTTAACTTGGTGGGGTTCCCACAAGTATGACCCATACCGTCCTTTAGAATCAGATAAAGCACCTTTGACTATTCAAGTTGTTGCTGAACAGTTTAAGTGGATCTTTATTTATCCTGAACAAAACATTGCAACAGTTAACGAAGTACGTTTCCCTGAAAAAACTCCGTTAAGCTTTAAAATCACTTCTAACTTTACAATGAACTCATTCTTCATTCCACAGTTAGGCGGCCAGATTTATGCAATGGCAGGTATGCAAACTCACCTTCATTTGTTAGCAAATGAAACTGGTGTATATCGTGGTTTCTCTTCTAACTACTCAGGTTACGGTTTCTCTCAAATGCGTTTCAAGGCGCATAGCGTTACAGAGCAACAATTCAATGAATGGGTAGCAGCGGTTAAAGCAGGTAATGGTTCAACCATTAACCCAGAAGCAGTTCAAAAAACTACGCTTGACCAAGCTGAATTGGCAACCTTACGTGATGGTGACCGTTCTAAGCATCAGATTGAGCATTTAGTAAATCGTGCTAAAGCTGCTGGTGATCAAGAAGCGCTTGCTAAAGCTGAAGCTATGAAACCGTTCCCGACTAAGCCACACCCTGTGACTTATTACTCTTCAGTTGAACCAAAATTGTTTGAAACAATTATCAACCACTATATGAGTAATTATCATGGTGTTGACCACTCTGCTGAACACGCAACAGCTGACACTCATGCTGCAGCTGAACACGCTGCTCAAGGGGAATAAGACATGGATATGATTTTTGGTAAACTGGGTTGGGACTCTATCCCGACAGAGCCAATCGTACTTGTCACCATGGTCCTTATGGCAATTGGTGCAATTGCAGTGCTTGGCGGTATCACCTATTTTAAAAAATGGGGATATTTGTGGAATGAGTGGTTTATTACGGTAGACCACAAAAAGATTGGTATCATGTATATCATCGTATCTGTTGTCATGCTTCTGCGTGGTTTCGCTGATGCGATCATGATGCGTTTACAACTTTTCCTCGCTAAAGGTGGCGGCGAAGGTTATCTACATCCTGACCATTACGACCAGATCTTCACCGCACACGGTGTAATCATGATCTTCTTCGTAGCAATGGGTCTCGTTGTAGGTATGATGAACATCTCTGTACCTTTACAGATTGGTGCTCGCGACGTTGCTTTCCCATTATTAAACTCTTTAAGCTTCTGGTTATTCGCCGGTGCTGCTGGTTTAATGATGCTTTCACTTGTATTAGGTGAATTTGCTGCGACTGGTTGGATGGCTTACCCTCCTCTATCTGGCATTCAATATTCTCCTGGTGTAGGTGTTGACTACTATATCTGGGCACTTCAGGTTTCTGGTCTAGGTACGCTTTTATCTGGTGTTAACTTCTTCGTTACCATCATCAAAATGCGTGCACCTGGCATGAAATTAATGGACATGCCTATTTTCACGTGGACTTCACTTTGTACGGCTGTATTAATCATTGCATCGTTCCCTGTATTAACAGGTACTCTTGCAATGCTTACTCTTGACCGTTACTTCGGCTTCCATTTCTTCACAAATGAGCTTGGCGGTAGCCCAATGCTTTATGTGAACTTGATCTGGACATGGGGTCACCCTGAAGTATATATCTTGGTATTACCAGCATTTGGTCTATACTCAGAAATCGTTGCAACCTTCTCTCGTAAAGCGTTGTTCGGTTACAAGTCTATGGTGTATGCAACTATCGCGATTACTGTTCTTGCGTTCGTTGTATGGCTTCACCACTTCTTCACCATGGGTGCTGGTGCGAACGTTAACGCGTTCTTCGGTATCATGACCATGGTTATTGCGATTCCTACTGGTGTGAAAATCTTCTCTTGGTTATTCACCATGTATAAAGGTCGCATCACCTTTACTACTCCAATGTTATGGACGCTTGGCTTCCTTGTAACATTCGGTATCGGTGGTTTAACTGGTGTACTTATGGCTGTTCCACCTGCGGACTTCTTGGTACACAACTCATTATTCTTGATTGCTCACTTCCATAACGTAATTATCGGTGGTGTGGTGTTTGGTATGTTTGCCGGCATCATTTACTACTGGCCAAAAATGTTTGGTTGGAAGCTCAATGAAGCATGGGGTAAAGCTGCGTTCTGGTTCTGGTTCTTCGGTTTCTATTTTGCATTCATGCCACTTTATATCCTTGGTTTCATGGGTATGACTCGTCGTTTGAATACATATGACAACCCTGAGTGGGATCCGTACCTCGCAATTGCATTATTTGGTGCTGTTCTTGTTGCAATTGGTATTGCATGTTTCCTAATGCAAATCATCGTTGGTTTCTTACAACGTAAAGACAACATGGACCTTACAGGCGATCCATGGGATGCTCGTACGCTTGAGTGGGCAACCTCTTCTCCTGCTCCGTTCTATAACTTTGCGCATGAACCAGATGCAAGCGGTATCGACCGTTTCTGGACTGACAAAGAAAACGGTGTAGCATACGCACGTAACACTAAATATGAAGACATCCACATGCCGACTGATCGTGCTGCTGGTTTTGTCATTGCAATGTTCATTACGCTTCTTGGCTTTGCACTCATCTGGCATATTTGGTGGCTCGTTGTTGTTTCATTCGTTTCGGCTGTTGTTAGCTTGATCGTAAGCTCATTCACTAAGAATGTTGATTACTATGTTCCAGCTGCTGAAGTTGAGCGTATTGAAAACGAACGCTATGCTTTACTTGAAAAACACTTGAAGAAGGACTAAGGAAATGGCTGAAGTACTTCATCACGACAACCACGGCCATGACGGTCATCATGAACATGATGATACTGATTTAACGGTTTTTGGTTTCTGGACATACTTGATGAGTGACTTGATTCTTTTCGGATCACTCTTCATTGCGTTCGCTGTATTAAGCAGTCATGTTCCAGCAGGGACTCCAAGTGCATATGACCTATTCCATGAGTCATTAGGCTACGTGTTAACTGAAACATTTGCCTTATTGATTTCATCGGTAACTTTCGGTTTTGCTGTACTTGCATCTTATAAAAAGAATGTAAATCAAGTGATCACTTGGTTATTTATTACATTCCTTTTTGGTGCGACCTTCATCGGTATGGAACTCTATGAATTCCATCACCTTGTAGAAGAAGGTCATGGTCCAACTCACAGTGCATTCTTATCATCGTTCTTTACTTTGGTTGGTACACACGGTATCCACGTAACTTCTGGTTTAGTGTGGATGCTTGTATTAATGTATCAAATCAAAACTAAAGGTTTGACTTTACCGAATACACGTCGTCTTGCTTGCTTAAGCTTGTTCTGGCACTTCCTTGACATCGTTTGGATCTGTGTATTCAGCGTCGTTTACTTACTGGGAGTTCTCTAATGAGTAGTCATGAGCATAATGCTGCTGGTGCGTCACACGGTAACTTTAAGCAATACACTGTTGGATTTATCCTTTCTGTTATCCTCACCATCATCCCGTTCGGGATGGTGATGATGGGTGGTTTCAGTCGTGGTCTTTTAGTTACTGTGATTGCGATCACTGCGGTTGCTCAGGTTCTTGTACAACTTGTGTACTTCTTACACATGAATACATCATCTGAACAACGTTGGAATATGATTGCATTTATCTACACAATCCTATGTATCGCTGTACTTTTAATCGGTTCTGTGTGGATTATGAATTACCTTCACTACAATATGATGATCTAAACTGATTGTCATGTTGAAAAAATATCTATTCCTGACTAAACCAGGAATTCTCTTCGGTAATTTCATTACCACCTTGGGCGGCTTTTTCTTAGCCGCCCAAGGCTCTATAGACATCTCATTATTACTTCTTACCCTAATTGGAACAACTTTAGTTGTGGCCTCTGGTTGTGTGGTTAATAATGTTATAGATCAAGATATTGACACAAAGATGCAGCGCACCCAAAACCGCGCACTTGTTAAGAAAACAATCTCTCCTACTGTTGCGCTGATATATGCATTAGTGCTTGGAGTAATTGGTTTTAGCATTTTATGGTTCGGTGTAAATGGTTATGCATTTTTGTTTGCAATGATTGGTTTTATTGTCTATGTCGGTTTTTATAGTTTGTGGACCAAACGCACCTCAATCCATCAAACCGTCATTGGTAGCATCTCCGGAGCGAGCCCTCCTGTTATTGGTTATACCGCAGTAACTCATCAATTTGATGTGGCAGCCTTGCTTTTGTTTTTAGCATACGCTTTATGGCAAATGCCTCACTCTTGGGCAATTGCAATTTATCGTTTTGATGATTACAAAAATGCGGGAATTCCAATTTTGCCTGTAGCACGTTCTATTTATCGTACGAAAATTGAATGTGTCATCTATATCCTCTTATTTGCAGCTGTTTTGAATGGGTTATATTGTTTTGGCTATACCAATGTATTCTTTTTAATTACCTTTAATGCTTTAACAGCATATTGGTTATATTTATCAGTTATTGGATTTAAAGCCGAAAATGATCAACTTTGGGCTAAACGCTTTTTCCTCTACTCGGTCATATTAATTACCCTGTTAAGTTTGAGTTTTAGCTTTACCTATCAATCCCCTGCTCCAAATCTTCCTCTCTTTTAAACAAGAGAGGATTTCCTCTTTATAGTAAAGAAGTTTTACTTTTCTGATCAAAAGATTTGTTTTTAGCCGAACTTTTACCTATAATTCAGCCTTCGCAATTTTTGCGACATAACTTATTAAGTTATGACTCCTTGCTTCTAATTTTTTTATTAGGGGCTGTTTAAACCGTAAGGAGCTGACAATGCGTCATTACGAAATCGTACTTTTGGTACACCCAGACCAAAGCGATCAAGTTGTAGGTATGGTTGAACGCTATATCTCTCAGATCAAAGAAGCTGAAGGTCAAATTCACCGTTTAGAAGATTGGGGCCGTCGTCAATTGGCTTACCCAATTAACAAAATTCACAAAGCGCACTACATTCTTATGAATGTTGAATGTGGTCAAACTACGCTTGATGAGTTAGAAGAATTATTCCGTTATAACGACGCGATCATTCGTAACCTTATCATCCGTCGTGAACACGCAATCACTGAAGAGTCATTGCTTGCTAAGAGTGCTGAAGAAAAGCGTGCGCGTAAAGCTCAACGCGAAGAAGCACAGCAAGTTGCTCAAGAAGCTGAATAAGGAGAACATCAATGGCACGTTTTTACCGTCGTCGCAAGTTCTGCCGCTTTACAGCTGAGAATGTTGCGTACATCGACTACAAAGATATCGACACTTTAAAACAGTACATCACTGAAAACGGCAAGATTGTTCCTAGCCGTATCACTGGTACTAAAGCTCGTTATCAACGTCAATTAGCACTTGCTATCAAACAAGCTCGCTATTTGTCTTTGATTCCGTACACTGACAACCATAAGTGAGGTGATCTGTGGACGTTATCTTATTACAACGCATTAAGAACCTTGGTAAATTAGGCGATAAAGTATCAGTTAAAGCTGGTTACGGCCGTAACTTCCTTATCCCTCAAGGTAAAGCAGTTGCAGCTACTGAAGCTAACACTGCTGCTTTTGAAGCTCGTCGTGCTGAACTTGAGAAGCAAGAAGCTGAAGTTTTAGCTGCTGCTCAAGCACGTGCTGAACAATTGAACGAAGTTAACATCGTTATCACTGCTAAAGCTGGTGACGAAGGTAAACTGTTCGGTTCTATCGGTACTCGTGACATCGCTGACGCATTAACGAATGCTGGTCTTACAGTTGACCGTGCAGAAGTTCGTTTACCAAATGGCGCGCTTCGTCACACTGGTGAATTCAACATCGCAATTCAATTGCACCATGATGTTGTTGCAGAAGTTCTCGTTACTATCGTATCTGAGTAATTTCTCATCAAAAAAAAGAGCATGCTTTTGCATGCTCTTTTTTTATGTTTCAAATTTTAAAATAAGATATATTAATTCCTGATCAGTTCTTCAGTTTAATTGGTTTTTTAATTAGGTAGTTTATTTAATTTTGTTTTAAGATAGTTCTCGGCTTTACAGCCCCGTTGTGTACACCCTTCTTTATCATCAGGTCTAATTATGTCTCAGGCGAATGCCACTTCTTTAGCGCTTTCATCTCCAATAGAAAATAAAACGAGTGAATCAGGCCAACTTAAAGAGTTTCGCACTCCCCCACACAATTTAGCCATTGAGCAAGCTGTTCTGGCAGCTTTGATGACAGTTGCTGAATCTTTTGAGCAAGTCAACGATGTACTAAAAGAAAATGATTTTTACGCGACTCGTCATAAATATATTTTTCGTGCAATCGAGAAATTAGCACAGGAAAACTCACCCTATGATGCTGTCTTAGTAAGTGACTGGCTTCTAAAACAAAATTTACTTGATGCTATCGGCGGCGAAGAATATTTAATGCAGCTCATGGCTGATTCACCATCAAGTTTCTACAACTTAGAAACCTATGCCACTAAAATTAAAGAATTTTCTACCCTACGCAGTATGATTAAAGTTAGTACTGAAATCTTACAAAATGCTTATGACACAAAAGGTCGTGGGGTTAGTGAAATTTTAGACTTAGCTGAAACGAGTATTTTCTCTTTAGCAGAACAACACAATAATAATAAAAAAGATGCAGGCCCAAAATCTATTAGTTCTGTTACCGCAGACGTTATTAGTAAGCTAGACGAGCTTTCAAAATTAGACGGCAACATTACAGGTTTAACTACAGGTTTCTTAGAACTTGATAATAAAACATCGGGTATGCAACCTGGTGATTTAATTATTGTTGCTGCACGTCCATCGATGGGTAAAACTACCTTTGCCATGAATTTGGTTGAAAGTGTTTTGCAATATAACAAGCTACCTGCTCTGGTATTTTCAATGGAGATGCCAGCAGACTCGATTGCGATGCGTCTTATTTCTGCAATGGGTAAAGTTCATCAAGGACATTTACGTTCGGGGAATTTAGATGCAGATGAATGGACCAAGGTAACTGGTACAATTTTGCAGCTTCAACAAATGCATTTATATATTGATGACTCATCTGCTCTGCCTCCAACTGAACTCCGTGCCCGTGCCCGCCGCGTTGCAAAAATGCATGATGGTAAAATTGGTTGCATCATGGTCGATTACTTGCAGCTTATGAAAGTTCCAGGTATGGGTGATAACCGTGTAGGCGAGATTTCAGAAATTTCTCGTAGCTTAAAAGCACTAGCGAAAGAAATGCAATGTCCTGTTATCGCACTTTCCCAGCTTAACCGAAGTCTGGAAAACCGTCCAAATAAACGCCCTGTAATGTCCGACTTACGTGAATCCGGTGCGATCGAGCAGGATGCCGACTTAATTATGTTTATTTACCGTGATGAGGTTTATAACAAAGAGTCGAAAGAAGCCGGCACCGCAGAAATTATTATTGGTAAGCAGCGTAACGGTCCAATTGGTTCAGTTCGTCTTGCTTTTGAAGGTCAATATACTCGATTTAGTAATCTCTCTCCTGAGTATTACAGCCAATATGATGATGAAGAATAAACTCTATCTCTAGCCCAAAGGAGTAAATGAGGGTGCGCCAAGCAACAGTTTATATTGATCGCAATGCACTTCAATATAATTTAAACCGTGTCAAACAACTCGCAACAAATTCAAAAATTGTAAGTATGGTGAAAGCTAATGCTTATGGACATGGAATCAAAGACTGTTTAGCAGCCTTAAATGCCTCAGATGCCTTTGGTGTCGCCTGCCTACAAGAAGGTTTGGAAATTCGTCAACACGGATTCCAACAACCCGTTACTTTAATTGAAGGGGTATTTTCTGAAGATGAAATGCCAATTGCAATTGAAAAAAAATTTGAATGTGTGATTCACCATCAACAACAATTTGAATGGTTAATTAAATACAAACAAGCCTACATCACCCAAGGTTTAAAAGTTTGGGTTAAGCTTAACAGCGGCATGAATCGTTTAGGTTTTAAAAATCCAGAAATTATTGAAGTTATTAAAACTTTAAAATCTGAAGGATTTACTTGTGTGCTTGCAATGCATTTCGCAAATGCAGATGTAGACCATCCACTGAACGAGCAACAAAAACAACAATTTTTACAAGTTAAACAAGCTTGTGATCCTGTTTTAGCATCTTGCTGTAACTCAGCTGCTATTTATAAATGGCCAGAATTACATTTTGATTATGTTCGTCCGGGTATCATGCTTTACGGCGCCTCACCTTTTGCAGATCAAACAGTCCATGATCTTGACTTAAAACCAGTAATGACTTTTTCAGCAGAAGTCATTGCCCTAAACCATATTCAACCTGATGAACATGTCGGTTATGGTTCTACTTTCTGTGCAAAGCAAGCCATGGATATCGCCATTGTTTCTATAGGGTATGGTGATGGTTATCCACGCGCTTATGTTAAACAAAACTATGTCGCTATTGATAAACAGCTCTGCGCAGTTGTAGGGCGAGTGAGTATGGATATGCTTGCAATTGACGTAACAGGTCTGCAAGTGAAATTAGGTACACCAATTGAACTTTGGGGTCCACACCGCCTCGTTGATGATGTTGCGGATGCAAACGGAACGATAGGATATGAATTACTCTGTCGCCTAAGTAATCGCCCTACTCGTAAAAGCAGTTAAATAATAAAATATAAAAAAATCCAAGCTTGCTTGGATTTTTTTATTTAAATATTCAATGTATTATCGCCAGTAATCATCTGTTGGTTTCGGCATTTCTTGTAAGCCGCGACGTAGAGTATCTGACCATTGCCGACTAATTTGTGAAAAATAAGGATCGTCTTCTGTAATTCGTTTTCCCATCGGAATAACAAAACTATCTTTCTTATAAATCAATGCATCAAGTGGTAAGCCAACAGAAACATTTGAGCGTAAAGTTGAGTCAAAAGAAATCAGGCTACAACGTAATGCATCATCTAATGGCATTGCATAATATAAAGCTCGATCTAGAATCGGTTTGCCATATTTACTTTCACCAATTTGAAAATAAGGTGTATCAGTCGTCGCACAAATAAAATTGCCTTGTGGATAGACATTATAAAGCTGCATGTCACCACCTTTAATCTGACCACCGACCAAAATACTACAGGCATAATTCATTTGTTCTTGAGTGTCTGAACTAATATCCTCTAAAACGGCTTTTAAAGTTTTTCCTATCAGTTCGGCTGCCTCAAACATTGTATTAACACTATACAAATTAGGCTCTTGCTGCAAAGTAAGCGCATTTTGCAAATGACCTATAACAGCTTGCGTTGTTGCCAAGTTGCCTGCTGTTTGCAATGCCATAAAGCGCTCTCCGGTAACGCCGAAAGTATGCAATTTTCGGAACACAGAAATATGATCAACCCCTGCATTGGTTCTTGTGTCACTGATAAACACTAAACCCTGTTCCAATCTTAGCGCACAACAATAGGTCATTTCATTCTCTTTACATTCAACATGCCAACACTTGAACCACAGACATCATGTTCTCAACTCCACCTTGCTCTCTTACACCACGAATAGGCGCTACATCGAGATAGTCTCGTCCTACAGCAAGGTAAATATGATGTTTGGGTGTAAACAACTGATTGCTTACATCAAAACAATACCACTGATTTTCTAAAAATACTTCCGCCCAAGCGTGACTGGCAAGGTGCGGATAGTTTTGATCAAATAGATAACCCGAGACGTAACGTGCAGGTAATTTTAACGCACGGCACATCGCAATTAAAATGTGCGCATGATCTTGGCATACACCTTGTCCAGCATGAAATGCTTCGATCGCAGTTGTCTGAACTGAAGTACTTTCAGGCTGATAAAGTATTTTCTGTAAGATATATTCACTTAATAATGCAATATGTTGTCGGTCTTTAATCACCACAATATTTTTTGCAAAGTCCAACATTTCCGCATCACATCGAGTTGTACCTGTCATTTGCAAAAACAAATTAGCAGGTGTAGAGAGATTTACACAACCCATTTCCACGTTTTGAAGCTCAACAATTCCTTGAGCCATGAAGGTTAGATGTTGGTATGAATAACGCTGACTAGCCGTCATCCATACATTATTAAATATATCTCTTTTGATGGTTTTATCGCCCGGCACACTAATTGCCCAATTCATAACATGCTGATGAGCCGATGTTTGAGGCATCATTTTAATATACTGAATGCTATTTCGAGCAGTTTCAGTATAGCTATAATGCGTTTGATGATTAACCATCAATTTCATAATCAGCCCTCAAACATATTTTCCAACTGCTGTGTAAAAGTATAATAAGCGTCCCAAGTGAGTTGTTGCTTTAATACTTGCCAATTTTCATCTATATTTTCCCAATTCAAATGAGCAAGCTGTCGCACCACAACATCTAGCTCTGATACGAGAGCTAATAAATCTTGTCCAAAACGCAGTTTTATATCAAATTGCTCTATTTTTTGGCCTAAATACAAAAATAAATAAATATCTTCATGTTCCGCTTCTAATATTTGAGTGCATTGTTTGACAGCTTTATTCAATGCATTAGGTTCAGGTTGAAGCGTATTAATCACATTATTTAATTCTGCATAAGCATGTGCCGAAAAAATCCCTCTTAGTTCCTGAATATTATCTTTAGCAATAATGAGCTGGTTCAATAATGAAAATGTTTGCTTCTTGTCTAACATATAGCGATTTAGTAATTCAGCATTTTCTATAGCTAAACCAAACGCTGCTGCAAATTTTGTTGCTTTCTCATCTTCTATAAAGGGTAAATGAGAGGCTGCAAATTTAACTCGCATCAAATATCGACCCAACCAATATATTTGATGCGCACTCGAATTGAGTAAAACCATAAAGTTCCTCTTTAACCCACAATCAGGAATGTAATGTTTCGACAACCCATGTATCTTTTATGCCGCCACCTTGAGATGAATTTACGACCAAAGAGCCAGCTTGCATGGCCACGCGTGTTAAACCACCAGGTACAATCTCTGTACGATAAGGTGAGCTCAACACGAATGGACGCAAATCAATATGACGCTCAGCTACTCCTCCCGTCGTTAAAGTTGGAGCAACAGATAAAGCCAAAGTAGGTTGTGCAATGTACATATGAGGCATAGCTATTAATTTTTTTCTAAATTCATCAATTTCGCATGAGCTTGCTTTAGGCCCGATCAACATGCCATATCCACCTGAACCTTGTGCTTCCTTAACGACTAATTGATCCAGATTAGAGAGTACATAATCTAAGTGTTCTTCTTTACGGCACTGATAAGTAGGTACATTTTTTAGAATTGGTGTTTCATCCAAATAATATTGGATCATTTGGTCTACATAAGGATAAATAGATTTATCATCCGCCACACCTGTTCCAGGTGCATTTGCAATCACCACATTTTTCTGCAAATAAGCAGACATAAGACCAGCTACCCCTAAAGCACTGTCTGGTCGAAATGCTAAAGGATCTAGAAAATCGTCATCTAAACGGCGGTAAATTATGTCTACTTTTTGACGCCCACGAATAGTTTTGACAAATACTTGATCATTTTCTACAAATAAATCTCGATTTGTAACCAATGGCACATCCATTTCACGCGCTAGAAAAGCGTGCTCATAATAAGCACTGTTAAAACGCCCGGGTGTTAGTACCACGACAAAAGGTTGGTCCGCGGAAGAATTTTCTTGCAATATCTCTTTTAAAAGTTTTGGATAATGCTCAATCCCCTGTAAATTATTGGCTGTACATAGCTCAGGCATTAATTTCTGGCTAATGTTTCGGCTTTCAATCATGTAAGATACGCCAGAAGGTGTTCTTAAATTATCCTCCAATACAAAAAACTCTCCTTCACCATCACGGATAATATCAATTCCACTAATTTGTGAATAAATTTTACCTTTCAAAGCGTGTTTGAGCATATGGGGTTGAAAAGCCTCATTTCCCATAATTTGTTCTTCGGGAATGATTTGTTCTTTTAAAATATGTTGTCCATGATAAATATCATCTAGGAAATAATTTAATGCCTTAACACGCTGTGCACAGCCCGAGGCAATTTTTTCCCATTGCTTTTTCTCGATCACTCTTGGAATTAAATCGAAAGGTATGGTGCGCTCCATTCCTTCTTTATCACCATAAACATTAAAGGTAATCCCATGATAAAGAAAATGCTGCTTCGCCTGAGCATTTAGCTCTTTTAACTCATCTAAAGTGCGGATACTCAACCATTGTTCAATTTTTTTAGAAGCTGCACCATTCGATGTTACATCATCAAGCATCTCGTTAAAGAACTGTGATTTTAGTTGTTCAAAGAGATTGGTTTGCACAGAAATATGTTCTAAAAAAGAGGTTGGATTAATAAGTGCCGTTGTTGTCTGCTCTTGTATAAAAAAATCGTTATCTAGATGTAATTCATGCTCTTGTTCTGACATAACCACCTCGTCTTATCATTTATCTATATTTCATTTTTAAATAAGCAATTTCAGTGCCACTTATATATCTGTAATACTTTTACGGCATCATTGTTATAACTTTCTTCTAAATCTTATCATCCTTTGTCCAACGGGCTATAAACTGAATCTGACAAACTTGCTAAATCTGTAAAGATTTTTTATTGTGTTGACACCAAAGCAATTGGATATAGATGT
Source organism: Acinetobacter sp. WU_MDCI_Abxe161 (assembly GCF_025514355.1). Lineage (NCBI taxonomy): Bacteria > Pseudomonadati > Pseudomonadota > Gammaproteobacteria > Moraxellales > Moraxellaceae > Acinetobacter > Acinetobacter sp. WU_MDCI_Abxe161. The sequence goes on from NZ_JAHPTU010000003.1 coordinate 297,186, forward strand.
ATTACGCTTATGTCTGTAATAGAAAAAGAAACTTCGAATAGTTTATATCGCCAATGGCAGATCTTGTCTCGCCTACCCACCGGTAAATGGATCGGAACTCGAGAATTACAAGAAATGCTTGAGCGCGAAGGTATTGAAATCAGTTTAAGGACTATTCAGCGTGACTTAAATCAAATTGCTCAGCGTTTTCCGATAGAGAGTAATAAAGCCGTACCTCAAGGCTGGCGGTGGCAGTCAGACGCTCCTATCCAGAGTTTACCTCACATGACGAGCTCTCAAGCAGTGACCTTTATGATGGTTGAGGAACACCTAAAGCACTTACTTCCTCCAAGCCTGCTTGATGAGATGGGTCCATGGTTTGATTTAGCCAAACGCAGCCTCTCTACTCAAAATAATGTGAGACAGTGGATTAACCGTGTACGCATTGTTCCTGCAAGTCAACCGCTTATTCCACCTGTAGTGGATCGTGGCGCTCAGCAGGCAATTTATGAAGGTCTACTACAAGACAAACAGATTGAGTGTGTTTATCGGGCCCGTGTAAATCAAGGCGAAGATAAAACTTATATTTTAAACCCTTTAGCTTTGGTACAAAAAGGTGCAGTCATTTATTTGATTTGCACACGGCATGACAAAACTGAAGTGCAAACATTTGCTCTGCACCGTTTTAAATCAGCAAAAGTATTAGATAGTCGCGCCCTACATCCGGTCAATTTTGATATTGATCATTATATTGATTCAGGCGCTTTAGGCTTTAGAGTGGACTACAACCAGCCAACTGAATCAATTCAGCTCACCTTAACCATGACTGAACAAACTGCGAAAACTTTTTATGAAAGTCAGTTGAGTAAAGACCAAACAATTACTCCACTTGAAGAAAATATCGTAGAAGTTACAGCTACCGTACCTTTTACATCTCAACTGGTGTGGTGGCTACGTAGTTATGGTAAAAAATTACTCCATATTGAACCAGTTCAAGTACACAACGCTGTACGTGAAATTGAAACTGATAGTAAGTAGTTATAAAAAAGAGAACCATACGGTTCTCTTTAGATTTTGAATTATAATTTTCTTAATTTTATATTCTTCTTATATTTTTACTTGTTTCCAGATCAAGATGTTCTCCCCCATCAAAACTGATCCGCTCTTTCTTTTGCGCTATTTTGAACATGAGCATTGGCATGCCATTTCATATCCATTGTAGCGAATTGATTTCATTGTCATGGTTAAAGCCCTCTTGTTTGAACGTGAATTCAATATAACTGGCGGCGTAAAACATGTGAAATAAGAAAAAAAGGAAGCGAAATCTCTTTTCTTCCTTAGGAAGTTTCCATATATTTTTTGAACAGAAAATAAAAAAGCCCAGTCTTAACTGGGCTTTTTATATACTCAAATGATTAAGCTGTTTTCTTAATCATATTGTTCTTACGAATTGTGATCATGACAAGCTGAACAGCTGCTGGCGTAACACCAGGAATACGGCTTGCTTGAGCTAAAGTTTCTGGAAGCACTGTTTTTAACTTCTGTGTAATTTCACGTGATAAACCAGACACGTTATCATAATCAAAATCGGCTGGTATTTTAGTTTCTTCAAGACGCTTTAATTGAGCAACATCTTCATGTTGACGGTTGATGTAACCTTCATATTTTACAGCAATTTCGATTTGCTCACCCACTTGCTCTGAAACTTCAGAACCAGTAAGTTCTGCAATTTGACCAAAGTTGATGTTAGGACGCTTAAGCAAATCAATTGCGCTACATTCCTTACTCAAATCTGCACCCGTCATTTCAACGAATTTTTTACCCATAGGGTTATTTGGTGCTGCCCATATATGTTGCAAACGAGAGGTTTCACGCTCAACTGCTTCCATTTTTTCACAATAAGCCGCCCAACGCACATCATCAACTAAACCAAGTTCACGACCAATAGTTGTCAAGCGTTGATCCGCGTTATCTTCACGCAACATCAAACGATATTCAGCACGTGAGGTAAACATACGGTAAGGTTCTTTAGTACCCAACGTAATGAGGTCATCAACTAACACGCCCATATAAGCTTGGTCACGTTTAGGTGTCCACTCTTCTTGCTCCCACGCACGGCGTGCAGCATTTAACCCCGCAAGTAAACCTTGAGCACCCGCTTCTTCATAACCTGTTGTACCATTAATTTGACCAGCGAAATACAAGCCATTAATCGCTTTAGTTTCGAGGGTAAATTTCAAAGCTTGCGGATTGAAATAATCATATTCAATTGCATAGCCTGGACGTAAGATATGAGCGTTTTCCATACCACGAATTGAGCGTACAAGCTCAAACTGAACATCGAACGGTAAAGAAGTCGAAATACCATTTGGATAAAGCTCATGTGTATCTAGACCTTCTGGCTCCAAGAATACTTGATGTGAGTCTTTATCAGCGAAACGGTGAATCTTATCTTCAATTGACGGACAGTAACGTGGACCTACCCCCTCAATAACACCCGTATACATTGGTGAACGATCTAAACCACCGCGAATAATATCGTGGGTTTTTTCGTTTGTATGCGTGATATAACAGTTTACTTGTTCAGGGTGCATAGAAGCATCACCCATGAAAGACATGACTGGAGACGGGAAATCACCCGGCTGCGGAATCATCACAGAAAAGTCAACTGAACGTGCATCAATACGTGGTGGAGTACCGGTTTTTAAACGACCAACAGGTAGTTTTAATTCACGTAAACGCTGAGCAAGTGCAATAGAAGGAGGATCACCCGCACGACCACCACTTGATTTTTCCAAACCAACGTGGATTACACCACCCAAAAATGTACCTGTAGTCAACACAACAGTTTTTGCATCAAAGCGAATACCCATTTGGGTAACAACACCTTTAACAGTATCGCCTTCAACAATCAGGTCATCAGCTGCTTGCTGGAAAATATCAAGATTTGCTTGATTTTCCAAAGTATCGCGGATGGCAGCTTTATAGCGCACGCGGTCAGCTTGAGCACGTGTTGCACGCACAGCTGCACCTTTACGCGAATTTAAAATACGGAACTGAATACCACCTTTATCGGCAGCTAAAGCCATTGCCCCACCAAGTGCATCAATTTCGCGTACTAAGTGAGACTTACCAATACCGCCAATTGCTGGGTTACAACTCATTTGGCCCAAAGTCTCAATGTTATGGGTCAAAAGCAAAGTCTGTCGTCCCATACGCGCAGCAGCAAGGGCCGCTTCCGTACCTGCGTGACCGCCACCGATAACGATAACATCATAAACTTTAGGATAGTGCATGAGTACAAAAACACCAGAAAAAAAAGACGGAACATTATAGCAAAATTATCTGCTTATTGATGTACATAATTACAAAATTGTCTTCACATAATTTACGGTACGCCACATGATTTGACATTTTGTTTCATGAATTCAATACAAAGTGAATGTTTTTAAAATTAATTCATCTTAGAATAAAAAATGTACAGCACTTCTATGACTTTAAAATTAACGCAACGAGAAGGAATACAAAATGAAAACGACCATGTTAAAAATCTTAACTGCATCTCTAATTTGTTTTTCAGGCGTAACTTTTACCCATGCTGCTGACACGAGCAAAGCCGAAATGCAAAAACAAATTCGAGTCTGTGCAAAAAAACAGCAAGGTGAATGGGTCTCTTACAATCACAACGGTGTAACCTTTAACGGTACTTGTCAACCAAACGAAAATGGCAAGTTACAATTTAAGGCCCCTGCTCCTTAATCTGTTTTACACAAGGTATAGTAGAAGTCATTTATTTACCGCTATATCTCATCAGTATTTTCAAAGACGGTCCATTAAAGATGGGCCGCTTTCTTTTTTAAAATGGTCTAGTCCGCTACAATACGCCTTTAAATAAAATTTTTAGGTCCTTTTCGTGAAGTGGTTACAAATACACATTACCGTTGATCAAGAACAAGTTGAGTTCACAGAAACACTTTTAATGTCTCTAGGTGCGGTAAGCGTAACTCTGGATGATGCTGAAGATCAGGCTTTACTTGAACCATTACCAGGTGAAACACCTTTATGGAATAAAGTCATTGTGACAGGCATCTATCAACAAGACGAACAAGATCCGATTGATGTCGACACTTTAGAAGCTTTCTTAAAAGCTCAACTTCCAGATGTTCCTATGCGTCATGAAGAACTTGAAGATCAAGTGTGGGAACGCGCATGGATGGATTATTATGAACCAATTCAGATTGGGGAAAAGTTCTGGATCGTACCTGAATGGCTAGAACCACCAGAAGCGGACGCTACTAATATTAAGTTAGACCCAGGTCTTGCGTTTGGTACAGGTAATCACGCAAGTACTTTCCTGTGCTTACAATGGCTAGGTAAAACTGATGTTAAAGATAAAATCGTGATTGATTATGGCTGTGGTTCAGGCATTTTAGGCGTAGCGGCTTTGTTATTAGGTGCTAAAAAAGTATATGCTACCGATATTGACCCTCAAGCTGTTTTAGCAACAAAACAAAATGCAGAACTTAATGGTGTATTAGATCGCCTATATGTAGGTCTTCCGGAAGAATTCGATCAAGAGTTCAAACCTCAGCAGGCAGACGTTTTAGTTGCAAATATTTTAGCGGGTCCATTAATGGCACTTGCATCTGAGTTTGCAAATTTAATTAAATCTGAGGGTGAGTTCGCACTTGCAGGTGTAATCGAAGAGCAAGTTGCTGATGTTTCACGTGTTTATTCTGAATTTTTTGATATATTAGATGTCGAAAAACGCGAAGAAAATTGGTGTCGCATTTCAGGAAAACGTAAAACAATAAATTGAGACTTCTAACTCATGAATGAAAAACAAACCCGCTGCCCTAAGTGTTTAACAGTTTATAAAGTATCTCTTACTCAATTGACTGTTGCTCAGGGTATGGTTTGTTGCCCCAAATGTAATTCGAATTTTAATGCATTAACCAATCTGATTAATATTGAACAGCCAGCCATGGTTAATTCATCTACTTTAGTTAATGGTTCAATGCAAACACGATATATGACACATTCACACGTGTTAGATATCTTTGATCAAAAAGTTGAGAACTCTAATATTGATCTATTAACCTATCTCAACAACTTAAATTACTTTCATAATGAACCTATTAATGCTTTACCAAACCTTAATTTGGCTGAGCAAGTATCCCCACAAGAACAAGACAATAATAAAAAACATAGTTGGTTGTACTATACGCTCTGGAGCTCTGCCAACCTTATTCTGATTTTAGTTTTTACTTTCCAGATTCTCTGGTTTAACCCTAAACTCATGCATACAAGCCCTACCGTTAGTCATGTATTTAATTATGTTTGCCAAATACTACATTGCAATAAAACAGCAGAACTGTATGAACTTATCCATATAGAAAAGATAAAAGTTCGTAGAATTGATGCAAACCATACCCAATTCTCAGGCATATTACTTAATCAGAATGATAAAAGTATTGAGCTTCCTAACTTAAAGTTGATTTTTGCGACAGAACCAAGCAAAACTGAAGAAATCATACTAACTCCTCAGCAATATTTAGTAGCGAACTTACAGGGTATTCAGCGCATTCCATCGAACACCCCTTACCGATTCCAATTTGAGCTAAACAAAAGCAAAAAAAGCCTAGTAAATTATCGATTAGAAATTGTCCACCCCTAAAATGTAAAAAAAGTGAAAAAAAAATAAAAAAAAATGCAGTTAATTTGCTCACTTTTTCCTAGACAATGTTATGATACGCGCCACGAAAGCTTTGACTCATATACTCCTCGCTCTCAATCCAAAAAAAATACTGTTAAGCATGTGTGCTTTTCTACTTTAAGCGCATAGCCTAACTTTTTTTGTTTTTGAGGGGGCTGTAACAAATATTTAATTATTGTTACGCTTATTTTTTATTCAATACGAAGAAATATGGCAAGCTAATTGTTCTTATGTTTTAGAGTCACTGTTTTAGGATCTAAAACAGGACTCCGTATTTTTAGACCACATTTATATACTACTTTACCCAAGTTAGTATTTGATTTTCGGATTAACTCGCATGAATAGCAAATCTCCTATTTTTACTGCACAATCTGATGTTGCTCTTCGCATCCACGTGGATCGCGCAGTTCGCCATTATTTTGCACAATTGCAAGGTGAGCAACCATCTCAGGTATATGACATGGTGCTAGCAGAAATGGAGAAACCTCTTTTATCTGTAGTTCTTGAATATACACGTGGTAATCAAACACGTGCTGCAGAGATTCTTGGACTCAACCGTGGCACTTTACGTAAAAAGTTAAAAGCTCACGGTTTAATGAGTGAATAAATGATAAAATGCTCACGACGTCGTGGGCATTTTTTTATGCTTATTGGTTTTAATCCGTAGACTTGAAATTGTTGAATTAAACATCATGACTATTAAACGTGCTTTGATTTCTGTATCTGATAAGACAGGAATTGTCGAATTTGCTCAAAACCTTGCAGCTCTAGGGGTAGAACTATTATCTACAGGCGGCACATATAAGTTGCTTAAAGATAATAATATCGCGGTTGTAGAAGTATCTGAACATACGGGCTTCCCTGAAATGATGGATGGTCGTGTTAAGACATTACATCCAAAAATTCATGGTGGTATTCTTGCTCGTCGCGGTTTAGACGAAGCAGTTATGGAAGAACACAACATTGATCCGATTGATCTTGTTGTTGTAAACCTTTATCCATTTGCTGCAACTGTTGCAAAACCAGACTGTACTCTTCCTGATGCAATCGAAAATATCGACATCGGTGGTCCTACAATGGTTCGTGCAGCAGCTAAAAACCATGCTTCAGTGGGTATTGTTGTAAATGCTTCAGATTACGACACTGTAATCAATGAATTAAAAACCGCTGGTTCACTTTCTTATGAAACGCGTTTTGATTTAGCAGTTAAAGCATTTGAACATACAGCTCAATACGACGGCATGATCGCTTCTTACTTAGGCGCTCGCGTTGGTAAGATCGAAGGCGAAGCTGATTTATTCCCTCGCACATTCAATACTCAATTGAACAAAGCACAAGATTTACGTTACGGTGAAAACCCACATCAATCTGCAGCATTTTATGTTGAAGCAAATGCAAAAGAAGCTTCAGTTTCTACTGCAAAACAGTTACAAGGCAAAGAATTGTCTTATAACAATATTGCAGATACAGATGCAGCACTTGAATGTGTTAAATCATTCGCAAAACCTGCTTGTGTAATCGTAAAACATGCTAACCCTTGTGGTGTTGCTGTTTCTTTAGACGGTATTAAAGCTGCTTATGATTTAGCTTACGCAACAGATCCAGAATCTGCTTTTGGCGGTATCATTGCATTTAACCGTGAGTTAGATGTAGCAACTGCTCAAGCAATTGTAGAGCGTCAATTCGTTGAAGTCATTATTGCTCCAAGCATTGCCGATGGTGTACTTGAAGTAACTGGCGCAAAGAAAAACGTACGTGTTTTAGTATGTGGTGAATTACCTGCAATTGATGCACGTGCACCGCAACTTGACTACAAACGTGTTAATGGCGGCTTACTTGTTCAAGATCAAGACTTGGGCATGATCACTAAAGATGATCTTAAAGTAGTTACTAAGCGTGCACCGACTGAGCAAGAAATTGATGATCTCATCTTTGCTTGGAAAGTTGCGAAATATGTGAAATCAAACGCAATTGTTTATGCTAAAAACCGCCAAACTATTGGTGTAGGTGCAGGTCAAATGAGCCGTGTTAACTCAGCTCGTATTGCTGCCATTAAAGCTGAACATGCTGGTTTAGTTGTTGAAGGTGCTGTAATGGCTTCCGATGCATTCTTCCCGTTCCGTGATGGTATTGATAATGCAGCTAAAGCTGGCATTAAATGCATCATTCAACCAGGTGGTTCTATGCGTGATGAAGAAGTAATCGCAGCAGCAGATGAAGCTGGTATTGCAATGGTCTTCACTGGTATGCGCCATTTCCGCCACTAATTTAAATTTAGTCCTCCCTAACCCTCCTTTTATTCAGGAGGGTTTTCCACAATAATGGAGCTAAACTCCACCTTGAGGGATAGAGGGGGATGAAAAGGATTAAAGTTAAGGAACAAATTAAAAATGAATATTTTAGTTTTAGGTAGTGGTGGTCGTGAACATGCTTTAGCATGGAAAATCGCGCAAGATACCAAAGTTACTCAAGTTTTCGTTGCACCTGGTAATGCTGGTACAGCAACAGAAGACAAATGTGTAAATGTTCAACTTGATATTTTAGACAACCCTGCAATTATTGCTTTTGCTAAAGAAAATAATGTTGAGCTAATTATTGTTGGCCCAGAAGCACCTTTAGTGAATGGTGTAGTAGATGCTGCACGTGAAGCAGGTCTAAAAATTTGGGGACCGACTCAATACGCTGCTCAGCTTGAAGGCTCAAAAGCATTTGCTAAACATTTTTTAAAGCGTCATAACATTCCAACTGCTTTTTACGAAGTATTTACGGAAGTTGATGCAGCTAAAGCTTATGTTGAAAAAAATGGTGCACCAATTGTAATTAAGGCAGATGGTCTTGCTGCTGGTAAAGGTGTAATCGTTGCAATGACTAACGAAGAAGCTTTTGCAGCAATTGATGACATGCTTGCTGGCAACAAATTCGGTGATGCTGGTTCACGTGTGGTAATTGAACAGTTCCTTGCAGGCGAAGAAGCTTCTTTCATTTGTATGATTGATGGTAAAAACATTTTACCAATGGCAACTTCTCAAGATCACAAGCGTATTTTTGAAGGTGACCAAGGTCCTAATACTGGTGGTATGGGTGCCTACTCTCCTGCTCCAGTTGTAACTTCTGATATTTTCGAACGCGTTATGACTGAAATCATGCGCCCGACTGTTGAAGGTATGGCTGCTGACGGACATGTCTACACTGGTTTCTTATATGCTGGCTTAATGATCGATGAACAAGGTCAACCACGTGTAATCGAGTTCAACTGTCGTTTTGGTGACCCTGAAACTCAACCCATCATGATGCGCTTAAAATCATCTCTTGTTGAATTGGTAGAAGCAGGTATTGCTGGTAACTTACCAAATGAAGCTGAATGGGATGAGCGTAAGTCAATCGGTATTGTACTTGCAGCAGAAGGTTATCCTGATAGTGTGCGCAAAGGTGATGTAATTTCAGGTATTGGACAATCACCTGAAGATACTAAAATTTTCCATGCAGGCACTGCAACTCGTGAAGACGGTCATATTGTGACTTCTGGTGGTCGAGTTCTTTGTGTAACTGCTTTGGGTGACAGCGTTCTTGAAGCGCAAATCAATGCACTTGAAGTATGTGGCCAAGTTACATTCACAGGTATGCAATATCGTAGCGATATCGGTTATCGTGCAATTGCACGTGAAAAAGCTGAGTAAAAGTTTAAATATAAAAAAGCTCTCTTTTGAGGGCTTTTTTATTTTTCGTCTTCACTTATCACAAATATTCATATTAATCTTAATTTTTATTCAATTGTGATGATTAAGATCGAAAGATGTCCACTATATTGAATATGTTTTTATTGATATGATTAGTTAAAGCGTTGGAACTTTCCATAAAGTTAATGGGCCTTTAAATATTAGGGCACATCATCTAATTCTGTTAAAGATAATCGTTATTTTTAACACTCATACTTTTAGAGACCGTTTAAAAGCTGAGAATATAAGATAAAACTGTTGTGAAAATAGTTTTATTTAGCTCAGATGAATGCGGTAAATCAAGTGTCTGAAGAATTAGAAAAGAGCTATAAGTAATAACCTTTAGCCTTGAAAACTTTGTGACGTTGCAACTAAACTCATTTCTTTACTAGTCGAGAGGCAACTTAAATAGTTGATCTCTCACTTAATCAGGACTTTTTTTACATGAAAAAGCTGATCAGTCTTTTTTTAAGCGTGTCTGTGCTATTACTTGCAGCCTGCGGTAAACAACAAAGTGAACCACAAGCTGGAAAAAGCGGTGATTCATCACAACTTCAAACTGTGGTTATTGCCTCAACGGGTTCTGACGCTGACATCTGGCGTTATATTTCAACTTTACCGGAAACTAAAGCTGCTGGTATTAAGCTTGAAGTGAAAAACTTCACTGATTATGTTGCAATGAATACAGCTGTAGCTAATAAAGAAGTTGACTTAAACGCATTCCAATCTTATGCATATTTAGTTGCTTTCAATGCATCAAACAAAGATAAAATTGCACCAGTTGCTACAACTTATCTTGAACCAATGGGTATCTACTCAAGTAAACACAAAAAAGTAGAAGAATTCCCTCAAGGTGCAAGCATTGCAATTCCTAATGATGCGGCGAATGAAGCACGCGCGTTATTGTTATTACAAAGTGCGGGTTTAATCAAGCTTAAAGCTGACTTCGATCCTGCGAAAGGTACGCCAAGCGATATTATCGATAACAGCAAAAAAATTGATATTAAACCAATCCAAATGGCAACTGCTGTACGCGTAAAAGATGAAGTCGATGCAATCGTTTTAGGTAATACTTTAGCTCTGGAAGGTGGTCTAAATGTACTTAAAGATTCTATCTACTATGAACCAGTTGATCAAAGTACTAAACTCAATGTAAATATTCTTGCGGCAGCAGAATCTCGTAAAGATGACCCAGTTCTTCAGAAGGTTGGTCAGCTATACCACACTGAAGCTGTTAAAAAATACGTTGAACAACACTTTGGTGGTACAAAAGTTGACGTGAATCAGCCAATCAGCTACCTCACAGAAGCTAAATAGTAATATAATACCGGCAACGCGAAACAGGCAAAGTCTCTTTGCCTGTTTTTTCTTTTTAGCATAGTTTTTGACGACATGATTCAATTTAAAAACATTTCAAAGCACTATCAGCTTAAAGGCCAAACCATACGAGCTCTGGACCAAATTAATTTGGAAATTCCAGAAGGAAGTATTTTTGGGATTATTGGCTATAGTGGTGCAGGTAAAAGTACTTTAATCCGCCTGATTAACTTACTTGAACGACCAAATGAAGGTCAGGTTATCATTAATCAAAAGGACTTCACTGCTTTGGATGCGCGTTCATTACGTCAGGAACGTGCAAATATTGGTATGATTTTTCAGCACTTCAATTTGCTACAAACCAAGACGGTTGCTGAAAATATCGAAATGCCAATGCGTCTGCTGAATTACAATAAGGCAGAACGTGAAAAGCGCTTGAATGAGTTATTGGAGTTCATTGATCTTAAGCATAAAAAAGATGCTTATCCAGATGAGCTTTCTGGCGGCCAAAAGCAACGTGTCGGTATTGCTCGTGCTTTGGCAAATCATCCAAAAATTCTTTTGTGTGATGAAGCAACCTCTGCCCTCGACCCACAAACAACCAAGTCTGTGCTAGAGCTACTTAAGAAAATCAATCAAGAGCAAAAAATCACAATTGTTATGGTGACCCATGAAATGGATGTCATTGAAACTGTTTGTGATCATGTGGCTGTGATGGAAGCAGGTAAAGTCATTGAACAAGGTTCAACGATTGATATCTTTAGTAAACCTCAACACCCGACGACTAAAAACTTCATTCAAACTGTTTTACATCAACAGTTACCTGTGAATATTTTAAATCAACTCGAGAATCAGCATCATCATAGCATCTACTGTTTACAGTTCTTAGGGCGCTCGGCTCAAGAGCCAGTAATTCAGTCACTGATTAAACAATTTGATATTAGCTTAAATATCTTGTTCGCTAACATGACTGAAATTAATGGTACTGTGATTGGTCAAATGTTTGTGCAGCTTCTAGGCGATCCTCAGCTGATTAAACAAGCCATCGAGTTTTTGGAACAAAATGAAGTAGGTGTAGTTCAATCAGGAGATCAAGTATGAGAGATTTTATCGTACAATGGTTGACTGAACTTACTCAGCCTTTCTGGCACAGTTCTCTTTCAATTGACCAGTTTGTAACAGCGTTGCAAGAAACATTTCACATGGTGTTTTTTGCGCTTTTATTTGGTGGTATTTGGGGTTTCATTCAAGGAATTATCCTGCTTGTAACCCGCCCAGAAGGTATTTTGCCAAATAGATTCATTTATCATTTACTTAACCCGATTGTAAATGCGTTACGCTCTCTGCCATTTATTATCTTACTTATTGCAGTGATTCCTCTTACCAAGTTATTGGTAGGTACTTCAATTGGTACATGGGCCGCGATCGTTCCTTTAACAATTTATGTTGGGCCATATATGGGACGCCTGATTGAGACTTCCCTACTCGAAGTAAATGAAGGAATTATTGAATCTGCTCAGGCAATGGGTGCTACACCTTGGCAAATTATCTCCCGCTTTGTTTTGCCAGAAGCACGCAGTTCACTCATTTTAAACTTAACCACGGCGACCATCAGTCTCATCGGTGCAACAGCAATGGCTGGTGCCGTTGGCGCAGGTGGTATTGGCGATTTAGCTATTTCTTATGGCTATCAGCGTTTTGATACAAGTGTGGTAATTTTAACAGTGATTGTTTTATTGCTCTTAGTACAGATTGTACAGACACTAGGCAACTGGCTCGCTAAGGTACGTTAAATCATCCATATAAAAAGCTCCCTACATGGGGGCTTTTTTGTTTTATATAAATCCTTTTCATCAACTAGTTGAGTGCATGGGTTAATACTATTTTCTGTTATGATCAAAATTAGTGATTATTTACTTTTTGGATTTGGTTTTAGGATAAAACAATGCGTTATAGAATTCATTTTATTGATGTACAGAATGCCCTCCAAAACTATATCTGGATTTTAGAAGATACTGAAACCCAAGAAGCTGTTGCAGTTGATCCAACAGAGGCAGAACTCGTTACCCACTTTTGTCAGAATCATCAGTTAAATTTAAAACAAATCTGGCTTACACATTGGCATAAAGACCATATCGGTGGAGTTGCTGATTTAACTGCTACCCAAAATATTACAGTGTATGGCCCACGTGATGAGCTTTCAAAAATTCCGGGAATTACCCATCCCTTACAGCATAATGACCATCTAAAGTTTAATGATTTAAAAGTAGAGATTATTGCGACCCCTGGCCATACTTTAGGTCATATTGTCTATTTTATTGAAGAGTTAGAAGCTGTCTTCTGCGGCGACACTTTATTTGCGATGGGATGTGGTCGATTATTTGAAGGTACGGCAGAACAAATGTATCACTCACTTAGTCGTTTAGCAGCATTACCCACACAAACCAAAGTATATTGCACGCATGAGTACACACTTTCAAATGCCGAATTTGCATTAACGGTAGAACCACACAACCATGCTTTATCTGAACGAGCTGAAGAAGTCCGTGAGCTACGTAAACAAGGAACAATCACCCTACCCAGTACCATAGAACTTGAATTAGCAACAAATCCTTTTCTCCGTGCAGAAAGTGTCGAAGACTTTGCTCACTTACGTGCCCTTAAAGATAATTTTTAAAATTAATTTTCAATAAAAGATACAGTTTCATTTTAAAAACTGTATCTTTTTGCATCGTGCAGATTCATGGTAATTATTTTTTACATTTACTTTATTCTTATTTATTTAGCTTTTTTAAAATTTCGCCCAATTTATAATTTTTTAAAAATCTGCCAAGGGACAATCTTTTAAATAAAAAGTTTTTATTTTTTAGTTACATAACCACTTTATAATTTTATAAAAAAGAAAACTTTTCTTTCTCTATCTTACTTTTTTTACAAGTTGCAAAATAAAACAAAGATTTCCCCCTTTAAAAAATCTAATTAAAACCCTATTAATAAATAAGATGTAATGCCACGGATAGAAGGAGTTCTCACGTGAAAAAGGTTGTTAAAGCTAAAAATTTGATTGCGTTTCGCATTTGGTTAGAAAAGTTAGGGTATTCAGTTAAAAATCTTGCTGATGGAAAAGGTTTTACCTTTAGTTTTAAAAAAGAATATGGTTTAGTGACCTGTGATTTGGCAGGTAATTCATTAGCGATGCAATTAGGTGAAGAGTTTGAGGATCACTTAAAAGCATAATTTTTTACAACTCATTTTTTATTTAAATTGTCTTTTTTAAAAGATAAGTAATATTGCAGAACTTTAGAATGGTTTAATTAAAATATATTTTTAGACGTTAAAAAAATCTGTAGCTGGGCTATTCTCCCAAATTGCCCTTAGCTACAGATTTTTTTATAAGGTTATTCTGCTTTATGGTTCTTTAAGGCTTTATCTAAAAGATCTTTATCTAAAGCTTTATCCCAACGTGCTACAACGATTGTTGCGCAGGCATTCCCTACTAAGTTTGTTAATGCACGGCACTCAGACATAAAACGGTCAATACCAAGAATTAACGCCATACCTGCAACAGGAACAGCTGGTACAACCGATAGAGTTGCAGCCAGAGTAATAAAGCCTGCACCAGTCACCCCTGCTGCACCTTTAGAACTTACCATCGCAACTAGAAGCAATGCAATTTGTTCACTAATGGATAAGTCCACGTTACACGCTTGTGCAATAAACAGAGCAGCCATGGTCATGTAGATATTTGTACCATCAAGGTTAAATGAGTAACCTGTTGGAATCACCAAACCGACTACCGATTTTTCACAACCTGCTTTTTGCATTTTATCCATTAAAGATGGTAAAGCTGCTTCAGAAGAACTCGTCCCTAAAACCAGCCAAAGTTCATCTTTGATATAGCGAATTAAATGGATAATTGAGAAGCCGTTATAACGAGCTACAGCTCCTAAGATCACGATGACAAACAACACCGCTGTAATATAGAACGTCATAATTAATAGTAATAAATTACCAATTGATTCGATTCCATAAGCACCGATGGTAAAAGCCATTGCACCAAAAGCACCGATTGGAGCTAGCTTCATTAACATACCAACCAGATAGAAAACTGGAGCTGTTAAGTTATTTAAGAAATCGGTAATTGGACGTGCGCGGTCACCCAATGCAGCCAAAGAAATACCAAATAACACCGCTACAAATAGAACCTGCAAAATTTCGCCACCTGCCAGAGGGCTGACTAGTGTTTGCGGGATAATATTCATGAAAAAGTCGGTAATATTTGTTGCGTGCGCCTTTTCAACGTAAGTATTTACTTTATCGTTGACTAAAGTAGCAGGATCAATATTAAGACCTTTACCCGGTTGAATAATATTTGCCACAATCATACCCACCACAAGAGCCAAGCTTGAGAAGGTAAGAAAATAAAGCATCGCTTTACCAGTTACACGGCCAACTCGGCTCATGTTTGTCATACTGGCAATGCCTGTCACAACAGTTAAAAAGATGACGGGAGCAATAATCATTTTAACAATCTTGATGAATGCATCACCAAGTGGTTTTAAACTTTCGCCAAGTTCTGGGTAAAAATGACCTATTAAAATGCCCAAAATAATTGCAAAGATGACCTGTACATACAAAATTTGGTGAAACTTCTGTTTTTTCTGTACTGTTTCTTGGTCAAGGGTATTGAAATCCATTATCTAAATACCTTTTCGATGGGAATAAAAAAATAAATATAAAGCGTACACCACAAGCTGCTTTATCAAGGAAAAGCCATTGTAAAGAATAAAAAACGGCCTGTGTTATAAATTTAAAAAATGTCAAATTTAATAGTCATGCAATAAATTATATAAAATCAATTTAATTTCTAGGTTTTAAAAATTAAAAATGCAACTAAAATTAATCATAAGTATTTATTTACTTTTATTATTTTTGATAAAAACTATATTCATATTGCCTATATAAGTTTAATTAAGCTATACCACCCAAACATTTATTAAATAAATGATTTTATAAAAAACATGTAAATTAAAAATTATGAGAATTTAATTTAAAAATAATAAGGAAAATTGATATAAAATTTTATAATAAGATAAATTTTTGCCTATTTTTATAAACTATTCAGATTTGCAGCCGTTTCAACTAAATTACATCAGAATGTGCTTTGAATAAACGTGCTAATAAAGTTTGGACATAGTCTAAGCCTAATGCTCGATCAGTGAATAAAATTCTGAACAGCATAGGTGCAATCACAGCTTCGATAATCTCTTGATTTTCTATAGTTAATTCATTACGTGCCTTTGCTCTGGCTTGAATAATATCAAGTTGTTGAACGATTAAAGTTTCACACTTTCGAGCGTTTGAAGATTCAGTTGCATATAGCAAATCTCGTAGCAATGTTTGCCCTACTTCAGAAGAGTATTCTTCAAAATATTGTTCAATCCATGCAGTGATATCAAGCTGAAATGAACCTAAATCTTTCGGCTCCATATCCGGCTTCAGTTCATTTAGAGCCACATCTGAAAATAGCTGATTGATATCGCCCCAACGGCGGTAAATTGTTGAAGGGGTTACACCTGCTTCATTAGCAATCATAGGTATAGTAATTTGGCTTTGTTCCAAATTTTTTTGAAGCTCTTTTACTGCTTGATGTACCGCAGTTTGAATTCTTTCACTACGACCACCTGGACGTAACCCAGTAACAACTTTTGCCATTAATCAGCTCTACTTCAAAAGGAAACTATTAAAATATTATTTGTATATACAAAATACACTAAAGCTAATGATTTGCTTTAGTGTGAAAATAATGTATAAAAGCTAAATATTCGCTTTAATGTTATTCATCTTATATGAACAATTCAAGTTCAAAACGGTCTGGATCAGTTTTTCAGTTAGATTCAAAAGTCGCGTTGACCTTAAACACAATCACGCTCATGACCTTTATGGCGGCCTCTAGTGCTCCTACACCACTATATCGTCTGTATCAGCAGACATGGCAATTTTCGCCTGTTACCTTAACTTTAATTTTTGCGACCTACGCGTTTACCTTACTTGCTTCTTTACTCATTATTGGTTCTTTATCTGATTATATCGGACGTCGGCCTGTCATTATTTCAGCAATTTTTTTGCAAATTGCTTCAATGAGTTTTTTCCTTTTTGCCTCAGATGTTTCGATGTTATTTATTGCGCGTGGCTTACAAGGTATTGCAACAGGTCTTGCTGTTTCTGCAATTGGAGCCGCAATTTTAGATTTCAGTAAGCATCATGGTTCCCTAATTAATAGTATTGCTCCCATGGTCGGCATGGCAGTAGGAATTTTTATTACATGCCTTATTCTGCAATTTTCGGTTCAACCTTTACATCTAGTTTTTGAACTCTTATGTGTATTGTTTGCAGTTGAACTCATTTTAAGTTTTTTTAATCCTGAAACAGTACGCAAAAGATCAGGTGCTCTTGCTTCTTTAAAACCCAACATGGCTATTCCACATCAAGCAAGAAGTGCTCTATTCAGTATTAGTCCTATTAATATTGCGCTTTGGATGGTCAGTGGTTTTTTCTTATCACTTATGCCCTCTTTATTAGCAAAAATTTTTCACACATCTTCAGCTTGGCTAAATGGCGTTATGTTTATGGCACTCGCCCTTTCAGGTGCAGCAGGGATTCTGACTCTTAGAAAATCTACCAACTTTCGTATTTTGCTCACGGGTACCTTATCCATCATCATTGGGGCAACCGTTTTATTTCTAGCGATTAATTTTACCAGTGCCGCAATTTTACTCTTAGGTTCTATTATTACGGGGGTAGGTTTTGGTACAGCCTTTATGGGGGCAATTCGTACAGTCATGCCTCTAGCTTTACCCGAAGAACGCGCAGGACTTATGGCTGCTTTTTTTGTAGAGAGTTATTTGGCTTTTAGTATTCCAGCAATTTTAGCAGGTTACTTTGTGGGTAAAATCGGACTTATGAGCAGTGCCAACCTTTATATGAGTTTAATTATTGGTCTTGCTCTGATTGCACTTGTAATGATTTTTAAAAATATTAAAAGCAAATAATGATTAAAAAAAGCCTCCATCGAGGCTTTTTTACTTTACTGATCACGCCAAGGTTTCAAAAAACGCTTTACATAATTTTTAAAAGGCCAAGTAAACTGTTTTATAAAACTATTTGGGATTTTATAACCCACCGTGCCATACACGCTTGCTAAATGACTAGGCATATATACACTTTTAAAAATGACATCGTATAGAGGAATAAAAGCGGCGTAATTTTTATCAATAGCAGGTTTTTCTGAAGAATGATGCCAATGATGAAATTCTGGCGTTGCGATAATCCAGCGTAAATATGGAAAGCGAAAACGCACATTAGAATGAATAAAAATAGCGTGAAATGAAATAAAGACTAAATAGGCAAAAACAGCCGAAGTATGAAAACCCAGCAGGAAAATCGGTAAAGTAACAATGAAGCGAGTCATGAGCACTTCAATGACATGCAAACGAGAAGATGCTAACCAATCCATATATTCAGTCGAATGATGAATTGCGTGAAAGCGCCATAAGAAATTAACCTCATGCATAGCTCGATGTAACCAGTACACCGTAAAATCGACCACAATGAGCAACTCAATAAATTGCAGCCAAATTGGTTGAGCTTGTACATAAGGCACAATTGGATTATGAGGCAAATGCGTAATCCAATATTGAATTGGCATGACGGTTAAAAAGCTAAATAATTGAATGCCAATATGGCTGACCATGAAATATTTCATATCGGTCACCCACCCTACTCTTAATATTTTTTGTTCAGGATTTTTAGCAAAAAAACCTTCAAGTGGAATAAAAACAAAGGCTAAAATAAATAAAGTCAGTACAAAATAATCGATACCTGCATAAAATGGTACACTTGGTAAAACGGGTGCTTCAATTACACCACAACCCACAACCGCTGCCACAAGTGAAAAACATAACCCATAAAAACCATATCGGTTTTGACGAATAATTGCACTAAATGCACCAAAACCAGCGCTAATAATAATGCCTGTGATCAGCCCATAATAAAAAAGATTATAGTGTTTTGCGTAAATAGGACGGAGTTCTGGGGTGGTTAATACACTGGGAAATAAAAAACATAATGCACCAAATAGACAAAGTAAGCTGAGCGACATTGAAATAAAGGCGCTAATTTTCCCTAATCCTGCGTTAAGTTCTAAATTTTCAAATTTTGCTCTTAATTGATCGGTCATAATTCATATAAAGTTCTTATTGTATATAACGCGAATGCTATCAAAATTTAATAATAAATTGGAAAGAACTTTAAACTCTCAAATATTCCCCATTCCACTAAAAATGAGATTTGAAATAGCGTTAACTAGTTTTATAAAACCTCAAATATTTGACCGACAGATTGAATCAGCCATTTTCTGGCAATAATATCATCACTACGATTAAACCAGTTCAAGCTCACTTTAAAAGAATCCATGGCAAAAGGTAATTCAAACATTTGGACATTACCATGGGCTAAATAATGCCGAGCTGCTCGCGATGGTAAGGTCACCAACATATCTGAACTCTGCACAACCCCTTGTAAAACACTAAAATGTGGGACCTCTAAACGAATTCGTCGCTTTAAATCCATTGTTTTTAAATATTGCTCAACTTGGATATGTCCTGTCGATGATTTGATAGCCACATGATCTTCTTGCAAATATTGCTCTAATGTCAGTTGCTGCTGTAGCCTTGGGTGGTCAGCTCTAGCAATGCATACATATCTTTCTTCAAATAAAGTACGCGTTTCTATTTTAGGCATTATGGTCTGCGTACTATTAAATACGGCTAGATCTAAAAAGCCGTCAATAAGCCACTGTTCAACCTTAGACGACTGAATCTCTTCAATCTCAATTTGAATATAAGGTGCTGTTTTCTGCAAAAAAGCCATAAGACTAGGCAAGAGACAAATTTCCCCTGCGTCAGAGAGTCCGATTCGGAAAGTTTTATTTGAGTTTTCAGGACGAAATTCCTGTGCTTGAGCGATCGCTGATTCAATATTAAAAATTGCTTGATGAAAAATTGGATAAAGCTCATGCGCAACTTTTGTCGGTTCGACTCCACCTCGGCTTCGGGTAAACAACTCATCATTTAACTGACGGCGTAAACGATTCAAATTATAAGTCACAGAAGGCTGACTCAAATTTAATTTATCAGCAGCTTTACTAATATGCCGAGACTCATAAATACAGACAAAAACTTTAATCAAACCTAAATCCATGGTTCTGATCCTTTAAATACTCTAAACAAAGACTTTAACTTCTTTGTTTAGAGTTTAGTTCCTTTTATAGGAATAAAAATGCTTCATTCTTATGGAGATATACTTGAATTTAGCATTACGCGTTTAGTTCGATTGCAAATACTTATGGCAATAACACTTAAAGTTGCCAGCACACAAGGGATGGCTAGAGCGATAAAATTATATTCAATGGGTAAATGCAAACTTAAAAGCCAGCCGCATAAAATCGGACCTAAAATCGCCCCGATACGGCCTACTCCTAAAGCCATACCAATGCCCGTACTGCGAATTGGTGAAGGATAAAACTGAGCCATATAAGCTAGCAATAAAATTTGCCCGCCAATAGATGCCGCTCCAGCAATGGCAACACAGAGATATAAAATGACCATAGGTAAAGCATAGCTCAACAAGTAGAGCGACACTGCACCTGCAAAGAAGAGTGAACAAATGACCTTGCCTAGGTGAAAACGATCAGCAAAGTAGCCTCCACCGATTGCACCCAGCATCCCACCCAAGTTTAGCGCCAGTAAAAAAACAAGACTGGTTGATAAATCATATCCAGCCTCGACCATGAGTTTGGGTATCCAGTTACCGAGCGCGTACACCATGAGTAAAGCCATAAATACACTCAGCCAGAAAAATACAGTGACTAAAGCACGGTTCTCAGTAAATAGAGCAACCAAAGGTCGAGCCGCAGTTCGTTGGTTTTCTTGGTGTAATACGATGCTCGTATGATCAGCTATGTTTTGTTCTGGCGCTAACTGTTTAAGTAAATCACGTACCTCATTCCATTTTTTTTGGCGAACCAGATAATCAATTGATTCGGGTAAAAATTTCCAAATAATAGGTAATGAAATGAGTGGTATGCCCGCCAGAATAAACATGATTTGCCAACCAAACTTAGGAACCAACCACATGCCTAAAAGCGCTGAACTCATCCCACCAATCGCATAGCCGCTAAACATGAGCGATACTAAAGTTGATCGTAATTTCTTTGGGGCGAATTCGGTCATTAAAGCAATAACGTTCGGCATTACTCCGCCCAAACCAAGACCAGCAATAAAACGGTAAATGGCAAACTCTTTGGGGCTGTTGGCAAAACCACATAACACCGTAAAACCACTAAAAATAAGGACACACAGCATAATTAAACGCTTACGGCTAAAGCCATAAGACTCTAATTTATCGGCTAAGCTACCGAAAATCATGGCACCAAACATCATGCCAAATAATGCAACACTGCCCAGTAATCCAGCAGTCATACTATCTAACTGCCAATGTTGCATAAGCTTAGGCAATGCAACACCATAAATGACTAAGTCGTAGCCATCAAAAATAATAATAAGCGCACTCAGCAAGATCACACGCCAATGTAATGGTGTTAATCTTGCGTCATCAATCAATTGATTTGCATTTAGTTTTTCCATAATTGCTTTCCTTAGCAAATTGCGTGTAAAACAAAAATTTATTTAAATCGTTGCCATTTTTAATTGATGTAATTGTTGCTTTGCTTCTACAACATCCTGTTCTAGGTCGTGTTGCCATAACCAATCAAAACGATGTTCAAGATGTTCACCAATTTCGGCAAATGTTGGGTACTGAGTCGAACAACACTCATAAATTTCGCCAGATTCACGAGAAGTTTGCTGAACACGACAAGCACGTTTTAAACGGAGCTTTTCATAAATTGAAGACACATCGGCTAACTGATCTGCTTGTAAGTTTTTTGTCGACAATAAGGCTGCAAGGATTAAGGCATCTTCAAGACCTTGTCCTGCTCCTGCACCTTGATGGGGTAACATCGCATGTGCAGCGTCACCCATAACAATCACATGACCAGAGGCACTTTGATAAGTTGAAAGTTCTTCAATTTCATGTAAGGCCCAAATGGTAGGCTGTTCAATTAAACCGAGTAATGTTTGGCAGCTTTCGCTCCAGTCTGAAAAATCGGAAAGCATTTGAGCTTTATCTACAGGTTTGGTCCATGGTGTATCAGCTGGGAGTACCGTATCTTCACGGTTTGAGCAGAAAGCAACGATATTAATTTGCTCCCCCTTACGAATGGGGAACGTTAAAATATGTTTGTCTTTGCCCAATAACATTTGGGGAATATCTGCTAAATCTGTATCGCCGTTTATTTGCTGCAAAGCTTCTTTAAATGAAGCGTGAGAAATAATGCCACGATAAGCCCAAGTTCCTGAAAAACGTGGATGAACCGGTGGTAAATCGTGAGTAGCTAAAACATATTGGCGAGCCACAGAGCGGATACCATCAGCCCCAATCAAATAATCGCACTCATGCTGACTACCATCATTAAAGTGCAAAACCACCTGATCATTTTGTTCTTCAATTGCTTCTAGCCGTTTCGAAAAATGGACATTTTGCGTAGGCATGTGAGGAATAATGGCATCTAGAAAATCAGCACGATGAACAGATGACTGCCCTACATCTGTCGCGATAGATGCAGATAAATATTCATCGGTGTAACCATTGCGCCATTGAAACCAAACATCTTGAAATGGTGCCGATACTTTATCTGCAATCGCGTGATATTCGTTGGCTAAACCTAACAGTTCAATGGCTTTGACTGCGTTAGCACCAAAAGAAATTCCTGCCCCAATTTCAGCAAACTGAGGTGCAGATTCAAACATTTGCACATCTAAATGGGCGTGTTTACTTAAATTACTTGCTAAAGCTAGACCAGCAATACCACCACCAACCACGGCAATTCGAATATGTGTATTCATGTGTTTGTTCCTTAAACATCATTATCGTTTTCACATATTCATTTTTGAGAAGTTGGCTTATAAAGTCCAATTAGTATTTTTTTTGTTCAATTATTTAAAAATTAAATAATAGCCATTTGGGCGAGCCACTATAAAGCTTAAAGGCCGCCCGTGCTAATAAATGATTGTTAAAACACTTTATGGTGTGCCTGGCGGGGTTCCAATAGCATGTTTCATGGGAGCTTCATAAGTCGTCTCGGCAACCGGTGAAACGCGCCAAATCGTATTGCCTACATCATCTGCAACTAATACGGCACCTGAAAAATCAATTGCTACACCCACAGGACGACCATACGCTTTGCCTTTATCACTCAGGAATCCAGTCAAAATATCTTGTGGTGGACCAGAGGGTTGACCACTTCTAAAAGGTACAAAAACGACTTTATAACCACTGTGAGGCTTGCGGTTCCAAGAGCCATGCTGACCGATCAATGCGCCTCCTCTAAATTGTGGCATGAGTTCAGCTGTGTAAAATGTAAGACCTAAAGAAGCGGTATGGTTACCAAGTGCATAGTCGGGTTTAATTGCACGAGCAACCATTTCCGGATTTTGTGGTTTTACTCGCACATCTACATGTTGACCATAATAGCTATATGGCCATCCATAAAAACCACCGTCTTGGACTGACGTCATATAATCAGGTACTAAGTCACTACCAATTTCATCGCGCTCATTAACAACGGTCCAGAGTTTTCCACTTTGCGGTTGCCAAGCCATACCATTTGGATTACGCAGTCCTGTTGCAAATGGACGTGACTGACCGCTTGCAATATCAAACTCTGTAATTTGTGCACGACCTTTTTCTTTATCTAGACCATTTTCAGCAACGTTACTGTTAGAACCAACGGTAATGTAGAGCTTTGTACCCGCCGCGTTAGCAATGACA
This sequence comes from Acinetobacter sp. WU_MDCI_Abxe161, assembly GCF_025514355.1. Lineage (NCBI taxonomy): Bacteria > Pseudomonadati > Pseudomonadota > Gammaproteobacteria > Moraxellales > Moraxellaceae > Acinetobacter > Acinetobacter sp. WU_MDCI_Abxe161. The sequence continues at coordinate 320,865 of NZ_JAHPTU010000003.1, forward strand.
TTCTTGGTCCAATGGTGATTTAAAGGACCGCCCGGTAAATCTAATACTTTGGTTCCACTGGCTGTAATTTGAGTTCCACCCTCTTGATAAGGAAAACGCACAAGCGCATCCGTATTGGCGATATATAGGTTATTACCTACCAATGCCATGCCAAATGGAGAATTTAAGTTTTGAAGAAATGCTGTTTTCTGATCGGCAACTCCGTCTCCATTAGTATCACGAAGTAAGCTAATACGGTTTGCACTTGGATGGGATGAGCCTGCACGTTTCATCACAAAAGACATAATTTTACCTTTAATGCCTTTGCTGTCTTCAGGTTTAGGCGGAGCATCTGTTTCCGCAACCAGTACATCACCATTCGGCAATACATAAAGCCAACGTGGATGCTCAAGTCCTTTTGCAAATGCTTTTACCTTTAAACCTTCCGCGGGTTTTGGCATTACCCCACTCGGCCAACCTTTTGCAGGTGCAATATTAACAGTGGGAAATAAACTTGATTTAGGTTCAGGTAATTTTGGATCTGGACCATAACTCTCAGTAATCGGATATTGTGAGGATGAAGCGCATCCAGCTAATGTAACTAAAACCGTAGTGCCTAAAACTGGCAGTAAAAAACGTTTAGTCATGATTTATCACCATTTCTTTTTTGATGTCATGGAAATAGCGTAATTTATGTCTGCAATTAAACAAGCAACTTTAATGGAGTCTTTTGTTTATCGCTTGCAAAAAAGCTTCTTTATTTTTCGGTGAAATCATAACCGTTGCGATTTTTCCATTTTTCATATAATAAATTTTGAGTCGATCTAATGAGAGCGCTGGAGATGAAAGTGGATTATGAGTAGGTTCTATTTGGGTAATATCATTAATATTAATTTTCCATCGGAATACCAAGCTTTTAATCACTAGAGTACCGTTTTCTACCACATAGTAAGTATTAAAGATGGGAAGCCAAATAAGAAAAATGACTAAACTATAAATGATAAGATGCGGAAAATTTGAAGCTAAAGAATAATGATGATTTGCTTCATAAATTTTTATAACAATATTGGCAGTGATAACAATAAATATTAACAAAAGCCACCAATCAATTTTTGATCTAAATTTCAAAATTTATCCTCCATTTTTAAATTAGTTTTTAGCAATTTATTCATTCTAATTTATTTAATTTATATTCTTAAATTAAAGCAAAACTCACCGCCTCTTTTGCATGAATGGTGGTCGTATCAAATAAAGGAACCGAGAATTTAAGCTCACCAATCAACATACAAATTTCAGTACACCCCAAAACAATCCCTTGAGCACCTTCAGCTATGAGCCTTTCTACAATAGCGATGTACTGTTGCTGCGAATCTGGGTTGATCACACCTAAACAAAGCTCTTCATAAATGATGCGATGGACGATTTTTCTATCGGCTTCATTGGGAACAATCACATCAATTCCATGATCTCGTAATCGAGCTTTATAAAAATCTTGCTCCATTGTAAAAGCTGTCCCCAACAGTGCAACCTTAGTAATGTTTTGATTTAAAATTTCTTTTGCCGTTGCATCAGCAATGTGTAAGAAAGGAACTGTAATTGAATCTTCAATTTGTTCTGCAACTTTGTGCATAGTATTAGTACACACCAAAATACAATCAGCTCCTGCTTTTTCCAGATTTAATGCTTGCTCGGCTAAATATTCGCCAGCTTCTTGCCATAAACCCTTCGCTTGCAAGGCTGCTATTTCTTCAAAATCAACACTATTAATAATGACCTTAGCAGAATGCAATTTTCCTAATTTACGCTGAATCATTTTATTGATTTGTTGATAATAAAGCGCTGTAGATTCCCAACTCATTCCACCTAATAAACCGATTGTTTTCATTATTTAACCCTTCTATTTATTCAAAACTTATCTATATCTCTTATGAGTAAAGTGTAGCTAGAATAAAATTGCTGCTTTTATACTAAAAACTTTAAATGAAGTTAAAATATTTGGATTTAATTTATACTTGATAAAAAACACATGAACATAGATATATTTAATGATAATTATGAACACATGGAAGTTGCTGATAAAAAATTAGCTCATGAATTGGGACTATGGTGTAGAGTTTAAAATAGGAAAATCAAGCTCAAAACACACACCTTCGACTGTGTTATAAGCCCGATAGCGACCATGATGTAGATCCATAATTGAAGCAACAATCGACAAACCTAATCCACCTGTTTGATTCTCATCACTTCGACTTGAATGGCATTGGTAGAATCTTTCAAAAAGATGCTCAAGTTGATGTTCAGCAATTGAAACCCCACCCGTTACCACAGTCAGGCTGACCCATTGCGTATGCTCAATCATCTTATGTTTAGTTGTGATATAAATAGTCCGCTTGTCACCACCGTGAACCAGCGCATTTAAAATCAGGTTATAAACTGCTCTTTGAAATAGCTCAGGATCTGCAAATAAATTTTTAGCCTCTAAGTTAAAACTAAAATGACACTCTTGTTCTTCAGCTTGATATTCAAAAATCTGGCATAGGCCATCTATAACATCTTGAACGTTTATTTCCTGTTTATTTACAAGAACCATTTTCTGATCGGCTCTTGCCAAGAAAAGCATGCTATCAATCATGCGTTTTAATCTGTGGTAATCGTCTAAATGAGACACCAGCAAATCTTCATATTGCTCAACCGAGCGTTCGCCAGTTAAAGCAATCTCGGTTTGCCCAATCAGATTATTTAAAGGCGTACGGAACTCATGAGCGATATCTTCAGAAAAACGGTTGAGCTGCGTATAGCCCTTTTCGATACGCTCAAGCATGTGGTTTATATCTTTTGAAAGTAGCTCAACTTCTAAAGGAGAATTTGGTAGGTTTAATCTTTTCTGGAGCTGATTTACGTTAATAGAATGAGTTTGCTTGCGAAGCTGTTGTAGCGACCGTAAACCTAAATGACACGCTAAAATGCAAAGTACAAAGATTGCAAATACGCCCCCGACCACATACATCAAGAGACTTTCTTGAAAAGGTAAAATAATATTGATGCGTTCCGACCACTGTTTACCTGCAATGAGCAGATAAGGCTCGTTATTAATCTTTATGGTTTTCCAAGCAATTCGTGTTGGATATGAGTTGTTGGCTAAATCTTGAAATTGAAGACTGTTGTGCTGTGCAAGCTGAGGTAACTGAATATGCAGTGGATTGATATTAATTAAAGTTTTGTCTTTATGAATGAGCAGAAACAAATTGTCTTGGTTGCCGAGCATGTTTTGATACAGTTTAGGGCGCGCAATGATTTGCTCTACATTTTCGCTATCTTGCAGCAAAATTTCCAAACGGTTAATTCTGTCTGCTAAAGCTTTATCTTGCTGCTTTAATAAAATCTGGTTAATGCCCAAATAGGTCATAAAGCCGACGGAACATAAAATTAAGGCAGAACAAAGCGTGACCAGTAATGTAATACGGACTTCAAGAGAACGCAGAAATTTAAATTTCATAAGCTAACCGAAATTTTATAGCCCAAACCACGTATGGTATGAATGAGTTTTAATTCATATCCCTCATCAATTTTGCTTCGTAAACGGCGTACCGCGACATCAATAAAGTTGGTATCTGTGTCAAAGTTAATATTCCAAACTTCGGAGCCAATTTGTCTGCGCGTCACGATTTGCTCTTTGTTGAGCAACAAGTAACGCAACAAATTAAATTCGGTTTTGCTTAGCTCAATTAAGTTTCCATTACGCCATACTTTATGGCTGACCACATCCATTTTTAAATCGCTGATAGACAACTCGTTTTCTTGTAGATATTGCTGTCGTCTTAACAGACTTTTAATACGTGCCAATAGTTCAATATAGGAAAAAGGTTTAGCCAAGTAATCATCTGCACCTAACTCCAAACCTTTAACTCTATCTATTACCTGATCTTTTGCTGTTAAGAAAATCACCGGAATTTTTGAAAACTGGCGTAAGACCTGTAATACGCTCCAACCATCTATGTCCGGCAACATGACATCAAGAATAAGTAAGTCATATTGATCTCTCTTTAGCATTTCCAAACCTTGCAGCCCTAAGTGAACACACTCCGCTTGATATCCAGACTCTTTTAATCCTTTGACCAAATAAGTGGCGATCTTGATCTCGTCTTCAATAATAAGGATACGCATTTTGTAGAGACTCATTAGAAAGATGACAACTTTGTAATGTGATTGTCACGCTTGAAGTTAAGCAATGTGTTTAAGATTTTCAAAGCGACATAGAGGCAATCATTATGAAAAAATTGAACTGGCTGATGTTTGCAGCCATGCTATTCGGTAATAGTACTTTTGCACAGCCCCCTGCTTTGAATCAAGTTTATTCGTTAGATCTTAAAACTGCGCATCTGCTAGCCGACAGTGCGAAAGAGGCCTGCAAAAAACTAAATCAAAATATTGCGGTCGTTGTTGTGGATCGTGGCGGTAATCCATTAACTGCCGAACGGCATGAATTAGTTGGTCCGCATAATTTAATGGCTGCCGAGAAAAAAGCCTATACCGCTTTATCTACCAAAACATCGACCTTAGTTTTAAGCCAAAACAGTAATCAAAACCCCGATGCAAAAAATTTAACTACCGTAACAAATTTACTTTTGTTAGGTGGTGGCGTGCCTGTTCTTTTTGAGAACCAAGTGATCGGAGCGATTGGGGTTGCAGGTGCTGGCGGCGCACAAAATGACAATCAATGCGCAAGCAAAGCTATTGATACCGTTTTTCATTCATAAGGAGTTCATCATGACTAAATCATTTATTGCTTTATCTTCGTTATTTATTGCTTCAGCTACGTTTGCTCAAACTAATCCGCTAAGTGTGCATGTGTTAAATCTAGAAACGGGTTTGCCCTCTTCTCAGGTTGAAGTGGTTTTAGAAAAAAATACCAATAACCAGTGGGTGAAACTCAATCAGCAAGTGACCGATTCAAATGGTCGTATTACTGCGCTCTATCCAGAAAATAAAAAATTAGAGCAAGGGGTTTATAAAGTTACTTTTAAAACTGAAGACTGGTTTAAAAAGAACAAACAACAAACTTTTTTTGCCGAAGTACCTGTGATTTTTAAAGTGGATGGAAGTGTAAACCACTACCATATTCCGTTATTACTCAGCCCTTACGGTTACTCAACCTATCGAGGCAACTAAAATAAAAACCCCTTTATCTGTTGTGTACAAATAAAGGGGTTGATTAAAAGCGCTTGGTTTTACGAACAAACACCATTGCTAATAACCGATTTTTTATTTGAATCCAGCGCCACAATTGAAGAAGAAACCGTATTAATAATTTGAGTCATGGCCTCACTTGAAGCACTCACAATCGCATCCATCTTTTTAGCTTTTTGATCAATCGACTGTTTAAAAGCAATTCGACAATTCAACTGCGAGCCTGCATTAGTGATGACTTTTGCATTATTTGACTCTAATTGAGTGGGCGGTATTTGACGCTTCACTACCCAAGACACCGCAATATTAATATAGCTTTTATCTACAATATCAAAATGAGAAAAGTCTGTAGAAACTCGATATAAAGGTTGGTTGTTTCCAGCAAGACCACTGCTATAACTATCAATTGCCCCTAATTTTTGCTGTAAACCCGCCGACAAGGTATCGCGTAATTGCGTACCCATAGTCGATGTCCAGCGTTCATTATTTAACACCGTAGACTTACCACTACTGTCTTGGAGCACAAAAGGCGCACGGTCCAATCGGTCTGGAATCCCGACGGGTAATACTTCAATCACCTGCACAGTTGTTTTTGTAGCCGCAGTGATTTTAGGAGACATCGTATAATAGTTTGGTGTTGGCGAACTCGAGCAGGCCGTCATGGTAACTGCCGTTAAAAACAGGCCACTCCCAAGCAGCCATTTGGCTGCTTTAGGATGCTGAAAAGATAGAGTGTTTTTATTTTTCATCATCGGTCTCTGGTGTTTTACCACGAATAATTGATTCAGGGTGTTGTTCAATATAGTCTGCCATTAACTGCAATGAAGCTGCCGCACGTGTCATTTGCTGCAATGCTTTACGTACGTCTTGTTGTAACGGCGCATCACTCGACAAAATAGACTCAGAAGATCTTACCGTTTTACGGACATCGTCTAGCGTTGCTTGTAAACCAGGTGCAACTTTTCCATCTAACTGTTTAACCAGTTTATCGGTAGAGGCAATCGCTGTGTTCATATTGTTGAGCGTTTTACGTACATCTTGCCCAATCTCAACTAACGGGAACTTCGTTAACTTGTCAGCAATCTGAGAAACTTGTGCTTGTAAGCCACTGAGTTCGGTCTGTGTAGTTGGAATCACTACGCGATCATCACTCAAAATTTGTAATTTGGCTGGTTTAGCTTTAGGGAACTTATCTAGGGCAATATAGTTTTGACCCGTGAGTAAGTTGCCTGTTCTCATTTGAGCACGCCATCCATGTTCAACAAAGTCTTTGAAGATTTCACTATTCGGATTAAGTGCCAAACCTTTTTCAACACGTGAAGGATAAAAAACGGCATCAACACGCATACGCATCTGCTTATAGTCGTTAGTAAATTCGGCATTAATCGCTTTAACATTACCAACTTCAATGCCCATGAAGTCAATTGGCGCACCGACTGCCAATCCACGCAATGAATGATCAAAGTACATAATTACGCCACGAGGTTGTCCATCCGGTTCTTTCAATGCATCAGATTTTGAATCCCAAAGATTAAAGCGGCTATGATTTGCTGCTGTGGTCGCATGTGAGTTTTCAGGGTATCCAAAAGCAATACCACCCGCAACAATACTTGCAAGCGACTGGGTATCTAAATTAAAGCCCGAAGCATTTAAGGTCACATCAATCCCACTTGCCTGCCAGAAACGTGCATCGGTGGTCACAAACTTGTCATACGGCGCGCGAATAAACGTTTGCAGCTCTACAGTTTTACCATCATCAGATAATTTATAAGCTGTAATTTGTCCCACATTAATTCGACGATAATAAATTGGAGAACCAACATCTAAAGATCCCAAATCGTCTGCATTTAAGAAAAATATTTTCCCGGGCACATCTGAAGATATAACTGGCGGTATCTCTAACCCAGTAAATTCAAGTTTTTTCTCCTCAGACTTACCTCCATCCACTTCAATATATGAACCTGACAATAAAGTATCGATGCCCGAAACCCCACTCGTCCCAATACGTGGTCGCACAACCCAAAACCGTGAATCTTTTGCTGCAAAGTTACTCGCGTCTTTACGCAAATCAATTCTAGCAATCACGTGTGAGCGGTCTTCTGAAAGATCAATCTGTCGTACTAAACCAATATCCACCTGTTTATAGCGGACCGTTGTTTTACCAGCAACCAGTCCCTCAGCCGTCCTAAAAGAGACGTCAATTGTAGGGCCGTGAGACAAGAGCGCTTTTATCGCTAATGAAAGCGCGATTAAAAGAGCAATCAATGGAATAAGCCAAATTAAAAGAGGCTTCCACCGACTTTTCTTTTCTTGAGGTTCTGGTAAATCATTCATGCTATCCAGTTCAATATCGGTATCACGACGATCTGAGTTACCAGGGGTTATTTCATTTTCAGACATACTCATTGTTCTTTTATTGACTTGGATTAATGGAATCATTATTCAACGGCGGGTGTTCTGCCTGAATAATCGTTGGTTTTTCTGAAGTAAAAGAAGAAGGTTTATTTGTATTTTGAGATGCGTAAAAGTTATCCCAAATAAGTCGTGGGTCAAAACTTAAAGATGCAAACATGGTTAACACCACAACCGCACCAAAAGCAATCGAACCCGGCCCTGCTAAAATAGTAGCAAGCGATTGAATCTGAATAAGCGCTGTTAATAGTGCCACCACAAACACATCAATCATTGACCAACGACCGATAAATTCGACAATTCGATATAATTTAACGCATTGCTCAGGTAAAAACTTCCAAGCTGCTGATTGTTGAAGATATACCGCTACCAATAAAAAATACAAAATCAGTAGCTTCAACATGGGAATAAAAATACTGGCCATGAAAATGACCACAGATACCAGATAGTCTCCGCTTTTCCAGAAGTAAATGACACCACTCATGATGGTATCTTGCTGACTACCTAAAAGTGAGTCAGTTACTGTCATTGGAAGTACATTGGCTGGAATATAAAGAATAGTTGCAGCCACCACTAAGGCAAAAGTTCGGTTTAAACTCGCTGGCTTACGTGAATGCAGTACGCTATTACAGCGAATACAACGTAACTCCTGATGGCTTTGGGGTAGATGTCTTTTTTCATTTTGAGCAGAATTTACGACACCACAGCAGTGACACACAATTAATGACAGGTCTTTAGCTCTTGGATATTGCTTAATTATCGAACCTTGTTGCGAGCTTTTTGTTGGGGTCACGTTTTTTATCGTTTTCATGGCAGTGACCTATCAATTTCATTCCATATATCACTCACCTTTATAGAAGTAATATAAACCAACAACACACTCAAGATCGCAAATGCCCATAAAGCAATCTCGGGAATGACTAAGACCATTCCTATTAACTTTACGAGCGTGACCAAAATCCCGATTAAAAACACCTCAACCATTCCCCACACTCTCATAAAAAAAAGTGTGCGTAAGGCAATCACCAAAAATGCGGGTCTTCTCTTCAATATACTCACTGTACCTAACACATAGGAAAGTAATAAAAGATAGGAAAGCGGCACAATAAAAGTAGTAATTAAGATGAGTACGCCAACGAAAGCCCGATCATAATGAAACATTACCCAAACCGCACCAAGTAAGGTAGTTTCAGAGATATTTCCCTGCAATTCAATTTTTACGATAGGAAAGCTATTGGCAAGAATAAATACGATTAATGCCGTTAAGATTAAAGCCAGTAATGTCGAAAAAGGCTTGGTGTGCCGATAGAGTTCAGCGCCGCAACATACGCAATAAGCTCTTTTTCCATAAGCAAGCGGGGTTCTACGATAGACTGTATCGCACTCCTCACAACCCGCTAATTCTTTAAGCCGCATAGTTATACTCTGAAATTTATAATTTTTACTGTGTCAGAACTGCTTGCTACAACGCTTGCATAAAATTCTACGTCTAAGCAATGTGCCAAACTAATCTCATTTCTTCAAGAGAAAATTGAATAACGACTCTACGGTCTAGTTTATTAAATTATATAAATAACAGAAAAGTATATAAGAAACCCCTTTCTTAAAAAGGGGCTTTAATTGATTTAAACCAAAGAAATCATCAGTAAAAAGTAATCCCACAGCTTATCTCGATCATCTCTCTGATTCTCCCCTGCAAGCTGAACCATTGCCCCATCAATCAAAAATAAAAACATATAGGCATCTTGGACTGAGGCAGTCGATTTTAGCGTTAAAAGCAGCTTATAAATTTCATTAATTAACCATTTACGATAATCAATTACCACCTTATAGGCATTGGGATAGAGCTTTTCAATTTCAAAAATGGCTTTAAATGGCAAATGGTAAAATCCCTCTAGATGGGCATGCAGAAAATAAATTTCCTTGAGTTTATCGAGCACCATTTGCTCACGATAAGAATTGAAAATTGAAAGTACTTTTACTTTGAGTGCATCTGTTTGAAAAGTGAGACTCATCTCGATGAGTCGTGCTTTTGAATGAAAGATGTTATAGAAAGTGGCTTTGGGAATTTTGGCCTCAGCAATAATGCGGTCAATACCCACCTTATTAAATCCATATAAATTAAATAAGTCTTTTGCTGTGTGAAGCACTTTGAGTGCTCTAAATGAAGATTCTAAATTTTTCATGTATACCGCTTAAAATAATTTTTTGTTGTATATAAAAGAGAGAAAAATGCCGTCACTCTTAAAATGAGTGCTAAATACAGGCATGCAAAAGCCGCACAATAATAGTGTGCTCGCCTATCTCTGGTTTATTGTTGCTATGTTTTAGTCGTACTGATTCTTAAGGTGTCGAAACCTAGAGTCGATTAAGCCGTTTTAAAGACTGTTTAAGTGGTATGGATAGAGAGAATTTGGCAAAGACCAATAAAGAAAAAAATTAGTACGCATGAGCGAACTCCTTTTGATTTAAAAGAGTCTTACCAATTACTGTCAAATAATGGTGGCAAGACTAGAAGGGTTGACAGACTGGTACAAAAGGAAACCAGCGCACGCAAGCGTGCCCCTCCTAGCCTCACCATAAAGGCGTGACTTAGGAGAACGCACAAAACGAAATAATACGTTGTTGTGCGCCTTTTGTACCAGCTCTGTCAAAAGCTGACTGGCAATGTGGCCAGCAGGCAAAGGATAATCGGCAAGGTTTAGAGTGTCAATGTAAGGTTGAATAGAAAATAGTTAAATAATTATTGTTTTTCATTCAATTAGATAGTCAAGCTAAATATAGATTCAAATTAAATTTAACGATTTTGCATTAATGCTAAATAATGGCGACAAAACGAAAGAAGGTTGACAGACTAGTTAGACCCTAGCACACCCTAAAGTGTCCTACTTTCGTTTTGCCATAAAAAAAAGAAGGATAATCTTTAAATTTTAGACCGTCAATTTACTGTGGGATAAAAAATATCTGAAAAATTATTATTTTAATTCAATTAGATATTGCATCTTAATAATAACCAAGTTTAACTTTAAAGAAGCTAAACATTTCAACCAAAAATATCGTTTGCAGAAAAAATTGATTAAAACAAAAAAGCCAACTCTTTCGAATTAGCCCTAATTACCTCACGACCACGTCTGTGAAAATTGCGTTTGATTTTATTGTTCGCAACAATCTTCATCAATTTTTGTTATGAGTTTAAATTAGCCTTTCTTTATGACAATTCAATTAAAAAATACCGTAATTTTCCCCAAAATAAACTTGATACATAAAATGTAATTTTTGCAGAAGTCGCTCCCGCTTTAAAGGGATGCATATTTTAAAGGCACTCCTCCTTAGATCACTTATAATGATTTTGTAGAAGTGCTTCTAAACAGAACTTTTATAGATATTTTTATGCTAATTAAGACTCTCATTATCGGAGGCATCTTCTTTGTTTAAAATCCGCCCTTCTTGTTTCGGTCGAATTAACGGCGCAGTTGGTCGTGGATGATGAGCATGTGTATATTGCAAACCAACTCCGGCATATACATCGTCTGCTGCAATTTCAGTTTCAAATCGCTCATTATCAAGATCTCGAATTTCTTCGCTAATTCTTACGACTTCGTCTTCATCTACGCCAAGTTCTTGTAAAATCACTTCGCCAAACTTAATTGCAGATTCAAACGTTTCACGAATCATAAAGTCTACTTTTTGTTTGACTAAATGCAGTGAATGCTCGCGGTCATATGAACGGACTAATAATTTCGCTAAAGGAAACTCATGGCTAACGAGTTCTACAATTCGATTGGTCGTTTCCTTACTGTCTACACACACCACAATCGCTTGCGCTGTTGCTGCACCAGAAGCATGCAGAATATCCAAGCGACAGCCATCGCCATAATAAATTTTAAAACCAAATTTTTCAGCGTTTTGAATCATGTCAGTATTATTATCAATAATGGTGACATCTACGCCTCTTGCCAATAAAAGCTGACTAGTTACCTGCCCAAAGCGTCCAAATCCAATCATTAAAACACTGCCGCTTAATCCGTCAGCAACATTCACGTTTTCTAGTGAAATATTGGCTTTGGTCTGAGTGAAACGTTTAAAAATAATACCTACAATTGGCGTCAACACCATTGAAAGCACAACAATAGCGGTGAGATTAGATTTAACCGTACTATCGATGACTTGTGCACTGAGTGCGGCAGAGAAAAGTACAAAGGCAAACTCGCCTCCTTGAGCCATGAGCAAAGCGCGATCTAAGGCTTCTGTGTGAGGACTTTTAGTTATACGGGCTACTATATAAATCATGAGCGCTTTGACAAACATTAGAGCAACTACGCCACTCACAATAAGCTGCCAGTTTTGAGCGACAACTGATAAATCCAACGACATACCCACGCCAAGGAAAAACAGACCTAACAAGATTCCTCGGAATGGTTCAATATCCGCTTCAATTTGATGTCTAAATGTTGATTCAGATAAAAGTACACCCGCTAAAAAAGCACCCATCGCCATGGACAAACCGCTGACTTGCATGAGTAGCGCTGCGCCCAACACCACCAATAATGCAGCGGCAGTCATGACTTCTCGGGCTTTGGCAGCAGCCAAGAGCCTAAATAATGGATTAAGTAACCAATACCCTGCCGCAATAAGACCTGCAATTGCGATTAAACCAATTCCTATATTTTCCAAACGTACCGATGTGCTTTCAATTACGTGATTCGGTGCCATAAAAGCGACAATAGCCAGTAATGGTACAATTAATAAATCTTCAAATAGTAAGATGGCTACAATCTTTTGCCCACGTGGCTGAGTCAAATCACCGCGGTCACCCAATAATTGCATCACAATCGCAGTCGACGTTAAGACGAACCCTGCGGCACCAATAAAAGCGACTTGCCACGTAAAACCAAATAATAGCCCTACGCCAGTCAAAGCCAGTGCACAAATAATGATCTGTAGTGTACCTAGACCAAAAATTTCGCGTCTAAGACTCCACAAATGTGATGGTTGCATTTCCAAACCAATCACAAATAGGTACATCACAATGCCCAACTCGGCAATATGCAAAATTGCGGCAGAATCTTGAAAAAAAGCAAAACCGAATGGGCCAATAATCAGCCCTGCAATTAAGTAACCTAATACTGAACCCAAACCAATACGTTTAAAAATAGGAACTGCAATGACAGCCGCTGCCAATAAAACCACTGGGGCAACCAAGCTAATTGAATGCGCTTCTGAGCTCATACATTTCTCATTTTATTTATCTGCAAATTATTCTAAGTGAAACTTGGTGTAAGGGCGATTATTAGTTTTGAGAAAAAGTATCCTAAAAATAAAATGGCTTAAATCCTCCGAAAAGAAAAATTGGGCCTATAGATACAAATCAAATATTCATAGACAAGCACCCATAAAAAAAGCCCTTACGGGCTTTTTTAAATTAAGCAATAAATTTCAACATGAGCTGAATAACTGTTGCATTAATTAAGTCGACAAAGAATGCCCCACAAAGTGGAACAATCAAAAAGGCCTTATGCGATGGACCATACATGTTGGTAATGGCTTGCATATTTGCAACGGCGGTTGGTGTTGCCCCCATACCGAAACCACAATGACCTGCTGATAACACTGCTGCATCATAGTTTTTGCCCATAACACGGAATGTCACAAATGCTGCATATAGCGCCATCGTAATTGTTTGAGCACCCAAAATTACAACTAACGGGCCAGCTAAGTCGGCAAGTTGCCAAAGCTTTAATGAAAGCAATGCCATTGCTAAATAGAGTGATAACGATGCATTACCAAATACATCAATCGCACGGTCGAAAATATCAATTTTCAGCACGCTCTCTAAAATATTTCTTAAGATAACGCCGCCACCAAGCGCCCAAACGAAAGTTGGTAACTCAAACCATGTTCCCTTACTAAAGCCCGTCATAAATTCAGCAAATGCTAAACAGGCTGCAAACATACCCAGCGTAGTAATCGCATTGTCTGCTGTAATTAAACGAACTTGATGCGGGTTTTCAAACGGTGCAAGATCATCTGAGTTTTGTTCAAGATGCGTATCACGATTTTGAATTTCAGCATTGGTTTTTGCTTGAGCAAGGCCATAACGGTTGATAAGCAATTTTGCTAAAGGACCACCAATCACACCACCAATAATCAAACCAAAAGTAGCACTCGCCATCCCTAATGCTAAAGCACCTTGAATACCATGTTGGGTTTCTAAAATTTCACCCCATGCACCAGCTGTACCATGACCACCTGTTAAGGTAATTGAACCCGCAATTAAACCAATGAGTGGATCAAGACCGAGTAAAGTCGCAAGACTCATACCTACAGCATTTTGCACAACAATAAATGACGCTACACAAACCAAGAAGATGACTAAAGCCATACCACCTTCTTTCAGCTTCATAAAATTAGCACTTAAACCAATAGAAGCGAAGAACACGAGCATAAAGCTGGTTTGTAGTTCACTACTAAAAACAATGCTGTACCCCCACAAAGTGTGGATGAGTAAAGAAACTACAGCAGCCACCAAACCACCGGCTACAGGTTCGGGAATATTGTAGCGTTTTAAAAAATCAATCCGATTAACAAGAAAGCGGCCCAACAATAAGACGATAACCGCCGAAATTAGTGTATAAAAACCATTAAAAACAAATTCCATATATACTACTTTCTAATAACATTCCTAACGGATTGTAAAATAATTATATTTTTATTTTTAATATGTAAAAAAAACACAAATAAACTTTACAAAACTACGCTACCAATATTTTTTTATTATTCTTAAAAATAGCTTAAATTTTTAATATTTTACATTACTTTTTGATCTTAAAACCATTTAATTATTTATTTTTAATAACTTAAATAAAACAACCCTTGATTAAAAATAATATTCTCTTGATATCTTAAACAGAAAATCCTGTCTTTTGGGTCACTGAACTCATCTTTTATTCCATTTAATATCCGTAAAAGACCAGCTCGTCACTGCTCTGGGCAACATCTTTATAGGTTTTATATTCAATGAGTTTATTGCTTAAAGTTCGTCAGAACGTTCCACAGCTACAATCTATTAAAAAATCTCTTCAGACACGTGCTGGTCAAAAAATACCTCACATGCTGATCAATGCATCAGATCTCTTTTTCCGAGGCCCTCAAATTGCCTTGTCAGGAAAAACACCTTTTGATGTGATTTATAAGCATGAAATTATTAGCTTACGCCACTATAGAAATGAGACTGACACATCTACACCTAAACATCGCGTACCGTTAGTGATCGTTCCACCGCTAGCAGTGAACATGCTCATTTATGATTTGTTTCCTACGCGCAGTTTTGTACGCTATTTTTTAGCGCAAGGTTTTGATGTCTATTTAATCGACTGGGGTGTCCCAACTCGGCACCAAGCAAAATATAACTTCGGCACTTATATTAAAGTTTTCATGCCAGAGATGTTAAAGCAAGTTCGCTTGCACAGCGGTCAACAACAGCTTTCTTTACATGGTTGGAGTTTAGGCGGTGCACTTTCACTCTGCTATACCGCATTGTACAAAGATAAAGATATTAAAAACCTCATTATTCTTGCTTCCCCTATCGACACACATAAAGCGGGTTATATGGGGAAACTCTACGGTAGTCTTACCAAACCTGCCGAATGGGTTCGTAAGCATACGCCGTTTCGTATTCGCCATCATGTACCAAGTGAAGCATTTCATATCCACGGCTGGCAAAATACCCTTGGTTTTAAATTAACCGACCCGATTGGAAATCTGAAAACATATTGGGAACTTTTTAAGAATCTTGATAACCGAGAGTTTATTGTCGACCATGCAACTTCAAGTTCATTTATCGATAATATGCTGGCTTACCCAGGTGGAGTCATGCGCGATATTATTCTCCGCTTCTGGATTGATAATGAACTGTCTAAAGGCGTCGTTAAGTTTGGTGAGCTTACAGCTTATCTAAAAGATATTGAATGTTCAGTACTCGCAGTAGGTGGAAGCACAGATATTATCGTGACCACTGAGGCTGTTAAGCCGCTTATGGATTTGATTAGTAGCGAAGACAAAACCTTTAAAGTCGTACCGGGTGGCCATATGGGTGTCGTTTCGGGTAGCCAAGCACCGACTACAGTCTGGCCAGAAGTGAATCAATGGTTAGTCGAGCGCTCAGATTAATCCATTCAAATATTAGCGAAAACCAGTCTAATCAACTTAGATTGGCTTTAATTCTCACTAAATTTTTAAAGTTTTGCACAAATCTTCTAGAACTGCGTTGATCTCTTTTGTAACGTTCTAGAGGCAAAAGTTAAAAATTTACGGGTCAAAGATTATGGGTAACTGGGTGGATATTTCAAAAGATACCAATACTGGTATCGAAACAATCCGTGCCCATTTTACGGGTCATGCCTATGACCCTCATTGGCATTCAAGTTATTTAATTGGCGTAACCGAATCTGGTGTTCAGCAATTTCATTGTCGTAAAAAACAAATTAATAGTCATGCTGGACAAGTCTTTATGCTTGAACCAGAAGAAATTCATGATGGAAATGCCCCTGCCTCTGATGGCTTTACCTATCAAATGCTTTATCTGCACCCGGAATGGTTGAAACAACGTATTCAGGGCTTATTTCATAACAGTCCTGATCATTACGAGTTAGTCATTGATGCACCATTAAAGTCCGATGAGCAACTTGCAATTATTACGTCACAAGCATTTCAGCATTTGCATTATAAAGAAATGAATATTGTGAAAGACAATAGTCTGGACTTGCTAATTCAATATATTGCCCAAGGGAAATGGTTAAAAAGAGCTCAACAAACATCGTCTATGCATGGTCCTCAGATCGCCCACCAAATCCGAGATATTCTGCATGACCATTTATTTGATGATATTGGATTAGAAGAGATTTCAAATATGATCGGTCTAGACCGATATCATATTCACCGTATTTTTAAAGCTGCCTTTCACTTGGCTCCTCACCAATATCTGATTCAACTCAGACTTACACGAGCAAGAGAGCTACTTTCCAGAAGCATCTCACCTGCACAAGTTGCTTCAGATTTATGTTTTGCCGATCAAAGCCATTTGAGCCGCTGGTTTAAGCGTTGCTATGGTTTAACTCCCGCCGCCTATAGAAAAATCTGCACAAATCTTTAAGATTAATAGTTTAAATTAACTCATCTTATAGTTGCTCTTTAGTGAAGCCGATAAAATAAGAAATCTCACTATATTTTCATTATTTACGATTATTAATGTAATTATTCAAATAAAAAAACTTCATAATTATAAATTCAAGTATTCATCACAATTGTTTTTTAACAATAATATTTTTTGTTTATTCTTTTTATTTAAAAAAACATAAAAACCGATGTTACTTTTTGTTATTTATGTAAAGCTTGGCTTACTCCTTAAATCAATATAACCTTATGAAAAATATATATTTAACATAAAATCAGCTTTGTAAATTTTGATTATTTTTTGAACAAATGTAGGTATTCTCTCACAACTATGTAAGCTAAAACTTACAATACAACTCATTGTTTTTCTTATAATTAATTTCAGTACATATAAGCACTCTTTCCTATTAAATAGAAAGCTTAATATTAATAAAGAGATCTGGAGAAAATGATAAAGTCATCTTTATTAATAGAAAAACTCTTAATAATAGAAAAAGAATCTCAAAAAATTAATATGTACTATCTTTCCTCTGGAAACAGAGGAAAGATAATTTTTTAATCATCAGATAGGGTATAGAAAATGTTTATTGCAAAAAATATATTTGTATATTTACTATCAATGTTAGCTTTATGCTTACTGATTATTCTTTTTAACTATATAGGAATGAATGAGACGATTAATCTCCTTCTTTCTTCCACGCTGTTTGGGATATTTATTACTTGGTATTTCAAAGGTAGTGGACTGTGCCTTGCTTTATTTGGCCTTTTTTATTGGGCAATGTTTGTCATTAGTCAAAGCCTAGAAGTGATATGGATGCTTGCAACTACAGTTATTGTATATTTAGTGATGACTAGAATACTACCTAAACTCAAGACCATCCATATCGGTATAATAGCCAAATAGCTAAAACGGGTTCACACCCCGATTCACCATACCTACTCTCTTAACTGTCTTAATTTTGGTTTGCTCAGCAATAACTAATTCTTTGATGAAAGCTTTTAAATTTTGCTCATCAAGACGAATCGGATTAAAAGTAGTTTCTCCCATTTTTAGAAAGAAAGATTCAATATTGGTATTGCGTTGCACATATTTCATTGACCATTTTTTAAAAGAGTTTTGTTCAATGGAATATGTGCACAACCATTTAACATTGTGGTGTCTTTCATCATTTGCAATTTTTTCAAATAATGTTTCAACTATCTCTTGTTCACCTTCTAAACATTGAAAGAAAGCATTATCAGCATAATAGAGTACGCCACAAATTTGATTCAAATCATTGAAATCTCTAGCTTCTGTCAAAATATCACGTAGATCTTGCAACAAATCTTCATTTTTTTCGTTTCGTTGACTGGCATAACACAGGCGAACGTTCATTAGCAATTCCGTGAAATATAAAATTTCTTTATTTAAAGATTTTTTAATCTAACATACATCTGTTACTAATAATTTATTTTTCACATATATTTTAAAGTTTACATTAAAATTAAATGAGTAATTACATGTACTTATAATTAAATATTAATTTTTATATAAAAATAAAAAGCCCTCTTATTTAGGGCTTTAAGGCTTTAAAAAACATCAATCAATTACTTTAAAGCCAAAATAAAAAAAAGCACTAAAAAGTGCTTTTTTTGTTTGCTGTATATTATTGTGGAATAATATTTACAGCATTTGGGCCTTTTTGCCCTTGAGTAACAGTAAACGTTACACGTTGACCTTCGTGCAAAGTTTTGAAACCTGAACCAGAAATTTCTTTGAAGTGAGCAAACACATCTGGACCATTATCTTGTTGAATGAAACCGAAACCTTTAGTTTCGTTAAACCACTTAACTGTACCACTTACTGTATTAGACATGATATATCCTACTGATTTCTAATATTTTAGAATCATTAAACAAATAATGACCCTATCATAACTTTGAAAAAAGAATAACAAATTGAGCTTAATATCTTAAAAAACGAAGGATTATGACTAAAACTACGATACTTAAAAGAAGATTTACTAACAAGACTTTTTTCTAGTTAACTAAATCATACAGGAAATAAATTTGTATTCAAGGCTTTTATTTAAATAATTTCCAAAACGTAACTTAAATAAATAGAAAACAATAGCTTAAAAAAATATTAAGAAATTCAGCATATTGTCTAAGTAAAGAATAATCTATTATTTAATATACAACCATGCAAAAACAGAAATCGAAATATCTATTTATAAAATTATTTCAATCGCCAATAAAAATTTATCTCTAAAAATTATAGATAATAAAAAAACTCCTAAATAGGAGCTTCATCTTTTATTCAATGGCAGAGGATCAAGGACTCGAACCTTGACGAACGGTTTTGGAGACCGTCATGCTACCATTACATCAATCCTCTATATTTATGACTAAACCCATTAGATTTAATCATAAAAAAAGCAAGATCATTGTCTTGCTTCTTTCAATGGTGGGGGCGAAGAGACTCGAACTCTTACACCTTGCGGCGCTGGAACCTAAATCCAGTGCGTCTACCAATTTCGCCACGCCCCCATCTGGGACATTTATTTAAAATAAATGTGGCAGAGGATCAAGGACTCGAACCTTGACGAACGGTTTTGGAGACCGTCATGCTACCATTACACCAATCCTCTTCCAAGATCTAGATGACTTAACATCTACATCAACCTTAAGTTTCTAACTTAAAGTGGTGGGGGCGAAGAGACTCGAACTCTTACACCTTGCGGCGCTGGAACCTAAATCCAGTGCGTCTACCAATTTCGCC